>NZ_JBFUBR010000012.1:0-311110 GCF_056405655.1 Pseudomonas sp. P1_F7
AACCACCTGATCCCATCCCGAACTCAGCAGTGAAACGATGCATCGCCGATGGTAGTGTGGGGTTTCCCCATGTGAGAGTAGGTCATCGTCAAGATTAAATTCCGAAACCCCAATTGCGAAAGCAGTTGGGGTTTTGTTTTTGTCCGCAGAAAAGCCATGGCTACTGGATTTCTATGCAATCGCTCGGTGCGTGGATATCATGCGGGCCTCATTGTGAGGCGAGACCTGCATGCTGACGTTGTTAAAGCTTCTTAAAGATGGCCGATTCCATTCGGGTCAAGCATTGGGCGCTGCCCTTGGCGTCAGTCGTAGCGCTGTGTGGAAGCAGCTTCAGCATTTGGAAGCTGAGCTGGGTTTGTCTATTCATAAGGTTCGTGGACGCGGCTATCAATTGTCCGCGCCATTAGCGCTGCTCGATCCTGCCGAGATAAGCGCTCAGGCGCATTCTTGCGCCTGGCCCGTCCAGGTTTACGATTCAATCGACTCCACGAATGCCGAGGCACTGCGCGCTATCGAGCGGGGGCAGGCGGCACCGTTTGTGGTGCTTTCGGAGCGGCAGACAGCCGGACGCGGGCGACGTGGTCGCAAGTGGGTCAGTCCATTCGCAGAAAACGTCTATTACAGCCTGGTGCTACGCATTGATGGTGGGATGCGTCAGCTGGAGGGCTTGAGTCTCGTCGTTGGACTCGCTGTCTTGCAGACGTTGCGTGAGCTCGGTATTGCAGCCGCTGGCTTGAAATGGCCTAACGATGTCCTTGTAGGTCAGAAAAAGATCGCGGGAATACTGCTCGAGTTGGTTGGTGATCCTGCTGATGTGTGCCACGTGGTCCTAGGGGTGGGAATCAATGTGAACATGCAGTCCGCTGATGAGGTGGACCAGCAGTGGACATCCCTGCGGCTCGAGTCGGGCAAATTGTTTGATCGCAACCAATTGGTTGCGATGCTGGGGGAGATGCTGCAGCGATACCTGGCTCGTCACCAGGCGGGTGGTTTTTTGGCCATCCAGTCGGAGTGGGAGCAAAATCACCTGTGGCAGGGGCGAAGCGTGTCGTTGATTGCCGGCGTCAATCAAATTGATGGTGAAGTGCTTGGTATTGATGGCCAGGGCGCTTTGCGCCTGAAGGTGGATGGTGTGGAGAAAGTCTTCAGTGGTGGTGAGTTGAGCCTGAGGTTGCGTGATGATTCTTGAGCTCGATTGTGGGAATAGTTTCATCAAGTGGCGTGTGCTTGCCGCTAATGCGGGGCAGGTGCTGGGTGAAGGGGTCGTCGATTCCAATCCTGGATTGCTGGAGGGGTTGGGGGCGCTCAAGGGGCTTGCCCTCACGTTTTGCCGGTTGGTGAGCGTCAGGACCGCGGAGGAAACCGCTGCGCTGACGTCTTTGCTCGGCGATACCTTTGATGTGCCGGTTGTGTGTGCAACGCCTGCGCGCGAAATGTCAGGCGTGCGCAATGGGTATGACGAGTTTGAGCGGCTGGGGCTGGATCGGTGGCTCGCAATGCTCGGAGGCTTTCATCTGGCTTCAGGTGCGTGCCTGGTGCTCGATTTCGGTACGGCCGTGACCGCTGATTTTATCGCGGGGGATGGAGAGCACCTGGGTGGTTTCATCTGTCCGGGGATGCCGTTGATGCGCAACCAGTTGCGAACCCATACCCGCAAAATTCGTTATGGGGATCTGGCGGCCGAGCAGGCTCAGGAAAGTCTTGTTCCTGGTCGCGCGACTGTCGAGGCTGTAGAGCGTGGCTGTCTGTTGATGTTGCGCGGCTTCGTGCTGACCCAGCTCGAATTGGCGCGAAGTTACTGGGGGGAGGACTTTGTCGTGTTCCTCACCGGGGGGGATGCGAGCCTGGTTGCTGAGGTCGTGCCTCAGGCCAGGGTTGTTCCGGACTTGGTGTTTGTCGGATTGGCCATGGCCTGTCCCTTGTCCTGAGGTTTTTATGCGTTGGTTGTTTCTGCTGCTGCTTGTCCTCAATGGCTTCTACTACATCTGGCATCAACAAGAGGCTCCTCTGCGCGCGAAGGATGTCACGCCTTTGAGTCTCTATCGCGGGTCTCAACAAGATATCCGCTTGTTGAGCGAAGCAAGTGACGTATCCAGGGACAAGGGTAAAGCTGTCACGACAGACAATGGCTGTCTTTATCTGGGCGGCTATACGCGCCAGGAGGCCGCGCAGGCGGTTGAGCGTCGTTTGAGCGGGATGGAGGTCAAGTTTCAGCCCCTGCCGAAAGCTGCGGCTGAAGGGGCAGGGTATTGGGTGCGTATCGCACCGGAAAGCCGGCGTCGGCTGGACGATTTGCAGCTGCAAAACCTTTCTAAAGAATTCAATGAGTTAAAACATAAAATAATGCCGTGCGAGGGGGTTGCACCCACCGAATAGTTTGCATAGAATGGCGCCCGCTCCACAGCGAACACCGGAAACGGTTAACGGTGTGAAGCAAGGTCAACGCAGCTAAGCTCAGGTTTTTAATGAGAAAAATGCTTGACAGAAGGCTGGCATGATGTAGAATGCCGGCTCGCTTAGGAGGGGTTCCCGAGCGGCCAAAGGGATCAGACTGTAAATCTGACGTCTACGACTTCGAAGGTTCGAATCCTTCCCCCTCCACCATTTTTAGCGAGAGCTGTAAGCCTCGCGGGTATAGTTTAGTGGTAGAACCTCAGCCTTCCAAGCTGATGATGCGGGTTCGATTCCCGCTACCCGCTCCAAGTTTACAGGTTTTGCACAGTGTTACGCTCTTGTAGCTCAGTTGGTAGAGCACACCCTTGGTAAGGGTGAGGTCAGCGGTTCAAATCCGCTCAAGAGCTCCATATAACAAGGCAGATATGAAAATATCTGCCTTTGTTTTAGGTGGTAGTGGTTGCGCCTGATGGTGTTTCTGAAGGTTGCCGGTGTCGTGAATGCCGGTGTTGCAGCCAAGGTTGCCTGGTAAGTGTTGTAAAGTCTTTTTCGGGTCGGCATAATGGTCGGCCTGATTTTGTTTTAGGTCAGTAGCTCAATTGGCAGAGCGACGGTCTCCAAAACCGTAGGTTGGGGGTTCGATTCCCTCCTGACCTGCCAGATTCACTCGGTGTGTCTGGCTTTCTTTTCACAGGATCTTCATAGATGACTCCTAAAGCTGAAGCTCAAGGCTCTCGTTTCGACCTCCTCAAGTGGCTTGTAGTAGTCGCTCTGGTGGTTGTTGGCGTTGTTGGCAATCAGTACTTTTCTGCTTCGCCGATCCTGTACCGCGTACTCGCATTGCTTGCCATTGCTGCCGTAGCTGCCTTTGTAGGCCTGCAGACGGTCAAGGGCAAGTCTTTCTTTGTACTGGTTAAGGAAGCGCGCACCGAAATTCGTAAAGTCGTTTGGCCAACTCGCCAAGAAACCACGCAGACCACGTTGATCGTTGTGGCTGTTGTCCTGGTTATGGCGTTGCTGTTGTGGGGGCTTGATTCCCTGCTCGGCTGGCTTGTTTCCTTGATCGTCGGCTAAGGGTGTCCCGTGGCTAAGCGTTGGTATGTTGTGCATGCTTACTCCGGTTACGAGAAGCATGTAATGCGCTCGCTGATCGAGCGCGTAAAGCTGGCCGGTATGGAAGATGGCTTCGGCGAGATTCTGGTTCCCACTGAAGAAGTGGTTGAAATGCGCAATGGCCAGAAGCGCAAAAGCGAACGCAAATTCTTCCCTGGCTATGTGCTGGTGCAGATGGATATGAATGAGGGTACTTGGCACTTGGTCAAGGACACTCCTCGGGTGATGGGTTTCATCGGCGGTACTGCCGACAAGCCTGCGCCAATCACCGATAAAGAAGCAGAAGCGATTCTGCGCCGCGTTGCCGATGGCAGCGACAAACCGAAGCCGAAGACGTTGTTCGAGCCGGGTGAGTCGGTGCGTGTCAATGACGGTCCGTTCGCAGACTTTACCGGTGTTGTTGAAGAAGTTAACTACGAAAAGAGCCGGATCCAGGTCGCAGTGCTCATTTTCGGTCGCTCTACTCCGGTGGAGCTCGAGTTCAGCCAGGTCGAAAAGGTCTAGTTGAACAAAAATCCCAACCCCGCAGCCGTAGGCTGTGGGGTTTTGTCGTCACTGGGATAAACGCGCAAGTAACCGGGGAGCCTCTCGAGGCGTTCGAACCCGTAATTGGAGTGCCTCATGGCCAAGAAGATTACCGCTTACATCAAGCTGCAAGTGAAGGCCGCTCAGGCTAACCCAAGCCCACCTGTTGGTCCTGCTCTGGGTCAGCACGGCGTGAACATCATGGAATTCTGCAAGGCTTTCAACGCCCGTACTCAGGGTCTTGAGCCAGGTCTGCCGACTCCAGTGATCATCACTGTCTACAGCGACCGTAGCTTCACTTTCGAAACCAAATCCACCCCTGCTTCGGTTCTGCTGAAGAAGGCGGCCGGTCTGACCAGCGGTTCCGCTCGTCCGAACACCGTTAAGGTTGGCACCGTGACTCGTGCACAGCTGGAAGAAATCGCGAAAACCAAAAACGCGGATCTGACTGCAGCTGATATGGAAGCAGCCGTGCGTACTATCGCCGGTTCTGCTCGTAGCATGGGCCTTAACGTGGAGGGTGTGTAATGGCTAAGCTGACCAAGCGTCAAAAGGCTATCGCCGGCAAAATCGAAGCAGGCAAGGCCTACAACTTTGTAGACGCCGCTGCCCTGCTGGCTGAGCTGTCGACTGTCAAGTTCAGCGAGTCGTTCGACGTAGCTGTAAACCTGGGTGTTGACCCGCGTAAATCCGACCAGGTCGTTCGTAGCGCTACCGTGCTGCCACACGGCACTGGCAAGACCGTTCGCGTTGCTGTGTTCACTCAAGGTCCAGCTGCTGAAGCCGCTCTGGCTGCCGGCGCTGACCGTGTAGGCATGGACGACCTGGCTGCCGAAATGAAAGGCGGCGACCTGAACTATGACGTAGTGATCGCATCCCCGGATGCAATGCGCGTTGTAGGTCAGTTGGGTCAGATCCTCGGTCCACGTGGCCTGATGCCTAACCCTAAAGTCGGCACCGTAACTCCAGACGTAGCTACCGCGGTTAAAAACGCCAAGGCTGGTCAGGTTCGTTATCGCACCGACAAAAACGGCATCATCCACACTTCCGTTGGCAAGATCGGCTTCGATGCCGTCAAGCTGAAGGAAAACGTTGAAGCCCTGATCGCTGATCTGAAGCGTATCAAGCCAGCTTCCTCGAAAGGTATTTACGTCAAGCGCGTTACCCTGAGCACCACTATGGGCCCAGGTCTGGTCATCGACCAAAGCTCGCTCGACGCGTAAGACACAGATTGGCGCAAGCGATTGCGCCAATTGAAAAATTGGGGTCCCTGCCTGGCGGGGGCTATCCAAGACCGTAGGCGACGCAAGTCTTAAACCTCAAGCCTACGCAGATGGTGCTCCCGGTTCCTTACCGAATCAGACACCAAAACGACATCCGGTTTCGACCAGATGAAACGGTAACAAGCAGGAGTTAAACCCGTGGCAATTAAACTCGAAGACAAGAAGGCCATCGTCGCTGAAGTCAACGAGGCTGCCAAAGTCGCTCTGTCCGCTGTCGTGGCTGATGCCCGTGGCGTAACAGTAGGCGCGATGACCGGACTCCGTAAAGAGGCTCGTGAAGCTGGCGTTTACGTACGTGTTGTACGTAACACCCTGCTCAAGCGCGCTGTTGCTGACACTGAATTCAGTGTCCTCAACGACGTGTTCACTGGCCCTACCCTGATTGCGTTCTCCAAAGAACATCCAGGCGCTGCTGCCCGGATCTTCAAGGAATTCGCAAAGGGTCAGGACAAGTTCGAGATCAAGGCAGCTGCGTTCGAGGGCAAGTTCCTCGCAGCTAACCAAATCGACGTACTGGCAACTCTGCCGACCCGTGACGAAGCAATTTCTCAGCTGATGAGCGTGATTCAAGGCGCTACCAGCAAGTTGGCTCGTACTCTGGCGGCAATTCGCGACCAGAAAGAAGCTGCTGCAGCCTAAGGCTCGTCAACTTCTCGCGTTTTTTGTTTTTTTCGATGGTCGCGTAGGCCGTCCCCAATATCAGGAATTAGATTCATGTCTATCTCTCAGAACGATATCCTTGAAGCAGTTGGCAACATGTCCGTAATGGAAGTTGTTGAGCTGATCAAAGCTTTCGAAGAAAAATTCGGTGTTACCGCTGCTGCTGCATCGGCTGGTCCAGCTGCTGCTGCCGCTGTTGTTGAAGAGCAAACTGAATTCAACGTCATGCTGCTGGAAGCTGGCGAGAAGAAAGTTAACGTGATCAAGGCAGTACGTGAACTGACCGGTCTGGGCCTGAAAGAAGCCAAGGCTGTAGTTGACGGCGCTCCTGCCATGGTTCTGGAAGCAGTGACCAAAGATGCAGGCGACAAAGCCAAAGCAGCTCTGGAAGAAGCAGGCGCTAAAGTCGAGCTGAAGTAAGCATCGACTTTGCTCCTCCAGCCCGAGCGTTAAGCGACAGGCTGATGGCTGGTGGCTCTTGCCACCGGCCTTTTTCCGTTATTGGCAGCCGACTGGGTCGGTGCCGATAACGTGCTGTAACCACCCGATGCGGTGGCGCAAACCATGGGGTTTGCACGATTTTCTGGCTGCTCCCGTCGGGAGGGGCCAAACAAGCAGGTGACCAAGCTGGGGAACGCTGATGGCTTACTCATATACTGAGAAAAAACGTATCCGCAAGGACTTTAGCAAGTTGCCGGACGTCATGGATGTGCCGTACCTCCTGGCCATCCAGCTGGATTCGTATCGTGAATTCTTGCAAGCGGGAGCGACTAAAGATCAGTTCCGCGACGTGGGCCTGCATGCGGCCTTCAAATCCGTTTTCCCGATCATCAGCTACTCCGGCAATGCTGCGCTGGAGTACGTCGGTTATCGCCTGGGCGAACCGGCATTTGATGTCAAAGAATGCGTATTGCGCGGTGTAACTTACGCCGTACCTTTGCGGGTAAAAGTGCGCCTGATCATTTTCGACAAAGAGTCGTCGAACAAAGCGATCAAGGACATCAAAGAGCAAGAAGTCTACATGGGTGAAATCCCCCTGATGACTGAAAACGGTACCTTCGTAATCAACGGTACCGAGCGTGTAATCGTTTCCCAGCTGCACCGTTCCCCGGGCGTGTTCTTCGACCACGACCGTGGCAAGACGCACAGCTCCGGTAAACTGCTGTACTCCGCGCGCATCATTCCTTACCGCGGTTCGTGGCTGGACTTCGAGTTCGACCCGAAAGACTGCGTATTCGTGCGTATCGACCGTCGTCGCAAGCTGCCTGCATCGGTACTGCTACGCGCGCTGGGCTATACCACTGAAGAAGTGCTGGACGCGTTCTATACCACCAACGTATTCCATGTGAAGGGCGAGACCCTGAGCCTGGAGCTGGTGCCTCAGCGCCTGCGCGGTGAAATCGCTGTCCTCGATATTCTGGATGACAAAGGCAAGGTTATTGTCGAGCAGGGTCGTCGTATCACCGCTCGCCACATCAACCAGCTGGAAAAAGCCGGGATCAAAGAGCTGGATGTGCCTCTGGACTACGTCCTGGGTCGCACAACCGCCAAGGTCATCGTGCACCCGGCAACCGGCGAAATCCTGGCAGAGTGCAACACCGAGCTGAACACCGAGATCCTGGCCAAAATCGCCAAGGCTCAGGTTGTTCGCATCGAAACTCTGTACACCAACGATATCGACTGCGGTCCGTTCGTCTCCGACACCCTGAAGATCGACTCCACCAGCAACCAATTGGAAGCGCTGGTCGAGATCTATCGCATGATGCGTCCAGGCGAGCCGCCAACCAAGGACGCTGCCGAGACCCTGTTCAACAACCTGTTCTTCAGCCCTGAGCGCTATGACCTGTCTGCGGTCGGCCGGATGAAGTTCAACCGTCGTATCGGTCGTACCGAGATCGAAGGTTCGGGCGTGCTGTGCAAGGAAGACATCGTCGCGGTACTGAAGACCCTGGTCGACATCCGTAACGGTAAAGGCATCGTCGATGACATCGACCACCTGGGTAACCGTCGTGTTCGCTGCGTAGGCGAAATGGCCGAGAACCAGTTCCGCGTTGGCCTGGTACGTGTTGAGCGTGCGGTCAAAGAGCGTCTGTCGATGGCTGAAAGCGAAGGCCTGATGCCGCAAGACCTGATCAACGCCAAGCCAGTGGCTGCGGCGGTGAAAGAGTTCTTCGGTTCCAGCCAGCTGTCCCAGTTCATGGACCAGAACAACCCGCTGTCCGAGATCACCCACAAGCGTCGTGTTTCCGCACTCGGCCCTGGCGGTCTGACTCGTGAGCGTGCCGGCTTCGAAGTGCGTGACGTACACCCGACTCACTACGGTCGTGTATGCCCGATTGAAACGCCGGAAGGTCCGAACATCGGTCTGATCAACTCCCTGGCCGCTTATGCGCGCACCAACCAGTACGGCTTCCTGGAAAGCCCGTACCGTGTGGTGAAAGACGCTCTGGTCACCGACGAGATCGTGTTCCTGTCCGCCATCGAAGAAGCCGATCACGTGATCGCTCAGGCCTCGGCCACGATGAACGACAAGAAAGTCCTGATCGACGAGCTGGTAGCTGTTCGTCACTTGAACGAATTCACCGTCAAGGCGCCGGAAGACGTCACCTTGATGGACGTATCGCCGAAGCAGGTAGTTTCGGTTGCTGCGTCGCTGATTCCGTTCCTCGAGCACGACGACGCCAACCGTGCGTTGATGGGTTCGAACATGCAGCGTCAAGCTGTACCAACCCTGCGCGCTGACAAGCCGCTGGTAGGTACCGGCATGGAGCGTAACGTAGCCCGTGACTCCGGCGTTTGCGTCGTGGCTCGTCGTGGCGGCGTGATCGACTCCGTCGACGCCAGCCGTATCGTGGTTCGTGTTGCCGATGACGAAGTTGAAACCGGTGAAGCCGGTGTCGACATCTACAACCTGACCAAATACACCCGCTCCAACCAGAACACCTGCATCAACCAGCGTCCGCTGGTGCGTAAGGGTGATCGGGTTCAGCGTAGCGACATCATGGCCGACGGCCCGTCCACCGACATGGGTGAACTGGCACTGGGTCAGAACATGCGCATCGCGTTCATGGCATGGAACGGCTTCAACTTCGAAGACTCCATCTGCCTGTCCGAGCGTGTTGTTCAGGAAGACCGTTTCACCACGATCCACATCCAGGAACTGACCTGTGTGGCTCGTGACACCAAGCTTGGGCCAGAGGAAATCACTGCCGACATCCCGAACGTGGGTGAAGCGGCACTGAACAAGCTGGACGAAGCCGGTATCGTTTACGTAGGTGCTGAAGTTGGCGCAGGCGACATCCTGGTTGGTAAGGTCACTCCGAAAGGCGAGACCCAGCTGACTCCGGAAGAAAAACTGCTGCGTGCGATCTTCGGTGAAAAAGCCAGCGACGTTAAAGACACTTCCCTGCGTGTACCTACCGGTACCAAGGGTACTGTCATCGACGTACAGGTCTTCACCCGCGACGGCGTTGAGCGTGATGCTCGTGCCCTGTCGATCGAGAAGTCCCAGCTGGACGAGATCCGCAAGGACCTGAACGAAGAGTTCCGTATCGTTGAAGGTGCTACTTTCGAACGTCTGCGTTCCGCTCTGGTCGGCCACAAAGCCGAAGGCGGCGCCGGTCTGAAGAAAGGCCAGGACATCACCGACGAAGTCCTCGACGGTCTTGAGCACGGCCAGTGGTTCAAACTGCGCATGGCTGAAGATGCTCTGAACGAGCAGCTCGAGAAGGCTCAGGCCTACATCGTTGATCGTCGCCGTCTGCTGGACGACAAGTTCGAAGACAAGAAGCGCAAACTGCAGCAGGGCGATGACCTGGCTCCAGGCGTGCTGAAAATCGTCAAGGTCTACCTGGCAATCCGTCGTCGCATCCAGCCGGGCGACAAGATGGCCGGTCGTCACGGTAACAAAGGTGTGGTCTCCGTGATCATGCCGGTTGAAGACATGCCGCACGATGCCAATGGCACCCCGGTCGACGTTGTCCTCAACCCGTTGGGCGTACCTTCGCGTATGAACGTCGGTCAGATCCTTGAAACCCACCTGGGCCTCGCGGCCAAGGGTCTGGGCGAGAAGATCAATCGCATGATTGAAGAGCAGCGCAAAGTTGCCGAGCTGCGCAAGTTCCTGCACGAGATCTATAACGAGATCGGCGGTCGTCAGGAAAGCCTCGATGACTTCTCGGACCAGGAAATCCTGGACCTGGCTCAAAACCTGCGTGGCGGCGTTCCAATGGCCACTCCAGTGTTCGACGGTGCCAAGGAAAGCGAAATCAAGGCCATGCTGAAACTGGCGGACCTGCCAGAAAGCGGCCAGATGCAGCTGACCGACGGCCGTACCGGCAACAAGTTCGAGCGCCCGGTTACCGTTGGCTACATGTACATGCTGAAGCTGAACCACTTGGTAGACGACAAGATGCACGCTCGTTCTACCGGTTCGTACAGCCTGGTTACCCAGCAGCCGCTGGGTGGTAAGGCGCAGTTCGGTGGTCAGCGTTTCGGGGAGATGGAGGTCTGGGCACTGGAAGCATACGGTGCCGCTTACACTCTGCAAGAAATGCTCACAGTGAAGTCGGACGATGTGAACGGCCGTACCAAGATGTACAAAAACATCGTGGATGGCGATCACCGTATGGAGCCGGGCATGCCCGAGTCCTTCAACGTGTTGATCAAGGAAATTCGTTCCCTCGGCATCGATATCGATCTGGAAACCGAATAACACGTGACGCGAATCGAGAGCGGGGCAGGATTGCCCGCTCTCTGCTCCGCCAGGAGGAAAGGCCTTGAAAGACCTACTGAATTTGCTGAAAAACCAGGGTCAAGTCGAAGAGTTCGACGCCATCCGTATCGGATTGGCATCGCCTGAGATGATCCGTTCGTGGTCGTTCGGTGAAGTTAAAAAGCCGGAAACCATCAACTACCGTACGTTCAAACCTGAGCGTGACGGCCTGTTCTGCGCCAAGATCTTTGGCCCGGTAAAGGATTACGAGTGCCTGTGCGGTAAGTACAAGCGCTTGAAGCACCGTGGTGTGATCTGCGAGAAGTGCGGCGTTGAAGTCGCGCTGGCAAAAGTTCGTCGTGAGCGCATGGCGCACATCGAACTGGCCTCGCCAGTTGCCCACATCTGGTTCCTGAAATCGCTGCCGTCCCGTATCGGCTTGCTGATGGACATGACCCTGCGTGATATCGAGCGCGTTCTCTACTTCGAGAGCTACGTCGTTATCGATCCAGGCATGACCACCCTTGAAAAAGGTCAGCTGCTGAACGACGAGCAGTACTTCGAAGCGCTGGAAGAGTTCGGCGACGATTTCGATGCCCGCATGGGTGCCGAAGCTGTCCGCGAACTGCTGCACGCTATCGACCTGGAACACGAGATTGGCCGCCTGCGTGAAGAAATTCCGCAAACCAACTCCGAAACCAAGATCAAGAAGCTGTCCAAGCGTCTGAAGTTGATGGAAGCCTTCCAGGGTTCCGGCAACCTGCCAGAGTGGATGGTGCTGACCGTTCTGCCGGTTCTGCCGCCAGATCTGCGTCCACTGGTCCCGCTGGATGGCGGTCGCTTCGCGACTTCCGACCTCAACGATCTGTATCGTCGAGTGATCAACCGTAACAACCGCTTGAAGCGCCTGCTGGATCTGTCCGCTCCGGACATCATCGTGCGCAACGAAAAGCGTATGTTGCAGGAAGCTGTCGACGCACTGCTCGACAACGGTCGTCGTGGCCGCGCTATCACCGGTTCCAACAAGCGTCCTCTGAAATCCCTGGCTGACATGATCAAGGGTAAGCAGGGTCGTTTCCGTCAGAACTTGCTCGGTAAGCGTGTTGACTACTCTGGCCGTTCGGTAATTACCGTAGGTCCGACCCTGCGTCTGCACCAGTGCGGTCTGCCGAAGAAAATGGCTCTCGAGCTGTTCAAGCCGTTCATTTTCGGCAAGCTTGAAATGCGTGGTCTCGCTACCACCATCAAGGCTGCCAAGAAGATGGTCGAGCGCGAGCTGCCAGAGGTTTGGGACGTTCTCGCTGAAGTGATTCGCGAACACCCGGTTCTTCTCAACCGTGCACCGACCCTTCACCGTCTGGGTATCCAGGCGTTTGAACCGGTACTGATCGAAGGTAAGGCTATCCAGCTGCACCCTCTGGTCTGCGCCGCGTACAACGCCGACTTCGACGGCGACCAAATGGCCGTGCACGTACCGCTGACGCTGGAAGCCCAGCTCGAAGCGCGTGCGTTGATGATGTCGACCAACAACATTCTGTCGCCAGCCAACGGTGAGCCAATCATCGTTCCGTCGCAGGACGTTGTATTGGGTCTGTACTACATGACTCGTGAAGCGATCAACGCCAAGGGCGAAGGTCGTGTGTTCGCGGATCTGCAGGAAGTTGACCGTGTGTTCCGTGCCGGCGAAGCCGCACTGCACGCCAAGGTTAAAGTCCGGATCAACGAAACCGTCAACGACCGTGATGGCGGCAGCGTGAGCAACACCCGTATCGTCGACACCACTGTCGGCCGTGCGCTGTTGTTCCAGGTTGTGCCAAAGGGGCTGTCGTACGACGTCGTCAACCTGCCGATGAAGAAAAAGGCGATCTCCAAGCTGATCAACCAGTGCTATCGCGTGGTTGGTCTGAAAGAGACTGTGATCTTTGCTGACCAGTTGATGTACACCGGTTTTGCTTATTCGACCATTTCCGGCGTTTCCATCGGTGTTAACGACTTCGTTATCCCGGATGAAAAAGCCCGCATCATCAATGCTGCTACTGATGAAGTGAAAGAGATCGAAAGCCAGTACGCCTCCGGCCTGGTAACCCAGGGCGAGAAGTACAACAAAGTGATCGACCTTTGGTCGAAAGCGAACGACGAAGTTTCCAAGGCGATGATGGCCAACCTCTCGAAAGAGAAAGTCATCGACCGTCATGGCGTCGAAGTTGATCAGGAATCCTTCAACTCGATGTACATGATGGCTGACTCGGGTGCGCGGGGTTCCGCAGCACAGATTCGTCAGCTGGCCGGTATGCGTGGCCTGATGGCCAAGCCGGACGGTTCCATCATTGAAACGCCGATTACTGCGAACTTCCGTGAAGGTTTGAGCGTACTCCAGTACTTCATCTCCACTCACGGTGCTCGTAAGGGTCTTGCGGATACCGCGTTGAAAACGGCTAACTCCGGTTACCTGACTCGTCGTCTGGTAGACGTTGCACAAGATCTGGTTGTAACCGAGATCGATTGCGGCACCGAACACGGTCTGCTGATGACTCCGCACATTGAAGGCGGTGACGTTGTAGAGCCGCTGGGTGAGCGCGTATTGGGTCGAGTTATCGCCCGTGACGTATTCAAGCCGGGTACCGAGGACGTCATCGTTCCTGCCGGCACCCTGGTAGACGAGAAGTGGGTCGAGTTCATCGAGCTGAACAGCATCGACGAAGTGATCGTGCGTTCGCCGATCAGCTGCGAAACCCGCTTCGGTATTTGCGCCAAGTGCTACGGCCGCGATCTGGCTCGTGGTCACCAGGTGAACATCGGTGAGGCGGTCGGCGTTATCGCTGCCCAGTCCATCGGTGAGCCGGGTACCCAGCTGACGATGCGTACGTTCCACATCGGTGGTGCGGCAAGCCGGACCTCCGCAGCCGACAGCGTTCAGGTGAAGAATGGCGGTACCGTCCGTCTGCATAACCTGAAGCACGTTGAGCGAGTGGATGGTCACCTGGTGGCTGTGTCTCGTTCCGGTGAGCTGGCCATCGCTGATGACTTCGGTCGTGAGCGTGAGCGTTACAAGCTGCCGTACGGTGCCGTGATTTCGGTTAAAGAGGGTGACAAGGTCGAAGCTGGCGCTATCGTGGCCAAGTGGGATCCGCACACTCACCCGATCGTTACCGAAATGAAAGGTACCGTGACCTACGTGGGCATGGAAGAAGGCATCACGATCAAGCGTCAGACTGACGAATTGACCGGTATGACCAACATTGAAGTACTCGACGCCAAAGATCGTCCAGCTGCCGGTAAGGACATCCGTCCTGCCGTGAAGATGGTCGACGACAACGGCAAGGATCTGTTGCTGCCAGGTACTGACGTTATCGCTCAGTACTTCCTGCCAGCCAACGCCCTGGTCGGTGTAGCGGATGGTGCGAAGATCGCGATCGGTGATGTTATCGCTCGTATCCCGCAAGAGACTTCGAAAACTCGCGACATCACCGGTGGTCTGCCGCGTGTTGCCGACTTGTTCGAAGCTCGTCGTCCGAAAGAAGCGTCGATTCTGGCTGAGGTCAGCGGCACCATTGCGTTCGGTAAAGAGACCAAAGGCAAGCGCCGTCTGGTTATCACCCCGAACGACGGTACCGATCCGTACGAAGAGCTGATTCCGAAGTGGCGTCACCTGAACGTGTTCGAAGGCGAACAGGTAAACCGCGGCGAAGTTATCTCCGACGGTCCGAGCGATCCACACGACATCCTGCGTCTGCTGGGTGTGAGTGCGCTGGCCAAGTACATCGTTAACGAGATCCAGGACGTTTACCGTCTGCAAGGCGTGAAGATCAACGACAAGCACATCGAGACCATCCTGCGTCAGATGCTGCGTAAAGTTGAGATCGCTGAATCCGGCGATTCCAGTTTCATCAAGGGCGACCAGATGGAATTGACTCACGTACTGGTAGAGAACGAGCGTCTGAGCGGCGAAGACAAGTTTGTCTCCAAGTTCACTCGCGTTCTGCTGGGTATCACCAAGGCGTCGTTGTCCACCGAATCGTTCATCTCGGCGGCTTCCTTCCAGGAAACCACTCGCGTACTGACCGAAGCGGCGGTAACCGGCAAGCGCGATTACCTGCGCGGCCTGAAAGAAAACGTGGTCGTGGGTCGTCTGATCCCGGCCGGTACCGGTCTGGCTTATCACAGCGAGCGTAAGCGCCGCCGTGATGCAGACAAGCCGTTGCGCGTAAGCGCCAGTGAAGTGGAAGCTGCACTGACCGAAGCGCTGAACTCGAGCGGTAACTGAGTTCTGCGGTAAATGAGTGTGAGGCCCTGGTCACTCCGTTCATCGAATCGAGACAATTTGTCGAGATTGGATGAGCGGGGAGGGCGGGGCCTTGCCTTGACTGGGGACAAGATCCTCTTTAGACTCTTGTACCCCTAAATTTGGCGGGAACTCGTTCCTGCCATTTTGCTTTTCTTGCAAGACAATAGCGTCGCAAGACAACAGTGGAGCTAGTAGATGGCAACTATCAACCAGCTGGTACGTCAGCCGCGTAAGCGTATCGTCGAGAAATCCGACGTGCCTGCGCTGCAGAACTGCCCGCAACGCCGTGGCGTGTGCACCCGTGTGTACACCACCACGCCGAAAAAACCTAACTCGGCACTGCGTAAAGTATGCCGTGTGCGTCTGACCAACGGTTTCGAGGTTTCCTCGTACATCGGCGGTGAAGGCCACAACCTGCAAGAGCACAGCGTGGTACTGATCCGCGGCGGTCGTGTAAAAGACTTGCCAGGTGTTCGTTACCACACCGTTCGCGGCTCCTTGGATACTTCCGGCGTTAAAGGCCGTAACCAGGGTCGTTCGAAGTACGGTACCAAGCGTCCGAAGTAATCGGCCGTTTTGCAGTTTTTAATTTTATTGAGTCGATAAGAGTAAGGTCGGGCACGTATCCACAGGATCTGTCCCGGGCTAACCTGAAGACCGTTTGAGGGCTTATCAATGCCAAGACGTCGCGTAGCAGCCAAGCGTGAGATTCTGGACGATCCGAAATACGGAAGCCAAATCCTCGCCAAATTCATGAACCACGTAATGGAAAGCGGCAAGAAAGCCGTTGCCGAGCGTATCGTTTATGGTGCCCTGGATACCGTGAAGGCTCGTAAGGCCGGCACCGATCCCCTGGAACTCTTCGAAAAAGCACTCGACGCCATCGCTCCGCTGGTCGAAGTGAAGTCGCGCCGCGTTGGTGGTGCTACTTACCAGGTTCCGGTCGAGGTTCGTCCTTCCCGTCGTAACGCTCTGGCAATGCGCTGGTTGGTAGACTACGCCCGCAAGCGCGGCGAGAAGTCTATGGCTCTGCGTTTGGCTGGCGAGCTGTTGGACGCCGCCGAAGGTAAAGGTGCTGCAGTTAAGAAGCGTGAAGACGTGCACCGTATGGCTGAAGCCAACAAGGCTTTCTCGCACTACCGCTTCTAATTTTAGCGTCACTAATTTTGCGAGGGCTTTATGGCTCGTACAACACCGATTAATCGCTACCGTAACATTGGTATCGTTGCACACGTGGATGCTGGTAAAACCACCACCACTGAGCGCGTCCTTTTTTACACTGGCAAAAGTCACAAAATGGGCGAGGTGCATGACGGCGCCGCGACCACAGACTGGATGGTGCAGGAGCAGGAGCGTGGTATTACCATTACTTCTGCTGCCATTACCGCCTTCTGGCAGGGTTCTGCGAAGCAGCACAAGGACCAGTACCGTTTCAACGTCATCGATACCCCGGGCCACGTAGACTTCACTATTGAAGTTGAGCGTTCCCTGCGCGTACTCGACGGCGCGGTCGTTGTGTTCTGTGGTACTTCCGGCGTTGAGCCTCAGTCCGAAACCGTATGGCGTCAAGCCAACAAGTACGGTGTTCCGCGTATCGTTTACGTGAACAAGATGGACCGTGCCGGTGCGAACTTCCTGCGCGTGATCGCTCAGATCAAGCAGCGTCTGGGTCACACTCCGGTGCCTATCCAGTTGGCTATCGGTTCCGAAGACAACTTCCAGGGTCAGATCGATCTGATGACCATGGAAGCGGTTTACTGGAACGATGCCGACAAGGGTATGACCCCTCGTCGTGAAGCCATCCCTGCTGAACTGCAGGAACTGGCTGAAGAGTGGCGCAACAACATGGTTGAGGCTGCGGCCGAAGCCAGCGAAGAGCTGATGAACAAGTACCTTGAAGGTGAAGAACTCACCATCGAGGAAATCAAGGGTGCTCTGCGTCAGCGTACTATCGCTGGTGAGATCGTTCTGGCTGTTTGCGGTTCTTCCTTCAAGAACAAGGGTGTTCCCCTGGTTCTCGACGCCGTTATCGACTACCTGCCGGCTCCAACCGACATTCCTGCCATCAAGGGTACTGACCCGGATGACGAGGAAAAGCAAATGGAGCGTCATGCAGACGACAACGAGCCGTTCTCGGCTCTGGCGTTCAAGATCGCTACCGACCCATTCGTGGGTACCTTGACTTTCGTCCGTGTTTACTCGGGCGTGTTGGCCTCCGGCGACGGCGTGATCAACTCGGTCAAAGGCAAGAAAGAGCGCGTGGGTCGTATGGTGCAAATGCACGCAAACGCCCGTGAAGAGATCAAGGAAGTACGCGCTGGTGACATCGCGGCCCTGATCGGCATGAAGGACGTCACCACTGGTGAAACCTTGTGCAACGCTGACAAGCCAATCATCCTGGTTCGCATGGACTTCCCGGAGCCGGTTATTTCGGTTGCCGTTGAGCCTAAGACCAAGGATGACCAGGAAAAAATGGGTATCGCTCTGGGCAAACTTGCTCAGGAAGACCCGTCTTTCCGCGTCAAGACTGATGAAGAGACTGGTCAAACGATCATCTCTGGCATGGGCGAGTTGCACCTGGACATCCTGGTTGACCGGATGCGCCGTGAGTTCAACGTCGAAGCCAACATCGGTAAGCCTCAGGTTTCGTATCGTGAGCGCATCACGAAGAATTGCGAAATCGAAGGCAAGTTCGTTCGTCAGTCCGGCGGTCGTGGCCAGTTCGGCCATTGCTGGATCCGTTTTGCTCCTGCTGACGAAGGTCAGGAAGGTCTGCAATTCGTGAACGAAGTAGTGGGTGGTGTGGTTCCTAAGGAATACATCCCGGCTATCCAGAAGGGTATCGAAGAGCAGATGAAGAACGGCGTAGTTGCCGGCTATCCGCTGATCGGCCTGAAGGCTACCGTGTTTGATGGTTCTTACCACGACGTCGACTCGAACGAGATGGCGTTTAAGGTGGCTGCTTCCATGGCGACCAAGCAACTGGCCCAGAAGGGTGGTGGTGAGTTGCTCGAGCCGATCATGGCGGTAGAGGTTGTTACGCCTGAAGACTATATGGGTGACGTGATGGGCGACCTTAACCGTCGTCGCGGCATGATTCTGGGTATGGAAGACACGGTCTCCGGCAAGGTGATCCGTGCTGAAGTTCCGTTGGGCGAGATGTTCGGTTATGCGACCGACGTTCGTTCGATGTCCCAGGGTCGCGCAAGCTACTCTATGGAATTCAAAAAATACAATACAGCTCCGTCGCACATCGTCGAAACTGTAACCAAAAAACAAGGCTGATTCAGTCCTTTAGGCAAGGAGTTAATTGTCGTGGCTAAAGAAAAATTTGATCGTTCCCTACCGCACGTCAACGTTGGCACCATCGGTCACGTTGACCACGGTAAAACCACTCTGACCGCAGCTCTGACTCGCGTTTGCTCCGAAGTTTTCGGTTCTGCAATCGTTGATTTCGATAAAATCGACAGCGCGCCAGAAGAAAAAGCTCGTGGTATCACCATCAACACCGCGCACGTCGAGTACAACTCGAAGATCCGTCACTACGCTCACGTTGACTGCCCAGGTCACGCTGACTATGTGAAGAACATGATCACCGGTGCTGCCCAGATGGACGGCGCGATCCTGGTTTGCTCGGCCGCTGATGGTCCGATGCCACAAACCCGTGAGCACATCCTGCTGTCCCGTCAGGTAGGCGTTCCGTACATCGTGGTTTTCCTGAACAAGGCTGACCTGGTAGACGACGCTGAGCTGCTGGAACTGGTCGAGATGGAAGTTCGCGACCTGCTGTCCACCTACGACTTCCCGGGCGATGACACTCCAATCATCATCGGTTCGGCTCGTATGGCGCTGGAAGGCAAAGACGACAACGAAATGGGCACTACTGCCGTTCGTAAGCTGGTTGAAACTCTGGACAGCTACATCCCAGAACCAGAGCGTGCTATCGACAAGCCATTCCTGATGCCAATCGAAGACGTATTCTCGATCTCCGGTCGTGGTACTGTTGTGACTGGTCGTATCGAGCGCGGTATCGTTCGCGTTCAAGATGCACTGGAAATCGTTGGTCTGCGTGACACCACCACCACCACCTGCACCGGTGTTGAAATGTTCCGCAAGCTGCTCGACGAAGGTCGTGCTGGCGAGAACTGCGGCGTTCTGCTGCGTGGTACCAAGCGTGACGACGTTGAGCGTGGCCAGGTTCTGGTTAAGCCGGGTTCGGTTAAGCCGCACACCAAGTTCACCGCAGAAGTTTACGTTCTGAGCAAGGAAGAAGGCGGTCGTCACACTCCGTTCTTCAAAGGCTACCGTCCACAGTTCTACTTCCGTACTACTGACGTGACTGGTAACTGCCAGCTGCCAGAAGGCGTTGAAATGGTAATGCCAGGTGATAACATCCAGATGGAAGTTACCCTGATCAAGACCATCGCAATGGAAGACGGCCTGCGTTTCGCTATCCGTGAAGGCGGTCGTACCGTCGGCGCTGGCGTCGTAGCCAAAATCATCGAGTAAGCATCTCTTTTGAGATAGCTTCGATGCTTTGAAAGGCCCCCGCTCAGCGGGGGCTTTTTTATTGGGTTGACACCCATCTGGGGCGTCTATAGAATTGCGCCTCCTTTTAACGGGCGTATTGCGCCCGGTGGGAATAGCAGCCGGAGTCTGAAATCCAATGCAAAATCAGCAAATCCGTATCAGGTTGAAGGCTTTCGACCATCGCCTGATCGACCAATCAACCCAGGAAATCGTGGAAACCGCGAAACGTACTGGTGCTCAAGTGCGTGGTCCAATTCCACTGCCTACCCGTAAAGAGCGGTTCACCGTTCTGGTCTCCCCGCACGTCAACAAAGACGCGCGTGACCAGTACGAGATCCGTACTCATAAGCGCGTTCTGGACATCGTCCAGCCAACGGATAAAACCGTTGATGCTCTTATGAAGCTTGATCTTGCGGCCGGTGTGGAAGTGCAGATCAGCCTCGGCTAAGACTCGGTCTTAGTCGTGTAACGCTCTGAAATGGGCGGCCATAGCGGGTGAAAGCCCCGTACACTCATGAGGTTTACAACATGACTATTGGTGTAGTCGGTCGTAAATGCGGTATGACCCGTATTTTCACCGAAGAAGGTGTCTCCATTCCGGTCACGGTCATTGAGATCGAACCGAATCGCGTCACCCAGTTCAAAACTGAAGAGACCGATGGCTATCGTGCAGTGCAAGTCACTGTCGGCGAGCGTCGTGCTTCGCGTGTAACAGCAGCTCAGGCTGGCCACTTCGCTAAGGCGAACGTTGCCGCTGGTCGTACCGTAATGGAATTCCGCCTTGAAGAAGGCGAGTACCAGGCCGGCGATCTGATCAACGCTGAAATCTTCGCCGCTGGTCAACTGGTTGATGTAACCGGTCAGTCCAAGGGTAAAGGCTTCCAGGGTACGATCAAGCGTTGGAATTTCCGCGGGCAAGATAACACCCACGGTAACTCCGTATCCCACCGCGTTCCAGGCTCTATCGGCCAGTGCCAGACTCCTGGTCGTGTATTCAAGGGCAAAAAAATGTCCGGTCATATGGGCGCTGAGCGCGTGACCGTGCAGTCCCTCGAAGTAGTGCGCGTGGACGCTGAACGCAATCTGTTGTTGGTCAAGGGCGCTGTTCCTGGCGCTACTGGCGGCAACTTGGTTGTACGTCCAGCAGCCAAGGCTCGCGGTTAAGGGGAAGCTGACATGCAATTAAATGTAAATGACGCTCAAGCGATCGAAGTTTCCGAACTGACATTTGGCGGCGAATTCAACGAGACGCTGGTTCACCAAGCAGTCGTAGCCTACATGGCTGGCGGTCGTCAGGGTTCCAAGCAGCAAAAGACCCGTTCCGACGTTCGTGGTGGCGGTAAGCGCCCATGGCGTCAGAAAGGTACTGGCCGTGCTCGTGCCGGTACTATCCGTAGCCCAATCTGGCGTGGCGGCGGTACCACTTTCGCAGCTCGTCCTCAGGATCACTCCCAGAAGCTGAACAAGAAGATGTACCGCGCAGCAATGCGTTCCATCCTTGCTGAGCTGGTGCGTACTGATCGTCTGGTCGTGGTTCAGGATTTCGCCGTTGAAACGCCGAAAACCAAAGACCTGCTGGGCAAACTGAACAACATGAGCCTGACCGACGTTCTGATCGTGTCCGACGCTGTTGATCAGAACCTGTACCTGGCTGCTCGTAACCTGCCACACGTAGATGTACGTGACGTGCAAGGTTCCGATCCAGTTAGTCTGATCGCATACGACAAGGTGTTGATCACCGTGTCGGCCGTGAAGAAATTCGAGGAGCTGCTGGGATGAACCAGGAACGCGTATTTAAAGTTCTGCTTGGCCCGCACGTTTCCGAGAAGGCTACGGTTCTGGCAGACAAGAAAGGCCAGTTCGTTTTCAAGGTTGCTACCGACGCAACCAAGCTGGAAATCAAGAAGGCCGTCGAAAGCCTGTTCAGCGTGAAAGTAGAGCGTGTTACTACCCTGAATGTTCTGGGTAAGAGCAAGCGCACTGCTCGCGGTCTGGGCAAGCGTAATGACTGGAAGAAGGCAGTTATCTCCCTTCAGCCAGGCCAAGATCTCGATTTCAGCAGCAGTGCTGAGTAAGGAAGGGGTGCATCATGGCAATCGTTAAATGCAAACCGACTTCCCCTGGCCGCCGTTTTGTGGTCAAGGTGGTCAACCAGGAGCTGCATAAAGGCGCTCCTCACGCACCGCTGCTCGAGAAGAAATCGAAGACTGGTGGTCGTAACAACAATGGTCGTATTACCACTCGTCACATCGGTGGTGGCCATAAGCAGCATTACCGTATGGTCGATTTCCGTCGCAACGACAAAGATGGCATCGTCGCCACTGTCGAGCGTATCGAATACGATCCAAACCGTACTGCTCACATCGCACTGCTCTGCTACGCAGACGGCGAGCGTCGCTATATCATCGCCCCTAAAGGCGTGAGTGCTGGCGACACGCTGATCGCAGGTGCCCTGGCTCCAATCAAGCCAGGTAACGCTCTGCAACTGCGCAACATTCCAGTGGGTTCCACTGTACACGGCATCGAATTGAAGCCAGGTAAAGGCGCTCAGATCGCTCGTTCCGCTGGTGCTTCGGCTCAGCTGATCGCTCGTGAAGGCGTGTACGTTACCCTGCGTCTGCGTTCCGGTGAAATGCGTAAAGTCCTGGCTGAATGCCGTGCGACCCTGGGCGAAGTCTCGAACTCCGAGCACAGCCTGCGTTCGCTGGGTAAAGCTGGTGCCAAACGCTGGCGTGGCGTTCGCCCAACCGTTCGTGGTGTTGCCATGAACCCGGTTGACCACCCACATGGTGGTGGTGAAGGTCGTACCTCTGGTGGTCGTCATCCGGTATCGCCATGGGGCTTCCCGACTAAGGGCGCGAAGACTCGTGGTAATAAGCGTACCGACAAAATGATCGTCCGTCGTCGCAAGTAAATAGAGGGATACGACAGTGCCACGTTCTCTGAAAAAAGGTCCTTTTATCGATCTTCACCTACTGAAGAAGATCGAAGTGGCGGCGGAAAAGAACGATCGCAAACCGGTGAAAACCTGGTCGCGTCGTTCGATGATCCTGCCACAAATGGTCGGTCTGACCATCGCAGTACACAACGGTCGTCAGCACGTCCCAGTTCTCGTGAACGAAGACATGGTCGGCCACAAACTGGGCGAGTTCGCCGGTACCCGCACTTATCGCGGGCACGTGGCAGACAAGAAAGCCAAGCGTTAAGGGGTTAGGAAATGGAAGTAGCCGCTAAGTTGTCGGGCGCTCGAATCTCCGCCCAGAAAGCCCGCTTGGTCGCCGACCAGATCCGCGGGAAGAAGGTGGGCGAAGCGCTCAACCTGTTGGCTTTCAGCAGTAAGAAAGCCGCCGAGATCATGAAGAAAGTGCTGGAGTCGGCCGTAGCCAACGCCGAGCATAACGAAGGCGCAGACGTTGATGACCTGAAGGTCAGCACTGTTTTCGTCAACGAAGGGCGTTCGCTGAAGCGCATCATGCCACGTGCCAAAGGCCGTGCTGATCGCATCGTCAAGCGGTCTTGCCATATCACTGTCAAGGTTGCTGACAAGTAACGGAGTCGAAGAGATGGGTCAGAAAGTACATCCCATTGGCATTCGCCTGGGAATCGTCAAGGAGCACACCTCCGTCTGGTACGCAGACGGTCGGACTTATGCGGACTATTTGCTCGCAGATCTGAAGGTGCGTGAGTATCTCCAAGACAAACTAAAAAGCGCGTCCGTAAGCCGTATCGATATCCATCGTCCGGCCCAAACTGCACGTATCACCATCCACACCGCTCGTCCAGGTATCGTTATCGGGAAGAAAGGTGAAGATGTTGAGAAACTGCGTCAGGACCTGACCAAGCAAATGGGTGTGCCTGTGCACATCAATATCGAAGAGATCCGCAAGCCGGAGCTCGACGGTATGCTGGTTGCGCAGAGCGTAGCTCAGCAGCTGGAGCGTCGCGTAATGTTCCGTCGTGCTATGAAGCGCGCCGTACAGAACGCCATGCGCATTGGTGCCAAAGGCATCAAAATCCAAGTGAGCGGTCGTCTCGGCGGTGCTGAAATCGCACGTACTGAATGGTATCGCGAAGGTCGTGTGCCATTGCACACCCTGCGTGCCGACATCGACTATGCCAACTACGAAGCTCACACCACTTACGGTGTGATCGGTGTAAAGGTTTGGATCTTCAAAGGCGAAGTAATTGGTGGTCGCCAAGAAGAACTGAAACCACAAGCACCAGCGCCTCGTAAAAAAGCTGCTAAGTAAGGGGTACGCCAAATGTTGCAACCAAAGCGTACGAAGTTCCGCAAGCAAATGACTGGTCACAACCGTGGCCTGGCATTGCGCGGTAGCAAAGTCAGCTTCGGCGAGTTCGCGCTGAAGTCTGTTGCTCGTGGTCGTCTCACCGCTCGTCAGATCGAGTCAGCGCGTCGTGCTCTGACCCGTCACGTAAAACGTGGCGGCAAGATCTGGATCCGTGTATTCCCGGACAAGCCTATTTCCAAGAAGCCACTCGAAGTTCGGATGGGTAAAGGTAAGGGTAACGTCGAATACTGGGTTGCCCAGATTCAGCCAGGCAAAGTCCTGTATGAAATCGAGGGTGTTTCTGAAGAGCTGGCGCGTGAGGCTTTCGCCCTGGCTGCTGCAAAGCTGCCGCTCGCCACCTCCTTTGTTAAACGGACGGTGATGTGATGAAAGCGAATGAACTTCGTGAAAAATCCGCACAGCAGCTGAACGAGCAACTGCTCGGCTTGCTGCGCGACCAGTTCAATCTGCGTATGCAGAAAGCAACTGGCCAGTTGGGGCAGTCTCATCTGCTCTCGCAAGTTAAGCGTGACATCGCTCGCGTGAAGACTGTGCTCAACCAGCAGGCAGGTAAGTAATCATGGCTGAAGCCGAAAAAACTGTCCGTACGCTGACTGGCCGTGTTGTCAGCGACAAGATGGACAAAACCATCACCGTTCTGATCGAGCGTCGCGTTAAGCACCCGATCTACGGTAAATACGTTAAGCGTTCGACTAAGCTGCACGCGCACGACGAAACCAATCAGTGCCACATTGGCGACAAAGTCACTATTCGTGAAACTCGTCCTTTGGCCAAGACCAAGTCTTGGGCGCTGGTTGATGTTCTCGAACGCGCTGTGGAAGTCTAAGGACTAGGGGTCGGAGAAATTATATGATTCAGACTCAATCCATGCTCGATGTGGCCGATAACAGCGGCGCTCGCCGCGTTATGTGCATCAAGGTGCTGGGTGGCTCCCATCGTCGTTACGCTGGTATCGGTGACATCATCAAAGTTACCGTCAAGGAAGCAATTCCTCGCGGTAAAGTGAAAAAAGGCCAAGTGATGACTGCTGTTGTAGTCCGCACTCGTCACGGCGTACGTCGTGCTGATGGCTCCATTATCCGCTTTGATGGCAACGCTGCTGTTCTGTTGAACAACAAGCAAGAGCCGATCGGCACCCGTATCTTTGGGCCAGTGACCCGTGAACTTCGTACTGAGAAGTTCATGAAGATCGTCTCGCTCGCCCCAGAAGTGCTGTAAGGAGATCCGACATGCAAAAGATTCGTCGTGACGACGAGATCATCGTGATCGCCGGCAAAGACAAAGGTAAGCGCGGTAAGGTGCTGAAGGTTCTTGCTGACAACCGTCTGGTTGTTGGTGGTCTGAACCTGGTCAAGCGTCATACCAAGCCTAACCCGATGTCGGGCGTACAGGGCGGTATCGTCGAGAAAGAAGCGCCACTGCACGCTTCCAACGTCGCCATCTTCAACGGCGAAACCAACAAGGCTGACCGCGTTGGTTTCAAAGTAGAAGACGGTAAGAAAATTCGTGTCTTCAAGTCGACCCAAAAAGCGGTTGATGCTTGAACACTGCTAGGTAGAAGACCATGGCACGACTAAAAGAGATTTACCGGAAGGAAATCGCTCCGAAACTTAAGGAAGAACTTAAGCTTTCGAACGTGATGGAAGTTCCGCGCGTTACCAAAATCACCCTGAACATGGGTCTGGGCGAAGCGATCGGCGACAAAAAAGTCATCGAGCACGCTGTTGCTGACCTGGAAAAGATCACCGGCCAGAAAGTCGTTGTGACCTACGCTCGCAAATCCATCGCTGGCTTTAAAGTCCGTGAAGGTTGGCCGATCGGCGTCAAAGTGACCCTGCGCCGTGAGCGTATGTACGAGTTCCTGGATCGTCTGCTGTCGATCTCCCTGCCTCGGGTTCGCGACTTCCGCGGCCTGAATGCCAAGTCCTTCGATGGTCGTGGCAACTACAGCATGGGCGTGAAAGAGCAGATCATCTTCCCGGAAATCGACTACGACAAGATCGATGCTCTCCGCGGTCTGGACATCACCCTGACCACCACTGCCAAGAACGATGATGAAGGCCGCGCTCTGCTGCGTGCGTTCAAATTCCCGTTCCGCAACTGATTGGAGTAGGACCATGGCCAAGATGAGCATGAAAAACCGCGAGCTGAAGCGTCAGCTCACGGTTGCCAAGTACGCCAAGAAGCGTGCAGCACTGAAAGCTATCATCGTTGATCTGAACGCAAGTCCAGAAGCGCGTTGGGAAGCTACAGTAGCCCTGCAGAAGCAGCCACGTGACGCAAGCGCCTCGCGCATGCGTAACCGCTGCCGCCTGACCGGTCGTCCACACGGCGTTTACCGCAAGTTCGGCCTCGGCCGTAACAAGCTGCGTGAAGCTGCCATGCGTGGTGACGTACCGGGTCTGGTTAAAGCCAGCTGGTAAGTACTGTCAAAGTCTCGGTGTCCAGGATCGCAAGATCCTGACCACCGGTGGCCTTGAATCTGGATCAAGCCCCTTTTGGGGCTTGATTCATTTCCGGGGTGTGTCTAGAATACCCGGCTCGCCTGAGCCCGTGTTTTTCATGCTCGGAGATTCTCGGCGACACGTAATAGCCGCAAGGCTAATTTTTTTGTATTAGGAGCGTCTAGCCCATGAGTATGCAGGACCCGTTAGCGGACATGCTAACTCGTATCCGTAATGCCCAGATGGCTGAAAAGTCCGTCGTAAGCATGCCATCTTCCACGTTGAAGGTAGCTGTTGCCAAAGTCCTGAAGGACGAAGGTTACATTGCGGGTTATCAGATCAGCAGCGAAATCAAACCACTGCTGTCCATCGAGCTGAAGTACTTCGAAGGCCGTCCGGTTATCGAAGAAGTGAAGCGCGTTAGCCGTCCAGGCCTGCGTCAGTACAAGTCCGTCGATGATCTGCCAAAAGTTCGTGGCGGTCTCGGTGTGTCTATCGTCTCCACCAACAAAGGTGTGATGACGGATCGTGCTGCGCGCGCTGCCGGTGTCGGCGGCGAAGTTCTTTGCACTGTGTTCTAAGGGGGGATAAGCATGTCTCGCGTCGCTAAGAACCCCGTTAAGCTGCCAGCCGGTGTCGAAGTAAAATTCGCAGGCCAACAGCTTTCGGTGAAGGGTGCCAAGGGTACTCTTGAACTGAACATCCATTCGTCCGTTGAGATCGTTGAAGAGGCTGGTGAGCTGCGTTTCGCTGCTCGCAATGGCGATCAACAAACTCGCGCAATGGCCGGTACCACGCGTGCGTTGGTAAACAACATGGTCCAAGGCGTAAGCCAAGGCTTCGAGCGCAAGCTCCAGCTGGTCGGTGTTGGTTACAAGGCGCAAGCAAAAGGCACGGTTTTGAACCTGGCCCTTGGCTTCTCGCACCCAGTGGATTACGAACTGCCGGAAGGCATCACCGCTGAGACTCCTAGCCAGACCGATATCCTGATCAAGGGCATCGACAAGCAGCTGGTAGGTCAAGTGGCCGCTGAGATCCGCGACTTCCGTCCACCAGAGCCGTACAAAGGCAAAGGTGTGCGCTACGCGGACGAAGTCGTCCGTCGTAAAGAAGCCAAGAAGAAGTAGGGCATAGCAAATGACCGACAAAAAAGTTACTCGACTGCGTCGCGCTCGCAAAGCACGCCTGAAAATGCACGAACTCGAAGTCGTGCGTCTCTGCGTGTTCCGCTCGTCGCAGCACATCTACGCCCAGGTCATCTCGGCCGACGGCAACAAAGTCCTGGCAAGCGCCTCGACTTTGGATAAAGAACTGCGTGATGGTGCCACCGGCAACATCGACGCGGCCACAAAGGTTGGCCAGCTGGTCGCTACGCGTGCTAAGGCCGCTGGCGTCTCGCAAGTGGCTTTCGACCGCTCTGGCTTCAAGTACCACGGCCGCGTTAAAGCGCTGGCTGATGCTGCTCGTGAAGCTGGGCTGGAGTTCTAAGTTATGTCAAATAACGACCAAAAGCGCGACGAAGGCTACATCGAGAAGCTGGTTCAAGTTAACCGCGTAGCCAAAACCGTTAAAGGCGGCCGTATCTTCACTTTCACCGCGTTGACCGTGGTTGGTGATGGTAAGGGCCGTGTTGGCTTCGGCCGTGGCAAGTCGCGTGAAGTGCCTGCTGCGATCCAGAAGGCAATGGAAGCTGCTCGCCGCAACATGATCCAGGTTGATCTGAACGGCACCACTCTGCAGTACGCAATGAAGTCCGCTCACGGCGCTTCGAAGGTGTACATGCAGCCTGCTTCTGAAGGTACCGGTATCATCGCTGGCGGCGCTATGCGTGCTGTCCTCGAAGTTGCTGGCGTTCAGAACGTTCTGGCCAAGTGCTACGGCTCGACTAACCCGGTAAACGTGGTTCACGCCACTTTCAAGGGTTTGAAAGCAATGCAGTCTCCTGAATCCATTGCCGCCAAGCGTGGCAAAAGCGTCAAGGAGATCTTCTGATCATGGCTACCGTAAAAGTAACGCTGATCAAAAGCATGACCGGCCGTATCCCTAACCACAAACTGTGCGTTAAGGGTCTGGGTCTGCGTCGCATCGGTCACACTGTAGAAGTCCAGGATACTCCCGAGAATCGCGGGATGATCAACAAGGCTTACTACATGCTGCGTGTCGAGGGTTAATCGATGAAACTCAATGATCTGAGTCCAGCGCCGGGTTCCCGTCGCGAAAAGCATCGTCCGGGCCGTGGTATCGGTAGCGGTTTGGGTAAGACTGGTGGCCGTGGTCACAAAGGTCAGACCTCTCGCTCCGGTGGCACCATTGCTCCAGGCTTTGAAGGCGGTCAACAGCCGCTGCATCGTCGCCTGCCGAAGTTCGGTTTCGTTTCCCTGAAGGCCATGGACCGCGCAGAAGTGCGTCTGTCCGAGCTGGCTAAAGTGGAAGGCGACATCGTCACCGTGCAGTCCCTGAAAGATGCCAACGTGATCAACGTCAACGTACAGCGTGTGAAAATCATGCTGTCCGGTGAAGTGACTCGCGCTGTCACTATCGGCAAGGGAATCGGCGCCACCAAAGGTGCGCGTGCGGCTATCGAAGCAGCTGGCGGCAAGTTCGAGGAATAAATGGCTAAGCAAGGTGCTCTCTCTGCGCTCGGCAAAGGCGGTATGTCTGAACTCTGGGCTCGTCTGCGTTTTCTGTTCCTGGCGATTATCGTCTACCGAATAGGCGCACACATCCCGGTTCCAGGTATCAACCCGGACCGACTCGCGGACCTGTTTCGACAGAATGAGGGGACCATTCTTAGCTTGTTCAACATGTTTTCCGGCGGCGCGCTGGAACGGATGAGCATCTTTGCACTGGGGATCATGCCGTACATCTCGGCATCGATCATCATGCAACTGATGACCGCCGTCAGCCCGCAGCTGGAGCAGTTGAAGAAGGAAGGTGAAGCTGGCCGTCGCAAGATCAGCCAGTACACCCGCTACGGCACTGTCGTCCTCGCTCTCGTCCAGGCCATTGGCATGTCCATTGGTCTGGCGGGGCAGGGCGTTGCGTTCACTGGTGACTTTGGCTTCCATTTCGTCGCGGTATCCACGTTTGTGGCTGGTGCGATGTTCATGATGTGGCTGGGTGAGCAGATTACTGAGCGTGGTGTTGGCAACGGTATCTCGATGTTGATTTTTTCGGGTATCGTCGCCGGTCTTCCGAGAGCGATCGGGCAGTCTTTCGAGTCTGCACGTCAGGGTGATATCAACATCTTCGCCCTGGTTGCCATCGGTTTGCTGGCAGTAGCGATTATCGGTTTCGTGGTGTTCATTGAGCGTGGTCAGCGTCGTATTGCTGTTCACTACGCCAAGCGTCAGCAGGGCCGCAAGGTCTTCGCTGCGCAGACCAGCCACTTGCCGCTGAAGGTGAACATGGCCGGTGTTATTCCGGCTATTTTCGCGAGCAGCATTTTGCTGTTCCCGGCTTCGTTGGGTGCCTGGTTCGGTCAGTCTGAAGGTATGGGCTGGTTGCAGGACATCTCGCAGTCGATCGCTCCTGGTCAGCCGTTGAATATTCTGCTGTTTAGTGCAGGGATTATTTTCTTCTGCTTCTTCTATACGGCGTTGATGTTCAATCCGAAAGACGTAGCGGAAAACCTGAAGAAGTCCGGTGCCTTTATTCCGGGCATCCGTCCAGGTGAGCAGTCAGCGCGCTACATTGATGGCGTTCTGACTCGCTTGACCATGTTCGGTGCTCTTTACATGACGGCCGTCTGCCTGTTGCCCCAGTTTCTGGTGGTTGCAGCCAACGTACCGTTCTACCTTGGCGGGACCTCGTTGCTGATCGTCGTCGTGGTTGTGATGGACTTCATGTCCCAAGTACAATCGCACCTCGTTTCGCACCAGTACGAATCCCTGATGAAGAAAGCCAACCTGAAGGGTTACGGCAGCGGCATGCTGCGCTGACCCATAAGGTTCGAGGAGTTGGTGATGAAAGTTCGTGCATCGGTGAAAAAGCTGTGCCGTAACTGCAAGATTATTCGCCGCGAAGGTGTTGTTCGAGTAATTTGCAGCGCGGAACCGCGTCACAAACAGCGCCAAGGCTGAGTGTGATTGTGCTTCAAGCCCGGCAGCTAGTGCGCTGCCGGGTTGATTATTTGTTATTACAGCGATATTATCTCGCGCCCTATTTCTTGGCTTCCGGGGCGTAGGTAGCTGTCAATTGGAGTCCCACTGAATGGCCCGTATTGCAGGCGTTAACATTCCAGATAACAAGCATACTGTTATCTCGCTGACCTACATCTATGGTGTTGGTCGCACTACTGCACAGAAAATTTGTGCAGAGACTGGGGTAAACCCAGCAGCAAAGATCAAAGATCTGAGCGACGAGCAAATTGAACAGCTGCGTGGCGAAGTGGCGAAGTTCACCACTGAAGGTGACCTGCGTCGCGAAATCAACATGAAAATCAAGCGCTTGATGGACCTCGGTTGCTATCGCGGTCTGCGTCATCGTCGCGGTCTTCCAGTACGCGGTCAGCGTACCAAGACCAACGCGCGTACCCGTAAAGGTCCGCGTAAGCCGATCCGCAAGTAATCGCCCCAGCGAATCGACAGGAATTTAATCATGGCAAAACCTGCTGCTCGTCCTCGTAAAAAAGTTAAAAAGACAGTGGTTGATGGCATCGCCCACATCCATGCATCTTTTAACAACACCATCGTGACCATCACCGACCGTCAAGGTAACGCTCTTTCCTGGGCTACCTCCGGTGGTTCGGGTTTCCGCGGTTCCCGCAAGTCCACCCCGTTTGCTGCTCAAGTAGCTGCTGAACGTGCTGGTCAAGCTGCGCTGGAATACGGCCTGAAAAACCTCGACGTCAACGTCAAAGGTCCAGGTCCAGGTCGTGAATCCGCAGTCCGCGCTTTGAACGGCTGTGGCTACAAGATCGCCAGCATCACCGACGTGACGCCAATCCCGCACAACGGGTGCCGTCCGCCGAAGAAGCGCCGCGTGTAATCCAGGAGATTGTAAAGAATGGCTCGTTACATTGGTCCAAAATGCAAACTCGCTCGTCGCGAAGGCACCGATCTCTTCCTGAAGAGCGGCGTGCGCGCGATCGAATCGAAGTGCAACATTGAAGCAGCACCTGGTATCCACGGCCAGCGCCGCGGTCGCCAGTCCGACTACGGCACCCAACTGCGTGAAAAGCAGAAGGTCCGTCGTATCTACGGCGTTCTCGAGCGTCAATTCAGCGGCTACTACAAAGAAGCTGCTGGCAAGAAAGGTGCAACCGGTGAAAACCTGCTGCAACTGCTCGAATGCCGTCTGGACAACGTTGTATACCGTATGGGCTTTGGTTCGACTCGTGCCGAATCCCGTCAGCTGGTATCGCACAAGTCGATCAGCGTAAACGGTCAGACCGTTAACGTTCCGTCCTACCAGGTTCGTGCTGGTGACGTGGTCGCTGTTCGCGAGAAAGCAAAAAATCAACTTCGCATTGTCCAAGCTCTCGATCTGTGTGCCCAACGTGGCCGCGTAGAATGGGTAGAAGTAGACACTGAGAAGAAGTCGGGCGTTTTCAAGAACGTTCCAGCTCGCAGTGATCTGTCCGCCGACATCAACGAAAGCCTGATTGTCGAGCTCTACTCCAAGTAAGGGCTAGAAAATAGGTGCATCCATGCAGATTTCGGTAAATGAGTTCCTGACACCCCGCCACATTGATGTGCAGGTTGTCAGTCCAACCCGCGCCAAGATCACTCTCGAGCCTCTCGAGCGTGGCTTTGGCCATACCCTGGGCAACGCGCTGCGCCGCATCCTGTTGTCCTCAATGCCCGGCTGTGCAGTAGTCGAGGCCGAGATTGACGGTGTGCTCCACGAGTACAGCGCCATCGAAGGTGTACAGGAAGACGTAATTGAAATCCTGTTGAACCTTAAAGGTCTGGCTATCAAGCTGCACGGTCGTGACGAAGTTACGCTGACCTTGTCGAAGAAGGGTTCGGGGGTGGTTACCGCTGCCGATATTCAGCTGGATCATGATGTCGAGATCGTTAATCCCGATCACGTAATCGCTAACCTGGCGTCTAACGGCGCCCTGAACATGAAGCTCGTAGTAGCTCGTGGTCGTGGTTATGAACCGGCAGACTCGCGTCAGAGCGATGAAGACGAAAGCCGCAGCATCGGTCGCTTGCAGCTTGACTCTTCGTTCAGCCCGGTTCGCCGTATCGCATACGTGGTGGAAAACGCCCGTGTCGAGCAGCGTACTAACCTGGACAAGCTGGTTATTGATCTGGAAACCAACGGTACTCTGGATCCTGAAGAGGCAATTCGCCGCGCTGCAACCATCCTGCAACAGCAGTTGGCTGCGTTCGTCGACCTCAAGGGTGACAGTGAGCCAGTGGTTGTCGAGCAGGAAGACGAGATCGATCCGATCCTGCTTCGCCCGGTTGACGATCTGGAACTGACTGTACGTTCGGCTAACTGCCTTAAGGCGGAAAACATCTACTACATCGGCGACCTGATTCAGCGTACCGAAGTAGAGCTGTTGAAGACTCCGAACCTGGGCAAGAAATCCTTGACTGAAATCAAGGACGTTCTGGCCTCCCGCGGTCTGTCCCTCGGCATGCGCCTCGACAACTGGCCGCCTGCAAGTCTTAAGAAGGACGACAAGGCGACTGCCTGATCGTCGTAATCACCGAACGTAGTGTTTGGTAAGGAATGAACCATGCGTCATCGTAAAAGTGGTCGTCATCTGAGCCGCACCAGCTCGCACCGCAAGGCCATGTTCCAAAACATGGCGGTGTCGCTGTTCGAGCACGAGCTGATCAAAACTACTCTGCCAAAAGCTAAAGAACTGCGCCGCGTTGCTGAGCCGCTGATCACTTTGGCCAAGACAGATAGCGTTGCTAACCGCCGTCTGGCTTTCGACCGTACTCGTTCGAAAGCTATCGTTGGTAAGCTCTTCAACGACCTGGGCAAGCGTTACGCTACCCGTGAGGGTGGCTACCTGCGCATCCTCAAGTGCGGTTTCCGCGCTGGCGACAACGCGCCTATGGCGTACGTCGAGTTGGTTGATCGTGCTACTGCTGGCGAAGCTGTATCTGCCGAGTAAGACGTCAGTCTGAAACAAAGAACCGGGCCTAGTGCCCGGTTTTTTGTGCCTGTAAGAAACGCGCCTTTTGTACAAGCGTCTCCTTCGTCTGTGTCGTCATCATGTGATGGGGATGATCATTAGTATTTTTCTATCGATGTCTGCAAGTTAATGAATTTGTAGGTGTCATATTGATGATCAATACTCCTTCTCAGCCGATTAGCCGGCAGTTCAAGACCGACAGAGGAAGGAAGATCGCATGAGCCAAAACACAACGCTTACCACCGCCAGTGGCGCTCCTGTTGCCGATAACCAGAATTCCCGCTCCGCCGGCCCTCGCGGCCCGCTGCTGCTCGACGACTTTCACCTGATCGAGAAGCTTGCCCACTTCAACCGTGAAAACATCCCTGAGCGCCGTGTACACGCCAAAGGCTCGGGTGCCTACGGTACGTTCACCGTGACGCGCGATATCACTCAATACACCAGCGCGAAGCTGTTTGAGGCAGTCGGTAAGCAAACCCCGACTTTCCTGCGGTTTTCCACCGTGGGTGGAGAGCGTGGTTCGGCCGATACCGAGCGTGATCCGCGTGGCTTTGCCTTGAAGTTTTACACCGAGGAAGGCAACTGGGACATCGTTGGCAACAACACCCCTGTGTTCTTCATTCGCGATCCACTGAAGTTTCCGGACTTTATCCACACCCAGAAACGTTTGCCGCAAAGTAACCTGAAGAGTGCCCAGGCGATGTGGGACTTCTGGTCGCATTCGCCCGAGGCGCTGCACCAGGTCACCATCCTGTTCTCCGACCGGGGTATTCCTGACGGGTACCGACACATGCACGGCTTTGGCAGCCACACTTACAGCCTTATCAACGCTCAAGGTGAGCGTCACTGGGTGAAGTGGCACTACAAGACCAAACAAGGGATCAAGAACCTTGCTCCTGCCGAGGCGGCGCGCCTGGCGGGTACTGATCCGGATTACGCCCAGCGCGACTTGTTCAATGCCATCGAGCAGGGTGATTTCCCGAAATGGCGCGTGTGCATTCAGATCATGAGCGAGGCTCAGGCGGCGGCGCACTACGAGAACCCGTTTGATGTCACCAAGACCTGGTCGCAGAAAGAGTTTCCACTGATCGAAGTCGGAGAACTGGAGCTCAATCGCAATCCGCAGAACTACTTCGCGGAAGTCGAGCAAGCGGCGTTCGGTCCCAGCAACATGGTCCCTGGCGTTGGTCTGTCGCCGGATCGTATGCTGCAAGGGCGGGTCTTCGCCTATGCGGACGCTCATCGCTACCGTGTCGGTACCAATCACCAGCAGTTGCCAGTCAACGCTCCGCGGAGTCCGGTCAACACTTACCAGCGCGATGGTTCGATGGCTTTTGGCAGCAATGGCGGCTCGACGCCGAACTACGAGCCGAACAGCTACGTCGAGTCGCCGAAGCAGGCGCCTCGTTACGCAGAGCCGGCGTTGGCCCTCAGTGGTGCCGCCGATCGTTACGACCACCGTGAAGACACGGATTACTACAGTCACGCCGGCGCGTTGTTCCGCTTGATGACTGAAGAGCAGAAATCACTGCTGGTCAGCAACATCGCCGGTGCGATGGCAGGTGTGTCGAGTGATGTGGTTGACCGTCAGTTGCAGCATTTCTACAAGGCTGACCCGGCGTATGGAGAAGCAATCGCAAAGCTGCTCAACGTACAGCTTAACGAAGTCTAAATGAGAAGCAGAACCGCCCTTGTTTGGGTGGTTTTTGCGTTATTTTGGCCGGTTTTCTCAGAATATCTTCGCTTTTATTGCGTCTTCAGAGTGACGATAAGGGCATGTTGGTTCAAACTACAACTTTCAAGCAGGGAGATGTAGGGCGATGCAAGGCCACCCAGATGTGATCGATTACCTCAATACGTTGCTGACCGGCGAGCTGGCCGCGCGTGATCAATATTTCGTGCATTCGCGGATGTATGAGGACTGGGGTTTCACCAAGCTCTACGAACGAATCAACCACGAGATGGAAGAGGAAGCAGGGCACGCCGATGCCCTGATGCGCCGGATTCTGATGCTCGAAGGCACGCCGCGCATGCGTCCGGACGATCTCGATGTCGGCACCACGGTGACAGAGATGCTCGAAGCGGATTTGCGCCTGGAATACAAGGTCCGTGCTGCGCTGTGCAAGGGCATCAAGCTCTGCGAGCAGCACAAGGACTATGTCAGCCGCGAAATGCTGCGGGTTCAATTGCATGACACTGAAGAAGATCACACCTACTGGCTCGAGAAGCAGTTGGGTCTGATCAAGTTGATCGGGCTTGAGAACTACCTGCAATCCCACACCTGATTGCTGCGAATACAAAAAAGCCCCTGTCACTGATGAAGTGACAGGGGCTTTTTCATGGGGCCCGGTTAAGCCCGATCGCGCTCCAGCAGCGGCTTGAGGTAGTAACCGGTATGGGATTGCTTCATCTCTGACACTTCTTCCGGTGTGCCGACGGCAATGATCTGCCCGCCCTTGGAACCACCCTCCGGACCCAGGTCCACCAGCCAGTCAGCGGTCTTGATCACGTCCAGGTTGTGTTCGATCACTACCACTGTGTTGCCGTGGTCGCGCAGGCGATGCAACACGTCCAGCAGTTGCTGGATATCCGCGAAGTGCAGCCCGGTGGTGGGTTCGTCGAGGATGTAAAGGGTCTTGCCGGTATCGCGCTTGGACAGCTCGCGGGACAGTTTCACCCGCTGGGCTTCACCGCCAGACAGCGTGGTCGCCGATTGCCCCAGCTTGATGTACGACAGGCCGACGTCCATCAACGTTTGCAGCTTGCGCGCCAGGGCCGGTACGGCATCGAAGAACACCCGCGCTTCCTCGATGGTCATCTCGAGGGTTTCGTGGATGCTCTTGCCCTTGTACTTGATCTCCAGGGTCTCGCGGTTGTAACGCTTGCTCTTGCACACGTCGCAGGGCACGTAGATGTCCGGCAGGAAGTGCATCTCGACCTTGATCAGGCCGTCGCCCTGGCAGGCTTCGCAGCGGCCGCCCTTGACGTTGAAGGAGAAGCGCCCCGGCCCGTAGCCCCGGGAGCGGGACTCCGGTACGCCGGCGAACAACTCGCGGATCGGTGTGAACAATCCGGTGTAGGTCGCCGGGTTGGAACGCGGTGTACGGCCGATCGGGCTCTGGTCGATGTCGACGACCTTGTCCAGGTGCTCCAGGCCCTTGATGCTGTCGTGGACGGCCGCTTCAAGGGTAGTGGCGCCATTCAGCGCTGTGGCGCTCAAAGGGAACAGGGTGTTGTTGATCAGCGTCGACTTGCCGGAGCCGGACACGCCAGTCACGCAAGTCAGCAGACCAATCGGAATCTCCAGGTCGACATTGCGCAGGTTGTTGCCGCGCGCGCCCTTGAGCGAAAGCGTCAGCTTCTTGTTGCGCGGCGTGCGCTTGGCCGGGACTTCGATCTTCACCCGGCCCGACAGGTATTTGCCCGTCAGCGAGTCCGGGTGCGCCATGACCTCGGCAGGCGTGCCTTCGGCGACGATATGCCCGCCGTGCACGCCAGCGCCCGGGCCGATGTCCACCACGTAGTCGGCCAGACGGATCGCGTCTTCGTCGTGCTCGACCACAATCACAGTGTTACCGATATCGCGCAGGTGCTTGAGGGTGCCCAGCAGCCGGTCGTTATCGCGCTGATGCAGGCCGATGGAGGGTTCGTCGAGGATGTACAGGACGCCCACCAGGCCGGCGCCAATCTGGCTGGCCAGACGAATACGCTGCGCTTCACCGCCGGACAAGGTGTCTGCACTGCGATCCAGCGACAGATAGTCAAGGCCGACGTTGACCAGGAACTGCAGGCGTTCGCGGATTTCCTTGAGGATCTTGTCGGCAATTTCGCCACGCCGACCGGTGAGCTTCAGTCCGCCAAAATAATCGGACGCATCGCCGATCGGCAGGTTGGTCACTGCCGGCAGGGTTTTCTCGCCGACCCACACGTGCCGCGCTTCACGCCGCAGACGGGTGCCACGGCAATCCGGGCACGATTGGGTGCTGAGGAACTTGGCCAGTTCTTCGCGCACCGATGCCGATTCGGTTTCGCGGTAACGGCGTTCCAGGTTCGGCACGATGCCTTCGAACGGGTGCGAGCGTTTGACGATATCGCCACGGTCGTTCAGGTATTTGAAGTCGACGTTTTGCGAACCGCTGCCGTGCAGGATGAATTTCTGCTGATCGGCTGGCAGTTCGTTGAACGGCACTTCCAGGCTGAACTTGTAGTGCGAGGCCAGTGAGCCGAGCATCTGGAAGTAATAGACGTTGCGCCGGTCCCAACCACGAATCGCTCCTTCGGCCAGGGTCAGTTCGCCGTTGACCAGGCGCTTGATGTCGAAGAACTGCTTCACCCCCAAACCATCACAGGTCGGGCAAGCGCCGGCCGGGTTGTTGAAGGAAAACAGCTTGGGTTCCAGTTCGCTGATCGCGTGGCCGCAGATCGGGCAGGCGAAGCGTGCGGAGAAGATCATCTCTTCACCCGGTTCGTCGTCCATCGGCGCCACCAGGGCAATGCCGTCCGCCAGTTTCAGTGCGGTCTCGAAGGATTCGGCCAGGCGTTGTTGCAGGTCGGCGCGGACCTTGAAGCGGTCGACCACGACATCGATGGTATGTTTTTTCTGCTTGTCGAGCTTGGGCGCTTCGTCCAGTTCATAGAGCTTGCCATTGATTCGGGCGCGGACGAAGCCTTGTGCGCGCAGCTCTTCGAAAACCGACAGGTGTTCGCCTTTGCGCTCGCGGATGACCGGCGCCAACAGCATCAGCTTGCTGCCCTCCGGTTCGGCGAGGACCAGGTCGACCATCTGGCTGACGGTCTGCGCTTCCAGCGGGATATCGTGATCCGGGCAGCGGGGAATACCCACGCGTGCATAAAGCAGACGCAGGTAGTCGTAGATTTCGGTGATGGTGCCGACCGTCGAGCGCGGGTTGTGCGAGGTCGACTTCTGTTCGATGGAGATCGCCGGCGACAGGCCTTCGATGGTGTCGACGTCGGGTTTTTCCATCATCGACAGGAACTGCCGGGCGTAGGCCGACAGCGATTCGACGTAGCGGCGCTGACCTTCGGCGTACAGGGTGTCGAAAGCCAGGGACGACTTGCCGGAGCCAGACAAGCCGGTGATGACGATCAGCTTGTCCCGTGGCAGGGTCAGGTCGATGTTCTTCAGGTTGTGGGTTCGAGCCCCACGAATCAGGATCTTGTCCAAGGTGGCCTCGCTTGGCGGGCGTCGAAAACGTAGGAGTATACGGCCAAATACTGGATGGATGCACACTATCAAGCGAGTGGGCTAGTGTCTTACATGAAGAGTGTGTCAGCAATGCGCGTCAAAGCGTCGCGATATACCCTGCCAATCGATGGGACTGGTAGAATCGCCGCCGGTTCACATGAGGTTTTTCCATGCACGATCCCCACAGCGAGCGCATGAGTGGTAGCGAGACCCGCGCGGCAAGCGGTCTGGCCCTGGTGTTCGCCTTCCGTATGCTTGGCATGTTCATGGTGTTGCCGGTACTGGCGACCTATGGGATGGATCTGGCCGGAGCCACGCCGGCCCTGATCGGTCTGGCGATTGGCGCTTATGGCTTGACCCAGGCAGTATTCCAGATTCCGTTCGGTTTCATTTCCGACCGCATCGGTCGTCGCCCGGTGATTTACCTGGGCCTGATCGTGTTTGCCCTCGGCAGTCTGCTGGCAGCCAATGCCGACTCGATCTGGGGCGTGATCGCCGGCCGGATCCTGCAGGGCGCCGGAGCGATTTCCGCGGCGGTCATGGCCCTGCTGTCCGACCTGACCCGCGAGCAGCACCGGACCAAGGCCATGGCCATGATCGGCATGACCATCGGCCTGTCGTTTGCGGTGGCCATGGTGGTCGGCCCGCTGCTGACCCGCGCCTTCGGACTGTCCGGATTGTTTCTTGCTACCGGAGGCATGGCGCTGTTCGGCATCGTGATCGTAATGTTCATGGTGCCGCGCTCCACCGGCCCGTTGCAGCACCGCGAGTCCGGTGTCGCGCGCCAGGCGCTGATCCCGACGCTCAAGCATCCGGACCTGCTGCGCCTGGACCTGGGCATTTTTGTCTTGCACGCGATGTTGATGTCCAGCTTCGTCGCCTTGCCGCTAGCGCTGGTCGAGAAAGCCGGGCTGCCTAAAGAGCAGCACTGGTGGGTGTACCTGACCGCGTTGCTGATTTCTTTCTTCGCCATGATCCCGTTCATTATCTACGGCGAGAAGAAACGCAAAATGAAACGAGTTTTACTCGGCTCCGTCGTGACGCTGATGCTCACTGAGCTATTCTTCTGGCAGTTCGGCGACAGCCTGCGGGCTCTGGTGATCGGTACGGTGGTGTTCTTCACCGCGTTCAATCTCCTGGAAGCTTCGTTGCCGTCGCTGATCAGCAAGGTTTCACCGGCAGGTGGCAAGGGCACGGCGATGGGGGTTTATTCCACCAGCCAGTTCCTTGGGTCGGCATTGGGCGGCATTCTTGGCGGCTGGCTGTTCCAGCATGGCGGTCTGTCGGTTGTGTTCCTCGGATGCGCCGGTCTGGCTGCCCTCTGGCTGGCCTTTGCTGTTACCATGCGCGAACCTCCCTACGTCACAAGCCTGCGCTTGCCGTTGTCGCCCGAGGCGATCCGCGAAGCGGGTCTGGTCGAGCGCCTGAAGGCGGTCGTAGGGGTAACAGATGCAGTCATCGTCGCAGATGAGGCGGCGATTTACATCAAACTGGACACCGAACTATTGGATCGCACCACCCTTGAGTGCCTGGTGAACAACCCGGCCGGGGCAGCGTGCGTAGCCTAGGAGAACGTTATGGCCCGTGGGGTTAACAAAGTCATATTGGTCGGCACTTGCGGCCAGGATCCCGAAGTTCGCTACTTGCCTAACGGTAATGCCGTGACCAACCTGAGTCTGGCGACCAGCGAACAGTGGACCGACAAGCAAACCGGTCAGAAAGTCGAAAAGACCGAATGGCACCGTGTTTCGATGTTCGGCAAAGTGGCTGAGATCGCCGGCGAATACCTGCGTAAAGGTTCGCAGGTTTACATCGAAGGCAAGCTGCAGACCCGCGAGTGGGAAAAAGACGGTATCAAGCGTTACACCACCGAAATCGTGGTCGACATGCAAGGCACCATGCAACTGCTGGGCGGCCGTCCACAGGGTGACCAGCAGGCTCAGGGCGGCGGTAACAACTACCAGCAGTCCGCGCCACGCCAGCAGGCTCCACGTCCACAGCAGTCGGCGCCGCAACAGTCGCGCCCGGCTCCACAGCAGGCCGCTCCTCAGCCGGCTCCGGATTTCGACAGCTTTGATGACGATATTCCGTTCTGAAGCAGCTGCCAGCCTCAAGCTACAAGCGGCAAGCTGAAACACAAAACCCGCACTTCGCTTGGAAGTGCGGGTTTTTTATGGGCGGTGGAATTTAATCGCAGACTCAGGCCGCGAGGAAGTCGTTGGTCGACATCACGCTGGCATATGCAAACGCCAGGGCCGCCATGAACGCCGCATGAACCTGCGCCGCTGGAACCGTCACGCCATTGAATTCCAGGTCACGGGTGGCACAGGCGTCGTGGATCACGGTCACCGTGTAGCCAAAGTCCGCTGCCGCACGGGTGATGCCGTCGACGCACATGTGGCTCATGCTGCCCACGACCACCAGTTCCTTGATGCCTTGCTCGTCGAGGATCGATTTCAGCTCGGTTTCGCGGAACGAGTTGACGAAGTGCTTGAGCACCACCGGTTCGTCGTCGCGGTTGATAACTTTGGGGTGCAGCTTCGCGCCTTCGGAGTTCGGGGTGAAAAACGGCGCCTCTTCGGAGGTGAATTCGTGGCGGATGTGCACCACCGAATCACCGGCGTCACGGAAGGCCTCGATCAGGCGTGCGGCGTTGTCCGCGGCGGCGTCGGCACCGACCAGCGGCCACTTGCCTTGGGGGAAGTAGTCGTTCTGGATATCGACTACGATGAGCGCTTGCTTGGCCATGACTGTTTCCTCGAAGTGTGTGTTGGTGTGGAATGAAGTATTGGCTCTGGCAGGCGATCCGAGGATTGGCCGCACCGACAATAGAAGGGGGAAAACTGACAATGGACGCAGAAAGGGCAATCGCCGAACTCGGTGTGCCGATCTATCCCGGCGCGCAGATGGCGGCGGTGCATGGGTTGACGGATTTGTTCGGGGTGGCCAACCGGATCGCCGCCGAGCATCAGTCTGCGCAGTTGCCGCTGTTGCGGGTCAGCCATTGGCAGGTCGAAGGCGATCAGCCACCGGTTCGGATCTTCGACAGCCATCCTGGCCCGGAGCGTGCTCTGGTGGCTGTGTTGATTCCGCCGTCGATCGGCGGTTTTTCCGAAGGCCAGGCGCCACAGGGATTGATCCGCTGGTTGCGCGAGCAACATGCCAGCGGCGCGACACTGGGCGGGGTTTGCGTGGGTTCTATCCTGTTGGCCGAAAGTGGTCTGCTCGACGGTCGCAGCGCCACCACTCACTGGACCTCGGCCAAAGCCTTCGCTGAACGTTATCCGGCGATCAGGCTCAAGGCCGACACACCGATTGTCGATGACGGCGACCTGATCACCACCGCCGGGCTGATGGCCTGGTCCGAACTGGGTTTGCGCCTGGTCAACCGGTTGCTGGGACCGAGCATTGCCACCAATACCGCACGTTTTCTGGTGGTGGAGCACAGCGACAGCGCCAGCGAGTGCGGCAGCAACTTTGCGCCGATCCTCAGCCATGGCGATGCGGCGATTCTCAAGGTGCAACACTGGCTGCAAAGCACCGGGGCGACCGATGTATCGCTGGCGGCGATGGCCGAAAAGGCAGGCCTGGAAGAACGCACCTTCCTGCGACGATTCCGCGCGGCCACCGGGCTCAAACCCACCGAGTACTGCCAGCATCTGCGAGTCGGCAAGGCCCGGGAAATGCTCGAGTTCACCAACGGCACCATCGACCACATCGCCTGGACCGTGGGTTATCAGGACCCCGGGGCGTTTCGTGCGACGTTCAGGAAAATCACCGGGCTGGCGCCGAGTGATTATCGGACGCGGTTCGGGGTGACGCCGGGGGCCGCAGCACGGTAAGTGGTGTACTGCAAATCCAGTGTGGGAGTCGTGCAAAATGCCGGAATCCCGAAGGGTGTCGTGCAGAATAAAACAGGCCACATGCCATCACTTCTAACGCAACAGGCTGACTTCAAAGACGTTTCCCCTTAGGACGTCTTGGCCTGATCCCTGCACCCCTTCAACTACATTCAGCAAGCGTCGATTGAAGGGGGATGCATGACCCCAACAAACCGCAAGAAACTGGTGGTTGCCCATTCGGTGCTCGCCGACGCGCCACTGCATGAAGTCGAAACCAACCGTGCGCTGGCCCGCTGGCTGGCGCAGATTTTGGGGCTCAAGTACGGCGGCAGTTACGACCCGCAGTTGCACGACGGGCGGGACCTCTACCTGTTGCCGACCCAGACCCTGGTGGGCGCTGCGGCTGCCCGGCAACTGGGGGTCAAGGGGCCGGAGGATTTGTGGGGCGGTTATGTCGACCACGACTTCATATGCACCAAAGCCATCAGTCACGGATTGCTCAATCGCCACGCCCATGCGCCGCCAGGCTGGGCTCCGTTGTTTTCCGAGCGGGTGCGCAGCGTGGTGCTCGACGGTCTCAGCGTATTCTCCCTGAAGGATGCGCGCCCGGCGGCGGAGCATCTGTTGTACACCGGGCCGATCCGCCTGAAACCGATTCATGCCTGCGCCGGACGTGGTCAGGAAGTGATCAATAGCCTCGACGAGTTCGATGAAGTGCTTGCCAGGCCAGAGGCTGAGGCGACGTTCACTGAAGGCGTGGTGCTGGAACAGGATCTGGACCAGGTGATCACCCACAGCGTCGGCCAGAGTTTTATCGGCGGCAAGGTACTCAGTTACTGCGGTGATCAATACTTGACCGAGGACGCTCAGGGTGAGCAGGTGTATGGCGGGTCCAACCTGCTGGTGGTGCCGGGTGACTACGACGAATTGCTGAAGCTGGATCTGCCGGAAGACGTGCGCCTGGCGATCCATCAGGCACAGGTGTTCGATAACGCGGCGGATGAAGCCTATCCCGGCTTTTATGCCTCGCGGCGCAATTATGACATCGCCCAAGGCCTGGACAGTAACGGCCAGTCGCGCAGTGGTGTGCTCGAACAGTCCTGGCGCATGGGCGGTGCCAGCAGCGCCGAGGTGGCAGCCTTGCAGAGTTTCGTCAACGATCCGGGGATGTGCGCGATTCGTGTGTCTTCGGTGGAAACCTACATCGATCAGTCGTTGCCGGCAGACGCCATCGAGGTGTACCGCGGGCCGGCGCAGACCAGTGACTTTCTCCTCAAGTACGTGACGGTCAAATCCCATGACGGCTAGAAGCGAATCCATTCAGATCGACATCGACGACGAACAGATGAGCGGGACTTTTCTGAGCCCCAAATCGAAAGTCCCCGGCGTGCTCTTCGTGCACGGTTGGGGCGGCAGTCAGGAGCGGGATCTGGAGCGCGCCAAAGGCATCGCCGGGTTGGGCTGTGTCTGCCTGACCTTCGACCTGCGCGGGCACACTGGCGGCACCGGCATTCCATTGTCCCGGGTGACCCGCGAAGACAACCTGCGCGACCTGCTGGCAGCCTATGACCGCTTGCTCGCGCACCCGGCCCTCGATACCTCGGCGATTGCCGTGGTCGGCACCAGTTACGGGGGTTATCTGGCCTCGATCCTGACCTCGCTGAGGCCGGTGCGCTGGCTGGCGCTGCGGGTGCCGGCGCTGTATCGCGACGAGCAATGGCTCGCACCGAAACGCGACCTGGACAAGCTGGATCTGCGTGATTACCGAAGCACCCTGGTGCGTGCCGACAGCAATCGTGCCTTGCATGCCTGCTCGCAATTCACCGGGGATGTCCTGCTGGTGCAGTCCGAGACCGACGACTACGTGCCCCATTCGACAATCATGAGTTACCGCGCGGCCTGCCAGCAGACGCACTCACTGACCCATCGCATCATCGACGGCGCCGACCACGCCTTGAGCGACCCGGTTTCACAGCAGGCGTACACCTCGATCCTTGTCGGCTGGATTACCGAGATGGTGGTGGGGGAGCGGTTGAGCATTATTCAATCCCGGTGATTTGCGGTGTGCTTGCGGACGCCATCGCGGGCAAGCCCGCTCCCACAGTGTCCGAGTCGTACACAAAATATATGTATACCGCTAAACCTGTGGGAGCGAGCTTGCTCGCGATGGCGGTCTTGGAAGCACCACAAATTATTTGGGTTTTTTCTCGATTCGCAACGCCTTGGCCTTGGCCTCCACCAGCAAATACATCACCAGGGCAATCAACAGCGGCAGGATGAAATAAATCGCCCGATAGGCCAGCAGTCCCGCCACCAGGCTGCCCCGCGAAACCTCGTGTTGCAGCAGCGCCACGAACACCGCCTCGAGCACGCCGAGCCCTGCGGGGATGTGTGTGATGACCCCGGCGATGGCGCTGATCAACAGCACGCCCAGTACCAGTGGATAATCCAGTTTGCTCGGTAGCAAGGTGAAAATCACCGCCGCCATCAGCGACCAGTTCAGTGCACCGAGGGCCAGTTGCAGCACCGCCATGCGCAGCGATGGCAAGTCAATCTCCATGCCGCGAATCGCCCACTCCCGACGTTTGCCAAACCGGCACGCCGCCAGGTACCCGGCGCTCAGCAGCAATAACAAAACCCCCACGCCTTGCAGCGCACTACTGCTGAGTTTCCAGCCCGGAGGCATGTGCACCAGCCCGCTGCTGAACACGGCGCCGGCAATTATCATGTAGCCGAACCAGTTGGTCGCCAGGCTCAGGCCAAGGATTTTCGCGATGTTGCTCTTGCTGACCCCGAGCCGCGAATACAATCGGTAGCGCATGGCGATGCCGCCGACCCAGGCGCTCAGATTCAGATTGAAGGCGTAGCTGATGATCCCCACGGGCAGGATCTGCTTCCACGTCAGGTTCTGGCGGATGTAGGTGCGGCCAATCAGGTCGAAGCAGGCGTACACCAGAAAACTCACCAGGGTCAGCCCCGAGGCAATGATCAGCGTGCGTACTTTGAAATCGGCCAGGTTATCGAACACTTCGTTCCATTCGATGCGCTGGGCGAGCGTCGCGAACAGCACGATCAGCATCAGGAAAAACAGCATCGTCAGCGGTCGTTTCCAGCGACGCCAGTGGGACTTGCCGGAGCTTTTGCCGTGAGAGGCCGCGTGGGTCTCAGCGCGGTTCATGGTCAGCGCTCCAGGTTGGCGGGTGGAAGGGTTTCAGGCGAGGTTTATGCGCCGGCAACCAACCGGCCCACGCCGGAAAATGCCGCAGGAAGTGAAACACCAGAAAACCGATGGTCATGTGCCAGACACGACCTCGTGGCGCGATGTCGGCAGACATGGCCTTGCAATGGTTATCGCTGAGGTCTTCCAGGCGATCGAACAGATGACGATTGAAGGCTTGGTCGCGGATCAGCAAGTTGGCTTCGAGATTCATCGACAGGCTCAACGGGTCGAGGTTGCTGGAACCGACGGTGCTCCAGTCTTCGTCCACCAGCGCGACTTTGCCGTGCAGCGGTCGGTCGCAGTATTCGTAGATTTTCACCCCTGACTTGAGCAGGTAGTCATAGGTCATGCGTGCGGCGAGCCTGGCCACCCGCATGTCTGGTTGACCCTGCAGGATCAGCCGCACATCCACGCCTCGGCGGGCCGCGTTGCGGATCTCGCGCAGCAAGCGGAAACCGGGAAAGAAGTAGGCGTTGGCGATCACCACTCGGCGCTGTGCCTGGCGCAACACCTGGCGGTAAACCTCTTCGATGTCGGTCGGGTGTTCTCCGTTGTCGCGGTACACCAGCCGCACCTGGCCATCGTGATCACTGAAGGCCAGTTCCGAACGCCGCTGCCGACGGCGTTGCCACCAGTATTTGGCGTGCACCGGGCGACCGCATTGCAGCAGGGCAAAGTGATGGATATCGGCAACGGCCGGACCCTGAACTTCTACGGAATAGTCCTGCTTGGCCTCGGGGCCGAAGTCGGCCAGGTGATCGGCGGAAAAATTGATCCCGCCGACGAACGCGACGCTGCCATCCACCACCACGATTTTGCGGTGCAGGCGCCGGAACCAGTTGGTGCGGAGGCCCAGGCGTTTCGGTGCCGGGTCGAATATTTGCAGGTGCACGCCGGCGGCAGTCAGGGCGGTGAGGAAGCCGGTACTCAGTTCGCCGCAGCCAAAGCCGTCGATGCTGACGGTAGTGCGTACGCCACGCTGAGCGGCTTCGATCAGGATCTGTTGCAGCTCATTGCCGACCTTGTCCTCGAACAGAATGAAGGTTTCCAGCAGGATTTCACTTTGCGCCCGGCGCAGGGCTTCAAACACCCGGGGAAAATACGCCTCGCCATTTTCCAGCAACTCGACCCGATTGCTGCCTTGCCAGCCGTATTCGACATCGACCGCTGTCGGCTCGCGGGTGGGCGGAGCGGGGATGTGATCCAGCGTGGTTTTTTCCATAGACTGGCTGCTCATAGCTCGATCTCCACCGACAGCGGAACGTGGTCGGAAAGGTGCGACCAGGGTCGGGTGGTCAGCACGCGCGGATGGCTGGCCTTGAGGTTGCGCACGTAGATGCGGTCCAGGCGCAATGCCGGCAAGCGCGCGGGGAAACTGCGCGCCGGTTTGCCATGCTGCGCGGCGAAGACTTCATGCAGACCGATGGGCTTGAGCAACGCATCGGCGCGCTGGCGCCAGTCGTTGAAGTCCCCGGCGACAATCACCGGGGCGTCGTCGGGCAGGGCCTCCAGGCGTTGGGCGAGCAACTTCAGTTGCGCTGTGCGGTGGGTTTCGCGCAGCCCCAGGTGCACGCAAATCGCATGCACTTCCTGGCCATCGCCGGGCAAGCGCAACACGCAATGCAGAATTCCGCGGTTCTCGTGGCCGCTGATGGACACATCGAGGTTGTCGTGGCGGATGATCTGGAACTTCGACAACAGTGCATTACCGTGATCGCCCGTCGGATACACCGCATTGCGGCCATAGGCGAACTGCGGCCACAGGCTGTCGGCGAGGAATTCGTATTGCGGCATCGCCGGCCAATTGGTGTAGCGCTTGGGGTGCTGTTCGTGGGTGCCGTGGACTTCCTGCAAAAACACCACATCGGCAGACACACTGCGCACCGCTTCACGCAGTTCCGGCAGGATGAAACGCCGGTTGAGCGCGGTGAAACCTTTATGGGTGTTGACCGTCAGCACCGTGAAACGACAAGTGACGGACGAACCCTGTACCCGCATGTCGGTTGCGTTTGAGTGTGCGGGAATATCGGTGTGATTCGCTGTCATGTCGCCTCCCGCCTGACGGCTCCTGTCTTTGGATGACTCTGGGGCGGCGACGAAAGTTTCGATGGGGCGGCGGACGGTAGATTTTCTACAGTGCACCACTGAACAACTGTGGGAGCAAGCTTGCTCCCACAGGGTTTATCAGTGGCCAGTGATAACGCGGGCAGGGCCATCAGCCGGTTCGGCATAGACCGGGCCGAGGCGATCAAGACGTCCACTCCACGCGGTCAATGCCAGTGCCAGCAACACCACCAGACCACCGATCCACGCGGTGTGAATCAAGCCCATGTGGGCGACGATCAGGCCACCGCCCCAGGCGCCACCGGCAATGCCGAGGTTGAACGCCGCGATGTTCAGGCCGGATGCTACGTCCACCGCCTGCGGGGTGTGATGCTCAGCCTGACGCACCACATACACCTGCAACCCCGGCACGTTGCCGAATGCCACGGCGCCCCAGACCAGCACGGTGGCCAGCGCGAGCCAAGGATTGCCGGCAGTGAAGGTCAGCACGAACAACACGGCGGCGAGCAGGGCGAAGATGATTTTCAGGGCGCTGATCGGGCCGCGCTTGTCCGCCAGTTTGCCGCCCCAGATGTTGCCGACGGCCACGGAGATGCCGTAGACCAGCAACACCAGGCTGACGGTGCTGGCACTGAAACCGGAGAGGTCCTGAAGAATCGGCGCGAGGAAGGTAAAGGCAATGAACGAGCCGCCGTAGCCGACGGCCGTCATGGCATACACCAGCAACAGGCGCGGCTGCTTGAGCACCTGCAATTGTTGCAACAACGATGCGGGTTTGCTGTGGGCGATAGTGTTCGGCACGTAGATCAGGCTGCCAACGAAGGCGATGACACCCAGTGCCGAAACGGCGAGGAAGGTTTCACGCCAGCCGAAATGCTGACCGATGAATGTCCCCAGCGGCACGCCGGTGACCAGCGCCACGGTCAGGCCGGTGAACATGATGGCAATCGCGCTGGCGGCTTTTTCCTTCGGCACTAGACTGGTGGCGATGGTCGAACCGATCGAGAAAAACACCCCATGGGCCAGGCCGGTGACGATCCGGGCGAGGATCAACGACTCGTAGCTCGGTGCTTGCCACGCCAGCAGGTTGCCGAGGGTGAACAGCACCATCAGCGACAACAACAGTAATTTACGCGGAACCTTGCCGGTGAGGGCGGTCAGCACCGGCGCGCCGACGGCAACGCCAAGGGCATACAGGCTGACCAGCAGGCCGGCGGATGGCAGGCTGACACCGAGGTCAGCGCCAATGGTGGGTAACAGGCCAACGATGACGAACTCGGTCGTCCCGATGGCAAAAGCGCTGAGGGTCAGCGCGAGCAGGGCAATGGGCATGGCTGCAACTCCGGTGCAATGATGTGATGGAGCGCAGTGTCGGGATTTGGCTCGTTCAGAAAAATACAGGGATGGACATTTGATATTTGCCTTGGGCGCAAAGATCGCGAGCGCGGGTGTTAGTCTGTGGCGAGGGAGCTATATCCGAACTTGCCCGGCATTTCTCGATCAGTTCCATACAGACACAGCCAAAGGAGCGGGTGCTTTGATCAGGCTCAAGACCGCGATACTGCTGGGAGCGTTGCTGTTTCTGGGCAGCGAGCAACTGGAAGCCGCCGCGATACCGGTGCTGCCGGCCACCGCGACCGCCGCGACGCCGCTGGCACACCCCGAACCGCTGGTGCAAGGCGGGTTACTGGGGGCCATCAGTTCAAGCATCGACGAGGTCCAGACCAAACTCGATCTCAACGAAAACCTCGTCGACGCCTGGCGCCTGCGTGCCGACCGCGCGGCCGATGAAATGGATCAGTTGGTCAATCAGCCTTCGGCCCGTTCGCCGTGGAGTGTCGCCGGCGATTTTCTGCTACTGACCTGCGTGTGGGCAGCCGTGTTTGCCTGTCTTTGGCTGTTCGGGCGATTGTTGGCCAAACGCCTGTGCAAGCATCGCCTGCTGCTCAGCCGCGAGCGTGGCCAGGCCCTGCTCGGTTACGTATTGCCCTATACCCTTCCCGCGGTGGTCAGCCTGCCCCTGACGATTTATGCCAGCCAGTTTTTGCCGGTATCGGCCGGTCGGGCGCTGGCGCTGTGTTTGGCTTATGCCGCAAGCGCGGGGATATTTTCCGCGTCATTGGTGATGTCGCTGATGGTGGTGTTCAATGCCGGCCACAAGCGCCGGGCGGTGCAGATCATCCGTGAGAAGAGCCCGCGACCGCTGTTCGGTATCGGCTTTCTGGTGGCCTTGAGCGATGCCCTGACCAGCCCGCAGATCGCCCATCAACTGGGCAACAATCTCACCAGCAGCATCGCCGTGTTCACCGGCTTGGCAGCGTCGATATCCTTCGGCTTGCTGGTGATCCGCATGCGTCGTCCGGTAGCTCATGTGATCCGCATCCTGCCGCTGGCCCAGCGCCTCGGTCAGCCGGCGTTGCGTGAAACACTGCGGATATTTTCCGGGCTCTGGTATTGGCCGATCCTGTTGATGGTACTGGTTTCGATCATCAACCTGATCGGCGCCGGGGCGGACAACCAGAGAGTGCTGCGTAGCGCCTTGTTCACCACGGTATTGCTGATTGCCACGGTGTTTCTCAGCACCACGCTGCACCATCTGTTCAAGGCGCGCAGCGAAGCGGACCTGCGCCGCAGCGGCGCCTACAAGGAGCGTTTTCTCAACTTGTCCCATGCCTTGCTGCGCATCGGCATGGCCGTCGTGTTCATCGATATCCTTGGGCGGATCTGGGGCGTGTCGCTGTTCGAGTTTGCGGTGAGCAATGCCGTGGGCCGGGCGATCAGTGATTCCCTGAGCCACATCGGTCTGATCCTGCTGGTGACCTGGATGGTCTGGGTGGTGCTCGACACTGCGATTCAGGAAGCCCTGAAACCACCCACCAACAAGCGCTCGGCGCGTCAGCCGAGTACGCGGGTGAAAACCATCCTTCCGCTGCTGCGCAACGCGATCAAAATCATCCTGGTGGTGATTTGCGCGATCACCACCATGGCCAACCTGGGGATCAACGTCGCACCGTTCCTGGCCGGTGCCGGGGTGATCGGCCTGGCGATCGGTTTCGGTTCCCAGCAGCTGGTGCAGGACGTGATCACCGGGCTGTTCATCATCATCGAAGACACCCTGTCCATCGGCGACTGGGTGGTGCTTGATTCCGGGCATGCCGGCACGGTCGAAGGTCTGACCATCCGCACCTTGCGCTTGCGCGACGGCAAGGGTTTCGTGCACTCGGTGCCGTTCGGGCAGATCAAGGCCGTGACCAACCAATCGCGGCAATTCGCCTATGCGTTTTTCTCGGTGCAATTCACCTATGACACTGATGTCGACAAGGCCATCGAACTGATCCGCGAGGCCGGGCATTCCATCAGCAACGACCCATTCCTGCGCTACAACCTGCAAGGACCGCTGGACGTGTTTGGCGTCGACAAGATGGACCTCAACGGTGTGGTGCTGACCGCGCAATTCCGCACGGTATCCGGTGGTCAATACGCGGTGAGCCGCGCCTTCAACCAGCGTTTGAAAAAGCTTGTGGATAACTGCCCATGGGTGAACTTTGCGCAGACTTATCCACAGCAGGCGCTGGTGCCGAGGCATCCGGTCGAAGCGCCGCTGGAGATCGAGCCAGAGCATGCTGCTGTGCTGATGCCGGATCGGCCGCGTTCTCAGTAAGTCTGAGAGATTTTTGGTGGCTGTAATGGCCCCATCGCGAGCAAGCTCGCTCCCACAGGGTTTTGTGCTGGCACATCAATCTGTGCCCTTGCCCAGATCAACTGTGGGAGCGAGCTTGCTCGCGATGAGGGCAGACCAGACACCGTCAATGCCGGATCAATTTGCCGCGCACCTCGGCACTGAGTTGCTGATCCAGCTCCCCCCAAAACTGTTGATTGCCGGCAATCTCGGCAGCAACCGGCAAACCATCGCGATACACCAGCCGATTGCTCGCCAGTGCCGGGACTTTTGCACCGGGCAATAGCGTGCCGGCGAGGTTCAGCGGATCGACTCCGCACACCGCGACCAGGCTGCCGTCATGGGGCCGACGCCGAACTTCGCGCAACAACGGAATCGCCTCGGGCAGGGCGAATTGCTCGCCCGCCAGGCCACTGACAAACCGCCCGCCGCGAATCTCGCCCCGGGCCTCCAGGCGATGGAACGTGCGCAGCAGTTCGCGCCAGCTCGGCAGCCAGTCCGCCTCACGTTCCAGCAAACGCCAGAACACCACGCCGTAGCGGCGCAGCAAGGTCATGGCGATGTGTTCAAGGGTTTCGGCAGGCGTCAGCGCGGGACGCTGGTTTTCCAGCACGGGCTCGGCAGGTGCGCGTCGCAACAGGGCCCAGCGTCCGGCGTCGTCCATGCCACCGAAGAATGCCCCACGTCCACGCCGACTGTTGCGCGGCTGGCGCTTGCTGGCCGGGGTGATCAGTGCGCGCAATCCGGCGAAGCTGTCGGCGTTCACCAGCCCCGCGCCCACCAGTTCCTGCAGGGCGATTTCCAGCTCCGAACGCAGCAGGTGGGCCTCATGGATCAGCTCATCGAAAAACAGCGCGCCATGCTGGCTGAGGGCGGCGTGGACCTTTTGCGTTTTCGGCGACAGTTCGCTGACCGGCGTCTGTTCGGTCAAGCCGCTCCAGAGGCTGACCCGGTTGCGCGGCAGCAACACAATCGGCGTGCTGCGCAGCGCGGTGCTGGCGCTTTTGTTGTGCGCAGTCAGGCGCGTCCACACCAGTCTGCCACTGCGGCACAGTTCATCGAGCCAGGTCGCCGAGTAGTCCTTGATCCGTGCAGGCAGGATGTCGCTGTCCCAGGCTGAAGCGGCGGCGGGGTAGCCTTCGAATTGCGCAATAACGGTCGGCAAAACCGCCGCGCCCTGGCCCTGGCTTGCGCTCGACACATGCTGCCAGTCGAACAAAAATCGCATGAAATCCTGCAACGCCACCGGTTCGATTTCCCGACGCAGGCGCTTGACCGTATAGCGGTGAATCCGCGCCAGCAAATGTCGCTCGCACCATTCTTCCCGGGTGGTGCCCGGGGTGAAGCGACCACGCAGCACGTAGCCTTCGCGTTCCAGTTGCGCCAGGGCTTGATTAACTTGCGTAGCGGGCAAGCCGAGTGGTTTGGCAATGCGATCGAGCGCTAGCGGCCCGAAGGCGCTGAGCCGTGCGCGGATCAGTTCGAGGATGGCATCGTCGGGTTCCCAGGCCTCGTCGAAGTCCGGCAGCGCTTGCAGCAGTGGCGTCAATTCGGCCTGTGGATAAATCGCCCGCAGGCAGGTCAGGCGCTCCAGCGCCAGCCACAACGATTGCCCGGCGTTGATCTGCAAACGGCTCGCGCGCCCGCTGTCGGCCAGGGTTGTGAGCCAGTCGAGCCACTGCGGATTGGCGCCGGCTTCGGCATCGGTGATGCACGCCAGGCTCATCAAGGCCTCGTGCATTTCATCGACAGCGGAGGGTGCCGGCCAAGCTTCGTCGCTCACGGCGGCAATCGCCTCGGCGTCCAGCGCCCCGAGATCGTCGGTGGATTGCGGATCGCTCCAGCGCCGATTGAGCACCGCTTGGGTGCGGCGCTCCTCCAGCGGCGCGTCGTCGAGAAAGGTGTAAGGCCGAGCGCTGAGAATCTCCGCTGCCAGCGGCGAAGGCGCCGGCAAGTCGCGGCTGATCAGGTGAATGTCACCGCGTTCCATGCGCCGCAACAAGGCCAGCCAGCCTTCAGTGTCCATGGCTTCGTGCAGGCAATCGTCGAGGGTTTGTTCCACCAGCGGATGGTCGGGAATCTCCCGTTCGCCGGCGAGGTTTTCCACGCAGGCGATCTGATCGGGAAACACACTGGCGATCAGGTCTTCGCTTTTCATCCGCTGGATCTGCGGCGGGACTTTGCGTCCGCCGCTGTAGCGCGGCAGCGCCAGGGCCACGCCGGCATTCCAGCGCCAACGCACGCCGAACAGCGGTGCGTCGAGCACGGCCTGGATCAGGATGTGCTCGGCGCTGTTACTGTGCAGGTAGCGCCAGACATCGTCCAGTTCAAAACTGTGGCTGGTGGACAGCGACAGCACGATGGCGTCTTCGCTGGCGGCGGCCTGCAATTCGAAGTTGAAGGTGCGGCAGAAACGCTTGCGCAGGGCCAGGCCCCAGGCACGGTTGATGCGGCTGCCGAACGGCGTGTGAATGACCAGTTGCGTGCCGCCGGACTCGTCGAAAAAGCGCTCCATCAGCAGTGTGTCTTGCGATGGCAGGGCCCCCAGCGTTTGCCGCGCACGGGCCAGGTAATCCACCAGTTGTTCGGCGCTGGCGACGTTCAAACCCAGGGTACCGGTCAGCCAGTCGAGCGCTGGCTGCACATTGCCTGGCGCAGCCCCCAGCAGGTCGTCGAGTTGTGCCTGCAAGCGTGCCACCGCCGAGGACAATTCGGCGCTGCGCCCCGGTGCTTCACCGAGCCAGAACGGAATGGTCGGCGGCTGGCCCTGGGCGTCCTCGACCCGGACTTTGCCGGTTTCGACCCGCAGGATTCGATAGGACGTATTGCCCAGCTGGAAGACATCCCCGGCGATGCTTTCCACCGCGAAGTCTTCGTTGACGCTGCCAATGTTCAGCCCTTGAGGCTCCAGCAGCACGCTGTAGTCGGCGTTGTCCGGAATGGTCCCGCCACTGGTCACCGCCGTCAGTTTCGCGCCCCGGCGACCGCGCAGGGTCCGGCTCACGGCGTCGCGGTGCAGGTAGGCACTACGGATGCCCTGACGCCCGTTGTAGCCCTCGGCGAGCATGTGCAGCAGCGCTTGATAGTGTTTGTCGTCGAGTGCGGCGTAGGGCGAGGCGCGGCGCAGCATCTCCAGCAGCGCTTGCTCCGACCATTCCTGGCAACTGACCTCGGCGATGATCTGTTGCGCCAGCACGTCCAGCGGCGCTTGCGGGATCAGCAAGGTATCGAGTTCGCCCCGGCGCACGCAGTCGAGCAGCGCGGCGCATTCGATCAGGTCGTCGCGGGTGGTGGCGAACAAACGGCCCTTGGGCGTGCTGCCCACCTGGTGCCCGGAGCGGCCGACCCGTTGCAGAAACCCGGTAATCGAACGTGGCGAGGCGATCTGGCACACCAGGTCGACGTCGCCGATATCGATCCCCAGTTCCAGCGACGCCGTGGCGATCAGCACTTGCAGGTCGCCGCGCTTGAGCCGCTGCTCGGCGTCCAGGCGAAACTCCTTGGCCAGGCTGCCGTGGTGGGCCGCGACGGCGTCCTTGCCCAGGCGTTCGCTCAGGTGACGGCTCAGGCGTTCGGCCAGGCGCCGGGTGTTGACGAAAATCAGCGTGGTCCGGTGTTCCCGGGCGAGGGCGGCGAGACGGTCATAGACCAATTCCCAGACATCATTGGCCATCACTGCCGATAGCGGCACGGGCGGCACTTCGATGTCCAGGTCGCGGGGGCGGGCGTGGCCGATGTCGACGATCTCGCACGGGCGATCGCGGCCGACCAGAAAACGCGAGACGGCTTCGACGGGTTTCTGCGTGGCTGACAGACCGATGCGCAGCAGCGGCTCGGGGCAGAGTGCTTGCAGGCGTTCGAGGCTCAGGGCCAGGTGGCTGCCGCGTTTGCTGGCGGCCATGGCGTGGATCTCGTCGACGATCACCGTCTGTGCGGTGCCGAGCATCTGCCGGCCAGAGTCGGAACCGAGCAGCACATACAGGGATTCCGGCGTGGTCACCAGAATGTGCGGCGCTGTTTTGCGCATTGCCGATCGGTCTTTTTGCGGTGTGTCACCGGTGCGCACGGCGGTGCTGATCTGCAATTGCGGCAGGCCCATCTCGCGCAATTGCTTGGTAATGCCGGCCAGCGGGGTTTGCAGGTTGATCTGGATGTCGTTGGACAGCGCCTTGAGGGGCGAGACGTAGACCACCAGGGTGGCGTCGGGCAAGCCTTCGGGGCTTTCCAGGCCGCGGTGCACCAGGTCGTCGATGACGGCGAGAAACGCGGTGAGGGTCTTGCCGGAGCCGGTGGGCGCGGCGACCAAAGTCGAGCGGCGCTGGCGGATCAACGGCCACGCCCGGGCCTGGGCGGCGGTGACCGCTGCGAACGTGTGACTGAACCAGGCGCTGACGGCAGGGTGGAAGCCGCTCAGGGCACTGTCTGCGGGGATGGGCAGGTTCATGCAGCAATTTATGCGGGTGAGGGGCGCAAGATGCAAGTACCACTCAAGATCTTCACCGCCTTCCAGTGCCTCATCGCGAGCAAGCTCGCTCCCACAGGGGATCTTCGGTTCACATAAATCCAATGTGGGAGCGAGCTTGCTCGCGATGAGGCCAGTCCAGGCACCGCAAAAGTCGGACATCTACACTTTACGGGTGACGGTTGCGCACTAAACCCGCAAAATGCAACGATTCCGGCAATTACCAACGACATCGCCTGGGGGCGTTGTCGATAAAGCCATCGTTCCAATCAGACTGGGCCTGCTGACTCTATGCGAATGCGCCTTATGTTACTGGGCGGCGGAAATGCCCTTGGGCAGGCGCTGATTCGCCTCGGTGCGGAGGAAGACATCGGTTTCCTCGCACCCCGCCCGCCCGAAGACGGCTGGGATGCCGCGAGCCTGACACAACTGCTCGACGACACCCGTCCCGATGCATTGATCAACCTTGCCTACTACTTCGACTGGTTTCAGGCAGAGGCGGTGAGCGAACAGCGTCTGGCCGGCCAGGAGCGTGCGATCGAGCGTCTGGCGGAACTGTGCCAGCACCACAACATCGTTCTGCTGCAACCTTCGAGCTATCGAGTGTTCGACGGCTCCCGTGCCACGGCTTACAGCGAAAAAGACGAACCCGTTCCACTGGGCTTGCGCGGTCAGGCGTTGTGGCGGATCGAACAAAGCGTTCGCGCCACCTGCCCGCAACACGTGTTGTTGCGTTTCGGCTGGCTGCTGGACGACAGTCCGGATGGCACCCTTGGCCGCTTCCTCGCCCGTGCCGAACAACCCGAAGAACTGCTGATGGCCGACGACCGGCGCGGCAATCCGACGCCGGTCGACGATGCCGCCCGCGTGATCATTTCAGTGCTCAAGCAACTCGATTGTGCCGCGCCGCTGTGGGGCACCTACCACTACGCCGGGCATGAGGCGACCACGCCGCTGGCGCTGGGGCAGGCGATTCTGACCGAAGCCCGCAGCCTGCATCCGCTGGCCATCGAAGCCCCGACCGCCCAGGCCCACGCCGCGCGTCCGGATGCTGCCGAAGAGCCGCAACACGCGGTATTGGCCTGCAAAAAAATTCTGCACACCTTCGGGATCAAACCACGCGCCTGGCGTGCGGCGCTTCCCGGTCTACTGGACAGGTTCTATCGCCATGGCTGACGGCCCCGTTTTGATCACCGGTGGTGCCGGTTTCATTGGTTCACACCTGACTGACGCCCTGCTTGCCAAGGGCCACGCGGTGCGGATTCTCGATGACCTGTCCACCGGCAAGCGCAGCAATCTGCCGCTGGACAATCCCAGGGTCGAACTGATCTTAGGCGACGTGGCCGATGCGGCTTTGGTTGCCCAGGCGATGGCCGGATGCAGCGCCGTGGCGCACCTGGCGGCCGTGGCTTCGGTGCAGGCCTCGGTGGACGATCCGGTGCGCACGCACCAGAGCAACTTCATCGGCACGCTTAACGTCTGCGAAGCCATGCGCCAGGCCGGGGTCAAACGCGTGCTGTTTGCCTCCAGCGCAGCGGTGTATGGCAACAATGGCGAAGGTGAGTCGATCGACGAAGACACGCCCAAGGCGCCGTTGACGCCTTACGCGGTGGACAAACTGGCCAGCGAGCATTACTTCGACTTCTACCGCCGCCAGCATGCGCTGGAGCCGGTGATTTTTCGCTTCTTCAACATCTTCGGCCCGCGCCAGGATCCGTCCTCGCCGTACTCCGGGGTGATCAGCATTTTCAGCGAGCGCGCGCTAAAGGGCTTGCCGATCACCGTGTTCGGCGATGGCGAGCAGACCCGGGATTTTGTCTACGTCGAAGACCTGGTCGACTTGCTGGTGCAGGCCATCGAGAAGCCCCAGGTCGAAGTCGGTGCGGTCAACGTTGGCTGGAACCAGGCGACGACCCTCAAGCAAATGCTCGAAGCGCTGGAAGCCGTGGTCGGCAAGCTGCCACCGGTGAGCTACGGCCCGGCGCGCTCCGGTGACATTCGTCACTCCCGGGCGAACAACCGGCGTCTGTTGGAACGCTTCAGTACCACAGAGCAGACACCGATGCGTGTGGGGCTGGCGCGCTTGCTGGGGCGATAGATCGCTTCCATGCGGACATGAAAAAGGCGCCTTTTTACAGGCGCCTTTTTCACGGCCGGAATTTACCTTACAGCTTGTGCAATTCCTGTGGCGAGGGAGCTTGCTCCCGTTCGACTGCGTAGCAGTCGCCGTCAGATTTTGAATCTACTCACCACCAAGCCTCATTCACCACCACGTGAACGTTCGTTTAGAACTTGTAGCCAAGACCCACCATGTACACAAACGGATCGACGTCGACGTTGACCTTGGCACGGGTGCCCGGTGCAATGGCGTTGTTTTCCACGGTGGCGCGGGTGTCGATGTCGATGTAGCGCACCTGGGCGTTGAGCATGACATGTTCGGTCAGCATGTAGTCGGCACCGACCTGCCAGGCCAGACCCCAGGAGTTCTTCGCGTTGAAGTTGCTGAAGCCGGCGGACTTGGCTTCGCTGCTGAGGCTTTCGTCGTAGATCCAGGTGTAGTTGATGCCACCGCCGACGTACGGCTGGAAGGCCGACTTCGAGTCCAGCGGGTAGTACACCACGCTCAGGGTTGGCGGCAGGTGTTTCAGGGAGCCGAGTTTGCCGTTGGCGGCAGGCAGGGCGGTACCTTTGAGTTTCACGTCATGCTCGAACGGAGTGGCGGCGAGCAGTTCGATCCCCCAATTGTTGGTGAGCATGTAGGCGAAGTTCAGGCCCAGCTGCGTGTCGCTGTCCATGGTCGCCTTGCCGCCCAGGTTGGTACCGGCCAGCGGACCCTGATCGACCTTCACGCTGGAGCTGTCGGCTTTCGGGTTAACGGTAATGGCGCCCGCACGAAGGATGATGTCACCGGCCTCATGGGCGTGGGCGAGCGGGGCTGCGAGCGCGAGGGCAACCAGCGAAGCGCTGAGCATGGACTTGTTCATGGGGGGCTCCAAAGGACGTTAAAAATGTTCGATGTCCAATGGTAAGGTGCCTAACGAATCGGTCTTTTGATGCAGCTCAATGAAAGTGGGGTGGGAGTGATTTTTGTGGTGTCGCTGATGGCCTCATCGTCGGATCGCCGCCCGGAGCAAGCTCGCTCCCACAAGGAATTGTGGAGTGCTGAAGATTTGTGTTTCAGCACCTTACCCTGTGGGAGCGAGCTTGCTCGCGATGGCGGACTGACAGTCGATACAAAACCACCGGACTCACTCCGGCAGTTCATACAGGTAAATCTTGTCCGCCTCCATCTGATACCCGGCATCCGCCAGCTCGCTGGTGGACGCCTTGACCTGCAACGCGCCTTCGATCCAGTAAGGCTGATACAACTCGTCGAGCTTCACGCCGACTTCGCTTTTGACGTGCACGATCTGGTTCGACGGCGGTGGCGGCACATGGATGCAGGCGCCGAAATACGGCACCAGCAGAAAATCTGTGGTACGTCCTTCCTCGCTCACTTCCAGCGGCACGATGTAGCCTGGCAAGCGAATGTTCTGGCCATCGAGGGCCTTGACCACCGGTGCGTTGGGCAGGTCTTGCTTGGCGGCGGGTGCCGACTCGGCCGACAGTGCATTGCTCATCTGCGAGAGATCATGCAGCGGCGTCATGTTCGGCACTTCTTTCGGCGCATCCGGCGGGATCATCTCCGACCAGGTCAGGTCTTTTGGCTGTGCCGCCCACAGGGGCAGGGCGACCAGCATCAACAGCGCAAGTACAGCGCGGGGCATGTTCAACGTCCTCATAAACGGATCGACAGGCCATCGGCCAGGGATTGGCGATAGGCGCGCCAGGCCGGCACGCTGCCCATCAGCAGCGCGGCGATCAGGATGCCACCGAGCAGCGTCCATTCATATTCGCTCGGCCAGGACAGTGGCAGGAACAGGCCGTAGTTGGCTTGCACATAACCCTGGGCCGCGGCGATACACACGTACAGCAACGCCACACCGGCGATCACGCCCGACAGCGCCAGGGCAAAGGCTTCGAGCACCAACAGCGTCGCGATGTGCCACGGTCGCGCACCCACCGAGCGCAGGATCGCCATTTCCCGGCGTCTTTCATTGAGGCTGGTGAGAATGGCCGTGAGCATGCCGATCAACCCGGTCAGCACCACAAACAGCGAGACCACGAACAAGGCTTTTTCTGCGGTGCCCATCAGGCTCCACAGCTCTTGCAACGCCACGCCCGGCAGGATCGCCAGCATCGGCTCACCGCGGAATTCGTTGATTTCCCGTTGCAGGGCAAAGGTCGAAATCTTGTTGTTGAGGCCGAGCATGAACGCGGTGATCGCTTGCGGCGTGAGGTCCATGTTGCGCGCCTGATCGGCCGTGATGCGACCCTCACCCCGGGCCGGCACGCCGTTGTGCCAGTCGATGTGAATCGCTTCCATGCCACCAAGGCTGATGTGCAGCGTGCGGTCCACCGGTGTGCCGGTGCGTTTGAGAATGCCGACCACGGTGAACGGCTTGTCGTCGTGTTTGACCAGGCTGATCGCCGCCACGCCGTGGGCCAGCACCAGTTTGTCGCCGAGTTTGTAGTGCAGCGCATCGGCCACTTCGGCGCCGAGAACCACTTCGAACGGGTCGGTGGCGAAGGCCCGGCCATCGGCCAGTTCCAGGCGTTGCTGGCGTCCATACTGGTAATGCTCGAAGTAGGCTTCGGTGGTGCCCATCACCCGGTAGCCGCGATGGGAGTCGCCGAGGGACATCGGGATTGCCCACTTCACTTTCGGGTTGCTGGCGAAGTGTTCGAAGCTGTCCCAACGAATGTTGTTGGTGGCATTGCCGATGCGGAACACCGAATACAGCAACAGGTTCACCGAGCCGGAGCGGGCGCCGACGATCAGGTCGGTGCCGCTGATGGTGCTGGCGAAACTGGCCTTGGCTTCGGTGCGCACGCGCTCCACCGCCAGCAACAGGCACACCGACAAGGCAATGGCGAACGCTGTGAGGATCGCGGTGAAGCGGCGGTTAGCCAGGCTGGCCATGGCTAGACGAAACAGATACATCTCAGACCTCGGACGGGGTGGCGGCGCGATTGAGTTCGGCCAGCGACAGGTTGTGGTCGAACAGCGGTGCCAGGCTCTGGTCGTGGCTGACGAACAACAGGCTCGAGCCGGCTTCGCGGCATTCGGCGAACAACAGGCGAATGAAGTTCTCGCGGGCGTCGTAGTCGAGGGCCGAGGTTGGCTCGTCGGCGATTACCAGTTCCGGTTGACCGATCAAGGCGCGGGCGGCGGCGACCCGTTGCTGCTGGCCGATGGACAACGAATCGGCGCGGCGACCGAGGATGTTTGCATCCTTCAGACCCAAGTGGGCGAGCAGCGTCGCTGCCGCTTTGTCGACGCTGCCGTGGCGTTGTTTCGCCCGTTCGGCGCGCAGTTTCGAGAAGTGGCAGGGCAGTTCGACGTTTTCACGCACCGACAGAAACGGCAGCAGGTTGAACTGCTGGAAAATGTAGCCGGTGTGATCGACACGGAAGTGGTCGCGGGCGCCGGCCGAGAGTTGCGTCAGCTCCTGGCCGAGCAGGCGGATGCTGCCGTGATCAGGTTTTTGCACGCCGCCGAGCAAGCCGAGCAGGGTGGTCTTGCCACTGCCGCTGGGGCCTTTGAGGAACAGGGTTTCCCCGCGCTCCAGGCGAAACGCCGGGATGTCCAGCAGTGGCGGGTGACCGGGCCAGCTGAAGCCCAGGTCGGACAGTTCGATGAGTGCTTGGGTCATTTAGCCGATTTCATGGGTGTTGATTGACCTGTGTAGGAGCTGCCGCAGGCTGCGATCTTTTGATCGTTGAAGGTCAAAAGATCGCAGCCTCGTTTCACTCCGCAGCTCCTACAGGGGGGCTTCAGTGAATTCAGAATTTCAGCGCAGCAGCTTTGGCCGTCACTTCAACCCCTTGCTGCCCGCTCGGGCCGATCAGTTGTACCTGAATTTTTTGGGTGGCCGGGAAGCTGGTGAAAATATTCGTCAGGTCCAGGGTCTTCAACGCATCTGGCGTGGCGCAGGTGAACTGATAATGAGCGTGGATTTCGCTGTGATCATGGTGATGTTCGTGACCGTCTTCGTCCTTGGCGTCTTCATCATGGTCATCGTCGACATCGGGCTCGTCACCGAACAACGGGCTTTCCAGTTCCTGGTTTTCCACCACGCAACCGGCGGCTTTCGGCAAGTTGAACAGGGCCAGTGGTTTTTCCAGCTGAGCACGTGTGGCGGCGACTTTGGCTTTGTCGGCATCGCTGGTGGCGACATGCTCGAAACCCACCAGGTTCATGGCCGGACTTTCCAGTTCCAGCGACAGGGTCTGCCCGTCCAGCGCAGCGTTCAGACGTCCCACGCCATGTTCGTGGGCACCCAGGCTGCCATGCTCATGATCGTGCTCGTCGGCGGCATGGGCGACAGCCAACGGCAACATGGCAAACGGCAGAGCGAGAAGCAGACGACGCATGGCGAGTCTCCGAAAAGTAAAATGAAGAAAATGTTATGTAATCTTATAACGTAAGTGCGGAGAGTTTGACTGCCTGCTTGGCGTTGCACAAGTCCCATGGGAGCATGCGGGGAAGAAAAGTGCGGGAGCAGACCTATGTTGCGAATTCGCGGAAGCATCGGCGACTGGCCGGTGGATTTGACCCTGGAGATGGACGACGTGGACTGGGCGCGATTCGGGGCACATTTGCAGGTGGAAAAATCCGAGGTCAACGCGCCAGCGGCGAAACCGCTGAATCAGGATGATGCGCTGTGGCAGATCGCCAGGGATTTGCTGCGCAAGGCCGGGCAGCTCAGCGGACCGGATCTGCTCGATCAACTGGAAGGATTGACCGGCAGCGCGGCGGCGGGCAAGCGCCTGTTGGTGCGCCTGCGCCACAGTCCGGACGTGAAGGTGGTGAGCGGCGGGGATACGCCGCTCTACAGCTGGATCGAGTAGACCGTAAAAAGATCGCAGCCTGCGATCTTTTGATTTTTAATAGAGAGCCGCAAACAACTTGCGGCGGTACGTGCTGACCAGCGGGTGGTCATTACCCAGCAACTCGAACACCTGCAGCAAGGTCTTGTGCGGCAAGCCTTCGCTGTAGCTGCGGTTGCGGATGAATAACTTCAGCAAAGCATCCAGCGCGGCATCGTACTGCTGACGGGCCAGTTGCTGGATCGCCAGTTGATAGACCGCCTCATCGTCCAGCGGGTCTTTCGCCAAGCGGGCTTTCAGGTCGGCGGCATCCGGCAAGTCCTTGGCCAAACCGAGAAACTTGATCTGTGCCTTGGCGCCGGCCAGCGCGGCCTTGTGCTCGTCGCTCTTGACCGCATCGAGCACGGCTTGCGCTTCGCCCAGTTCACCGCGCTCGGTCAGGCAGCGGGCGTACAGGATCAGCGCCTTGGCGTTGGTGTTGTCTTCACCCAGCAGCACTTTGAGCAGGGCTTCGGCGTCGGCAAAACGACTTTCGTCGAACAACGCCTGGGCCTGTTCGAACGGATCGGCGGCGGCTGGCGGCGGCATCTGCACATGGGGTTCGAGCAGGGCGCGGACAGCGGATTCCGGCTGGGCACCGGCAAAGCCGTCGACAGGCTGGCCGTCCTTGAACAGCACCACGGTCGGCAGGCTGCGGATGCCGAAGCGGGCGACGATGTCTTGCTCGATGTCACAGTTGACCTTGGCCAACAGCAACTCACCCTGATAGCTCTCGGCAATGGTCTGCAACATCGGCATCAGCACTTTGCAGGGCGCGCACCATTCGGCCCAGAAATCCACCAGCACCGGTTTGTGGAAAGAGTTCTCGATCACCGACTGGTCGAAATCGGCAGTCGTGGCGTCGAAGATGTACGGCGTTTCCTGACTCATGGGGGATCTCGTAAAAGCGTGAATGGGGCAACTATACGGTCAGGCGCGGGCAGCGTGGTAGAGGCTCACATGCCGAAACTCGTGGGGCTCGGCCAGGTCCGGCAGGGTCATGGCTTCGAGCATTTCGATGCGCCGGTACAACGGATGGCGAAAATCCCGCACTCGGGAATCCGCCACCAGCGCCTCTCGGCCGCGGCTGAGGAACTGGTCGAGCAGTGGCAGGTTGGCCCGGTCGTACAGCACATCCGCCACCAGGATCAGATCGAAGCGATCAGCCTCGGCGAAAAAATCCGTCGAGTAGTTGAGCTCTACGTCATTGAGCTCGGCATTGGCCCGACAGGCGGCAATCGCCAGCGGGTCGAGGTCGCAGGCCAGCACTTCCAGCGCGCCGGCCTTGGCAGCGGCAATACCCGCCACCCCGGAACCGGCACCGAAATCCAGCACCCGCTTGCCTTCGACCCAATGCGGGTTTTCGGCCAGATAGCGGGCCACGGCCAGGCCGCTGGCCCAGCAGAAACTCCAGTACGGTGGCTCGTGCAGGATGCGCCGGGTTTCTTCCGGGCTGAAGGCGCGGTCCATGTTGTCGCCGTCGATCAGCCACAGTTTTAAATCGGTTGCCGGCAACGGGCAGGCCACCAATTGTGCATCGCCGAGCAATTCAGCCAAGGCCCGTTGCAGGTCGAGCGGTGCACTCATGGGGCTTTGACGAATTGCAGTTGGCCAAGGGCCTGGGTGGTCGGCTGGGTAATCAGCTGCGACGGCAGGTGCAGGATCAACTGGCCGGACTGACTGGCGCGGCCGCGCAGTTCCACGCGGGCACCGGCCGGGAAGGCTTCCGGATTGAATCGCAGGTGAAACGGCAGCACCTGGTTGTTGCCGATCAGGCTGGAGCTGGCGAGCAATTGTTGCGGACGGTCTTTATCGTCGATCACCAGCAGCGCCAGCTCGACTTCGGCGCCGGCCGGCACACCCTGCAACGTGCCGCTCAATTCGCGCTGATACGCGGGCAGCGGGCCAAGTTCGGCGGCCTCCCGGGCTTTCTTCTGCGCTTGCTGCGGCGCCGGGCCTGGCGTTGGCGGCTGGGGCTTGGGTGCGTCGCTGCCGCAAGCCACCAGCAGGCTGAAAACACTGAGCAAAATGAGCGGACGTAACGACATTGGTGACTCCATAAACCTGAATTCCATGGATCAAGTGATCATCCCGTCTGTATACCGCAAACCCTATGGCTTGTCTTGCCACCGGGATGCGCTACCATGGCCCTCCCTTTTTTTGTTGCCTGCCACCATGCACTGTCCCTTCTGCGGTGCCAACGACACCAAGGTCATCGACTCGCGTCTGGTCGCCGAGGGCGAACAGGTGCGCCGCCGGCGTGAATGCCTGGCCTGCGGCGAGCGTTTCACGACGTTCGAGACGGCTGAGCTGGTGTTGCCGCGCCTGATCAAAACCGACGGCAGTCGCCAGCCGTTCGACGAAGAAAAACTCCGCGCCGGCATGCAGCGTGCGCTGGAAAAGCGCCCGGTGAGCGTCGAGCGCCTCGAATCGTCGCTGGTGCACATCAAACACAAACTGCGCGCCACCGGCGAACGCGAGGTCAAATCCCTCGTGGTCGGCGAACTGGTGATGGCCGAGCTGCAGAAGCTCGACGAGGTCGCCTACATCCGCTTCGCTTCGGTATATCGCCGCTTCCAGGACCTCAACGAGTTCCGCGAAGAGATCGATCGCCTGGCCCGTGAACCGGTGAAAGAATGACCACGCCCGCAGAACTTGCCATCCTCGACGCCCATTTCATGGCCCGTGCCCTGGAACTGGCGCGCAAGGGGCATTACACGACGCACCCCAATCCGCGGGTCGGTTGCGTGATCGTGCAGGGCGGGCAGATTGTCGGCGAAGGCTGGCACGAGCGCGCCGGTGAACCCCATGCCGAAGTCCATGCCTTGCGTGCTGCCGGTGAGTTGGCCCGTGGTGCCACTGCCTATGTGACGCTTGAACCTTGCAGCCACCACGGCCGCACGCCGCCCTGTGCCGATGCGCTGGTGAATGCCGGTGTGGCGCGGGTGGTCGCGGCGATGCAGGACCCGAACCCGGAAGTCGCCGGTCGCGGTCTGCAACGCCTGGCCCAGGCCGGTATCGTCACCGAAAGCGGCGTGCTGGAAGGCGAGGCGCGCCAGCTCAATCAAGGTTTCCTGAAACGCATGGAACACGGCTTGCCGTTCGTGCGGGTCAAATTGGCGATGAGCCTCGACGGTCGCACGGCGATGGAAAGTGGCGAAAGCCAGTGGATCACCGGTCCGGCCGCACGTTCGGCGGTGCAACGCCTTCGTGCCCAGGCCAGCGTGGTACTGACCGGCGCCGACACGGTACTGGCGGACAACGCGCGGTTGACCGTACGCGCCGATGAGCTGGGTCTGGACGCCGAACAAACGGCACTGGCCATGAGCCGTCTGCCGCTGCGGGTGCTGGTCGACGGTCGCCTGCGGGTGCCGCTGGATGCACCGTTCTTCAAGGCCGGCCCGGCGCTGGTCGCCACCTGCGTGGCGGTGGAGGAACAGTACGCCAACGGCCCGGAATGCCTGATCGTGCCGGGCTATGACGGCCAGGTCGATCTGCGTCAGTTGCTGGTAGAGCTCGCCGCCCGTGGGGCCAACGAAGTGTTGGTCGAGGCCGGTCCGCGTCTGGCAGGCGCGTTTGCCCAGCTCGGGCTGGTGGACGAGTTCCAGATTTTCATCGCCGGCAAGTTTTTGGGCTCCTCGGCGCGGCCGCTGCTGGACTGGCCGCTCGCGCAAATGAAGGATGCGCCGGAGCTCAAAATCACCGAAATTCGTGCCGTTGGCGATGACTGGCGAGTCATCGCCATTCCTTTGCCAGCAGCAAGCGTATAATTTCCGGCCATCGCGCAAGCTTTGGCTTTGTTCTCGAGGAGAACCTCATGTTTACCGGCATCATCGAATCCATCGGCAGTATTCGTGCATTGACCCCAAAGGGCGGTGATGTGCGGGTACACGTCGAAACCGGCAAGCTCGACCTGAGCGACGTCAAACTGGGCGACAGCATCGCGGTCAACGGCGTGTGCCTGACCGCCGTTGAGTTGCCGGGCAATGGCTTCGCTGCCGACGTCAGTCGCGAAACCCTCGACTGCACGGCCATGAACGACCTGAAAAGCGGCAGCCCGGTCAATCTGGAAAAAGCCCTGACCCCGACCACTCGCCTCGGCGGGCATCTGGTCAGCGGTCACGTCGACGGCGTGGGCGAAGTGGTTGCCCGTACCGAGAACGCGCGCGCCGTGGAATTCCGCATCCGCGCGCCGAAGGACCTGGCCAAGTACATCGCTCATAAAGGCTCGATCACCGTCGACGGCACCAGCCTGACTGTGAACGCAGTCGATGGCGCCGAGTTCCTGCTGACTATCATTCCCCACACCCTGAGCGAAACCATCATGGCGTCGTACCAGCCAGGCCGCCGGGTGAACCTGGAGGTGGACTTGCTGGCCCGTTACCTGGAGCGCTTGCTTTTGGGCGACAAGGCCGCAGAGCCGACTGCCGGCAGCACTATTACCGAAAGCTTTCTGGCCCAAAACGGCTACCTCAAATCCTGAAGCTCAAATTTCGAAAGAAGGGGGGTGCCTTGTGGCGCTCAATAGCATCGAAGAACTGGTTGAAGACATCCGCCAAGGCAAGATGGTCATCCTCATGGATGACGAAGATCGCGAGAACGAAGGCGACCTGATCATGGCCGCCGAGTGCTGCAAGCCCGAGCACATCAATTTCATGGCCAAGCACGCCCGTGGCCTGATCTGCATGCCGATGAGCCGCGAGCGTTGCGAACTGCTCAAGCTGCCGTTGATGGCGCCGCGCAATGGTTCCGGTTTCGGCACCAAGTTCACCGTATCGATCGAAGCGGCCACCGGCGTGACCACCGGCATCTCCGCCGCCGACCGCGCGCGCACCGTGCAAGCGGCTGCCGCCCGTGATGCCAAGGCCGAAGACATCGTCAGCCCGGGCCACATCTTCCCGCTGATGGCCCAGGCCGGCGGCACCCTGGCCCGCGCCGGCCACACCGAAGCGGCGTGCGACCTGGCGCGCATGGCCGGTTTCGAGCCGAGCGGCGTGATCTGTGAAGTGATGAACGACGACGGCACCATGTCCCGTCGCGCCGAACTGGAAGCGTTTGCCGCCGAACACGACATCAAGATCGGCACCATCGCCGACCTGATTCACTACCGGATGATCCACGAACGTACCGTTCAGCGGATTGCCGAGCAGCCACTGGACAGCGAACTGGGCCAATTCAACCTGGTGACCTATCGTGATTCGGTGGAAGGCGATGTGCATATGGCGCTGACCCTGGGCAACGTGTGTGCCGAAGAACCGACCCTGGTTCGCGTGCACAACATGGACCCGCTGCGTGACCTGCTGATGGTCAAGCAGCCGGGCCGCTGGAGCCTGCGGGCCGCCATGGCCACGGTTGCCGAGGCCGGCAGCGGCGTGGTGCTGTTGCTCGGTCACCCGCTCGATGGCGACGTGTTGCTGGCGCATATCCGCGAAACCGCCGATCACGCCGCGGTGAAAAAACCGACCACCTACAGCACTGTCGGTGCCGGTTCGCAGATCCTGCGCGACCTTGGCGTACGCAAAATGCGCCTGATGTCGGCGCCAATGAAATTTAATGCGATATCCGGTTTCGATCTGGAAGTTGTAGAATACGTGCCCTCCGAATAATGACCGGTTGTTTCCGGCCTTGAATTCGCGGTTCAAATATCACCGAGGGACGCGTACGAGACGCGTCCCGGCTCTTTAAGAGATCTATCGAATGACCCTGAAGACCATCGAAGGTACCTTCATCGCCCCTAAAGGCCGCTACGCTCTGGTAGTAGGCCGTTTCAACAGCTTCGTCGTTGAAAGCCTGGTCAGCGGTGCAGTTGATGCGCTGGTTCGCCACGGCGTGAGCGAAAGCGACATCACCATCATCCGCGCGCCTGGCGCCTTCGAAATTCCGCTGGTTGCGCAGAAAGTCGCCCAGAAAGGCGAATTCGCGGCAATCATCGCCCTGGGCGCGGTCATTCGTGGCGGCACTCCGCACTTCGAATACGTGGCTGGCGAGTGCACCAAGGGCCTGGCCCAGGTGTCCATGGAGTTCGGTGTTCCGGTCGCTTTCGGCGTCCTGACCGTTGATTCCATCGAGCAAGCCATCGAACGTTCCGGCACCAAGGCCGGCAACAAAGGTGCTGAAGCTGCCCTGTCCGCTCTGGAAATGGTCAGCCTGCTGGCGCAGTTGGAGGCCAAGTGATTAGCGACGAAAGCGATCGTTTCAACCCGCGCGATCCAAAGCCTGCGGATGCCGGAAAGCCATCGAAAAGCGTCAAGCGTCGCGAAGCCCGTCAGCTCGCGACCCAGGCACTGTACCAATGGCACATGGCCAAGCAGTCGCTGAACGAGATCGAAGCGCAGTTCCGGGTCGATAACGATTTCACCGATGTCGACGGCGCGTACTTCCGTGAGATCCTGCACGGGGTTCCGCAGTTCAAGACCGAAATCGACACCGCGCTCACGCCATGCCTGGACTTGACCATCGAAGAGCTGGACCCGGTTGAACTGGCGGTTCTGCGCCTGTCCACCTGGGAACTGCTCAAGCGCGTCGACGTGCCGTACCGTGTTGTGATCAACGAAGGTATCGAACTGGCCAAGGTCTTCGGTTCCACTGACGGCCACAAGTTCGTCAACGGTGTGCTCGACAAGCTGGCCCCGCGTCTGCGTGAAGCTGAAGTCAAGGCGTTCAAGCGCTAACCAGCGCTTGGATCTAGTGTCCTGTCTCGCCGATACGTTCGTTTTTTAGCGAGTGACTGGTGTTGTCAGACAAGGCGCCGCGACGAGTCATAGCGTGCTATGGCGAGGAGCGGCAACGCAGTATGGCGACACCAGACGCCGCTAAAAAATGAACAGTATTGGTGAGACAGGATACCCAATGGGTGAGTTTGAGCTGATCCGCAATTTCTTCGCCGCCGCGCCTTGTGCGCAGGGCGGCGAAGGCGTTGCCCTCGGGATTGGCGATGACTGCGCCTTGCTGGCTGTTCCCCCCGGGGAACAGATGGCGATCTCTACCGATACGTTGGTGGCCGGCGTGCACTTCGCCGATCCCTGCGATCCGTTTCTGCTCGGTCAGCGCTCGCTGGCCGTGGCCGTCAGCGACCTGGCCGCCATGGGCGCCACCCCGGTTGCCTTTACCCTTGCCCTGACCTTGCCGACGGTGACCGCCGATTGGTTGCAAGCCTTTGCCCGTGGTTTGAACCAGATGGCGCAAAGCTGCGGTGTGGCGTTGGTGGGCGGCGATACCACCCGTGGGCCGCTGAGCCTGACCATGACCGTGTTCGGGCGCGTGCCGAGTGGCTTGGCGTTGACCCGCAGCGGTGCGCAACCGGGCGATCTGCTGTGTGTCGGTGGCGACCTGGGCAATGCTGCCGGTGCCTTGCCATTGGTGCTCGGCCAGCGCACGGCCGAAGCGAGTATTGCCGAGCCATTGCTGGCGCATTACTGGTCGCCGCAACCGCAACTCGGTTTGGGTCAGGCGCTGCGTGGCAAGGCCACTTCGGCAATGGACATCTCCGACGGTCTGCTCGCTGATTGCGGGCATATCGCGCTGGCCTCGAAGGTCGGTATTCAAGTCGAGCGAGACCGCCTGCCGCTCTCCAAAGCGCTGGTCGACTTTCTCGGTCAATCGGACGCACAGGTTGCGGCCCTGAGCGGAGGCGACGATTACGTCCTGGCTTTCACCTTACCGTCCGTCGAGTTGCCGCTATTGCTGGCCGACGGCTGGCCGATCCATGTGATTGGGCAGGTGGTGACGGGGCAGGGTGTGACACTGCTGGACGCCGATGGCAAAGACATCACCCCGCAAACCCGGGGTTATCAACATTTTCGGGAGTCACCGTGACAGATCATCCCAAACAGGTCCCGGCGGAAAACGTACCGCCGTCGGTCTGGCGTAATCCGTGGCATTTTTTGGCGTTCGGCTTCGGCTCGGGCACCTTGCCAAAGGCGCCCGGTACTTGGGGGTCGTTGGTTGCGCTGCCCTTTATCCCGTTATGGCAGATGCTGCCCGACTGGGGTTACTGGCTGATGCTGGGCATCACCATGCTGTTCGGCTTCTGGCTGTGCGGCAAGGTGGCCGACGATTTGCGGGTACACGACCATGAAGGCATCGTCTGGGACGAAATGGTCGGGATGTGGATCACCCTGTGGCTGGTGCCAGAAGGTTGGCAGTGGTTGCTGGCGGGTTTCTTGATGTTCCGCTTCTTCGACATCCTCAAGCCGTGGCCGATTCGCTGGATTGACCGGCATGTACATGGCGGCGTCGGCATCATGCTCGATGATGTCCTGGCCGGGGTGTTCGCCTGGTTGGCGATGCAGGGACTGGTGTGGTTTTTCGCCTGACCGGGGGGGCCAGGCGTTGATCAGGAGAACGGTTAATCGGGGGGAAGCACGGATGGCTCTACGCGGATTGATGGCGATGGCGTTCGCGATGTTTTGCTCTTTTGTTCAGGCAGACGGAGGAAATGCTCCGCCGCCGGCGGTGATTCATCTGGCCAGCGAAGCCTGGGAAGACTACACCGCTGCTGACGGTCATGGACTGGGTTGGGACGTGCTACGGCAAGTGTTCGAGCCGGCGGGGGTCAAGGTCGACATCCGCACAGAGCCCTACGTGCGTTCGCTGGGCCTGGCCGAACGTGGCGAAGTCGATGCCTGCGTCGGTTACTATCGTGACGAATCCGAGGGTGTGCTCTATCCCCATTGGAACTTCGACACCGATCACATCTATGCCTTGGGCCTGGCCAGCAGTCCGGTACCCACCCCGGAAACCCTGGGCAATTATCGGCTAGCCTGGGTCCGCGGCTACGATTACCAGCATTACCTGCCCAATGTGCGCCACTTCGATGAAGTGCTGCGGCGTACCGGCATCGAGTCGATGCTGACCCACAATCGTGCTGACTTCTATATCGACGCCCTGACCGAAGTCGATGACGTCATCAATCGCGCCAAGGATCCGTCCCAGCTGCGGCGCACCCATATCGCAGAGTTGCCGCTGTACCTGTGCTTCGCCAAGACCTCGAAGGCGCGCAGTCTGATGGCCCTGTTCGATCAGCGCATGGAGCAACTGGTGAAAAGCGGCGAGCTGAAACCGATTTTTGAACGCTGGAAACAGCCGTATCCGTTTGATTCGAATACTTCCCAGATCCGATGACCGACACAGAACCCTGTGGGAGTGTCTTCAGGGCGTATATCAAACATTTTGATAGTTATCGCCGATAATTCAGCCTAAGCGTCCTCCGGAACCTGCTGTTACAATGCCGGCTCTGCGAATCTTCAGACTTTTAGATCAGGAGCACACCGGTGCCTGTCGTTTTTGTCGCCGCTTCCAAGCTGCCAACRCCTTTTGCGCAATTCACCATGCACGGCTTTCTCGATGAGGCCACCGGCCGCGAGCACGTTGTGCTGAGCCTGGGTGAATTCGCCGACGGTGCCCCGGTACTCGGCCGGTTGCACTCCGAATGCCTGACGGGCGATGCCCTGTTCAGCCAGCGTTGCGACTGCGGCTCGCAACTGGAGGCCGCCTTGCAGGCCATCGCCCGCGAGGGTCGTGGCGTCTTGCTCTATCTGCGTCAGGAAGGCCGGGGCATTGGCCTGCTCAACAAGATCCGCGCCTATGAGCTGCAGGACGGTGGCGCCGATACCGTTGAAGCCAACGAGCGTCTGGGCTTTGCCGCCGACCAGCGTGACTACGCCATGTGCCTGCCGATGCTGGAGCACCTGGGCGTGAAGTCTTTGCGCCTGATGACCAACAACCCGCGCAAGGTCAAAGCCTTGACCGACATGGGTATCGTGGTCGCCGAGCGCGTGCCGCTGCACACCGGCCACAACCCGCATAACCGACTCTATCTGGCGACCAAGGCCAGCAAGCTCGATCACATGATGGGCAATGAGCATCAGGGCGAGGTAGACCGGGCGTGACCCGCGGTCAGGTTCGGCGGCGACTGTCCGTCAACTGGTGGCAGTACCTGGCACTGGCCTTGTTGCCGCTGTTTGTGATCAATGCGGTGTTCGGCCAGAGCGAAGCCATTCTGCCGGTGCTGGCGATGCCGTTGTTCATCGCCGGAGTCGCCTCGATGTTTGTCAGCCTGAAGTTCTTCGGCGCCTACAAACACGCGTTGATCGCCACCCAGAAAGCCCTCGATACCCCTGAAGAACCTGGTGCCTGGATCAGTCTGGCGGCCAAGCGGCGCACGGCATTCCTCGCCGCCGGCTTGCCGGCCTGGATCGGTGCCCTGGCGGTGTTCGTCGGTCTTGAAGCGGTGCCGCTGATGCTGCTGGCGCTGTCGACCGTCGTGCTGTTCTACCTCTACCGTATTCCGCGTCAACTCGGTTGATGCGCGCGCGTTGGCTGGCGGTGTTGCTGCTGGCCGCCAGTGGCTCGGCATTTGCGGTCGAACGGGTTGTCAGTCTCGCACCGTCGCTCTCTGAAATCGTCGTCGAACTGGGTTCCGCCGACCTCCTGGTCGGTGTTCTGGACGCCGGTGAACGCCCCGCCGAACTCAAGAACCTACCCTCCGTTGGCCGCTATGGCCAGTTGGACATGGAGCGCCTGCTCAGCCTGAAACCCGATCTGTTGCTGTTATGGCCCGGTAGCGTCGGCCCGGTCCAGCGTGACCAGCTCAAGCGCCTGAGTATTCCCACCTTCGTCGCCGAACCCCACAGCCTGGACCAGCTCACCGCGCAGATCGAGGCCATTGCCGCTCAGCTCGGCCGGCCTGAACGCGGAATTTCATTGGCCGGCGATTTACGCCAACGGCTGGATGAATTGCGTCAGCGCTATCGCCGGGACAGGCCTTTACGAGTGTTCTATCAGGTCTGGGATCGACCGCTGTATACGGTGGGCGGCGAGCAGATCATCAGCGATGCGCTGGAGGTCTGCGGTGCCCAAAATGTGTTTGCCGACCTGAAACTGTCGGCACCGCAAGTCAGTGTGGAAGCCGTGCTGCAGCGTAATCCCGAGGTGATACTGGCTAGCGATCAGGCGCAGCTTGATGCGTGGAAGGTCTGGCTGCAGGTGACGGCGGTGAAGCAGGGCCAATTGCGTTTGGTGACAGATAAGGGCCTGGAGCGACCGAGCGGACAGATGATTGAGGCGACTGCAAAGCTATGCCATTTGATTGCGCCAGACCGCTGAGACCGAGGTGCCTTCATCGCGAGCAAGCTCGCTCCCACAGAGTTCTGTTTTGATCACAAATCTGTAATCCAACCCAAAACCTGTGGGAGCGGCGGTGCGGCGATCCGACTTGCCCGCGAAGGGGCCGGTCCAGACAGTACAAATCTCGGATCAGATTCCAGGCGTCCAGGTCACCCCGAACATCCACGCCCGACCTTCCTCGCGATACCCATACTGGCTACCTTGGAAGCTGTACAACGCCCGGCTGTAACCCTTGTCCAGCAGGTTATCGACCTTCAGCTCCAGCCTGATTTCACGATTGAGCTCCCAGCTGCTGCGCAGTCCCAACAAGGCATAGCCGCCGAGTGGCTGTTGATTGTTCAGATCGTCATAGCTGCTGCTGACCGCTTGCCAACTGGCGCCGAGGCCCAGGCGGTCGAATTGCCGATCCAGGTCCAGGCTCAAGGTTCGCCGCGCGCGACGGGCCAGGGTGTGGCCCGTGTCGCGATCGCGTGGGTCGATGATCGCCACGCCGAGGTTGCTCTGCCATCCGAACAGTTCCTGTTTCAGCGCTGCTTCGAAGCCGTTGATCCGCGCCGAGGCTACGTTTTCCGGGCGCGAGTTGCTGCCGAAGATGATCGCGTCTTCAAGGTCGGTGCGATACAGCGACGTCTCCAGGCGACTGCTCTCGGTCAACTGGCTGCGCCATTGCAGCTCATAGCTTTTCGAGGTTTCAGGCTTCAGGTCCGGGTTGCTGAAGTCGGGGTAGTACAGATCATTGAACGTCGGCGCGCGGAAGCCTTCGCTGTAGGTCAGCAACACTTCGTTGTCCGGGTTCAGCGGCAGGGTAAAGGTGCCGCTCCAGGTGTTCTGGCTGCCGAACTGCTGGTTATCGTCGTGACGCAGGCCCAACTCCGTGGAGAAACTGTCGGCCCGATAGCGGTGCTGGATGTACGCTGCTCGGTTCCAGCGACTGTCCTCATCGAACGAGGTGCTGCTGTTGATGCGGTCTTCATACCAGTCACCTCCGAGCAGCAAACTGTTGCGCTCGTTGAGCGTCAGGTCGTTCTGCCAGTTCACCGAATCGCGGTAGGTGTTGAACACGCTGCGCTCATCGCTGAGCTTGTCGAGGGTCTTCTCGCGGTTTTCGCTGTGGCCGAATTCAACACGGGTTTTCCATACTTCATTGATGCGCGCGTCAATGTAACTGCTGACACTGCTTACATCGAATTCGTTGTAGGGCTGCTGTTGAACTGAATCGAACGGACTGTCGAACTCGCTCTTGCCACGGTTATCCAGCAGGTTGGCGCCGATCTCGATGTCATCGCTGAGCGCGTGGCTCAAGCTCAGGCTGAGCGACTTGTTGCGGTATTCGTCATGGTCGCCGTCGCTGGGGAATGACTCATGGGTGCGATTGATTCCAGCGGTTTCATCGAGGCTGGCGCCAAGGTTGAAGCGGGTTTTTTCATCACCGCCGGACAAACCGATGCTGCGCTCCCAGGTCTGATTACTGCCAAAACCCATGTGCAGTCGAGGTTGCAGGCCCTGTTCGCCGCCGCGACGAGTGAAGATCTGGATCACCCCACCAATCGCATCGCTGCCATAAATCACCGAACGGGAGCCGCGCAACACTTCCACGCGCTCGACCTGGTCGATGTTGATGTGTTGCAGGTTGCTGTCACCGGAGGTCGAACTGCCGATGCGCTGGCCGTCCACCAACACCAGGCTCTGGGCCGACTGGGTGCCGCGGATGTAAACGCCCGGCAGGCTGCCGCGCCCACCAGTCTGCGAGACTTGCACGCCCGGAACCCGACGCAGCAGATCAGTGACGCTATCGGGTTGCAGGCGATCGATGTCTTCGCGGGTGAACACAGTGTTGGCGGCGCTGCTGTCGTTGCGCGCTTCGACCTGGCGGTTGGCGCTGATCAACACGTCGGGCAGCTTCAGGGCCTGGTCACGTTCGAAAGTGTCGGCGAGGGTGTTGGTGGTGGGCAGCAGAAATAGAGGCAGGGCGAGGCGGGAGAACTTCATTGGTAGTCCGATGGTGCTTTGATGCAAATACAATTTTGATAGACGCTGAAAACCACTGTGGGAGCGAGCTTGCTCGCGATAGCGGTGCATCAGTCAGCATCTGAGTTGACTGACAGGCCGCTATCGCGAGCAAGCTCGCTCCCACAGGGTTTTGCGTTTAGATGTTGAGCAGTTGCAGGCGCTCACGAATGGACGCTTCGATTCCCGCCTCATCCAGACCGCACTCAGCCAGCATTTGCGCAGGCTTGGCGTGTTCGACGTAAATGTCCGGCAAGCCCAGGTGCAGCATCGACTTGAGGATGTTTTCGCGGGCGAGCAATTCGCTGACCGCGCCACCGGCGCCGCCCATGATCGCGTTTTCTTCGACGGTCACCAGCAGTTCATGGCTGCCGGCGATTTCGCGAACCAGCGCTTCATCCAACGGCTTGACGAAACGCATGTCGACCACGGTCGCATCCAGCGTCTCGGCGACTTTCAGGGCTTCGGCCAGTTGCACGCCGAACACCAGCAGGGCGACTTTGCTGCCCTGGCGGCGGACTACACCTTTGCCGATCTCGATCGGTTCGAGGTCTTTCTCGATAGTAGCGTTCGGGCCATTGCCGCGTGGATAACGCACCGCCGCCGGGCCTTCGTACAGGTGGCCGGTGGTGAGCATCTTGCGCAGCTCGTTTTCATCGCTCGGGGTCATCACCAGCATGCCGGGAATGCAGCGCAGGAACGACAAATCGAAGCTGCCGGCGTGGGTCGGACCGTCTTCGCCCACCAGGCCTGCGCGGTCGATGGCGAACAGTACGTCGAGATTCTGCACCGCGACGTCATGCACCAACTGGTCGTAGCCGCGCTGCAGGAAGGTCGAATAGATGGCCACCACGGGTTTGGCGCCTTCGCAGGCCATGCCGGCCGCGAGGGTGACGGCGTGCTGCTCGGCAATGGCGACGTCGAAGTAGCGCAGCGGGAATCGTTCGCTGAAAGCGACCAGGTCGGAGCCTTCCTTCATCGCCGGGGTAATCCCGACCAGACGCGGATCGGCCGCTGCCATGTCGCACAGCCATTCGCCGAACACACCGGAGTACTTCGGCCCGCTAGCCTTTTTCGGCGCGGCGGCCGGGGCGTCCAGCGGTTCGAGTTTGGTGATGGCGTGGTAACCGATCGGGTCGACTTCCGCCGGGGCGAAGCCTTTGCCTTTCTTGGTGACGACGTGCAGGAACTGCGGGCCTTTCAGGTCGCGCATGTTGCGCAGGGTGGCGATCAGGGTTGGCAGGTCGTGGCCATCGATCGGGCCGATGTAGTTCCAGCCCAGCTCCTCGAACAGCGTGCCGGGAACCAGCATGCCTTTTGCGTATTCTTCAGTGCGACGGGCGATTTCCCAGGCACCGGGCAGGCGCGACAGCACTTTTTTGCTGCCCTCGCGCATGCTTGCGTAGGTGCGGCTGGAAAGGATCTTCGCCAGATAGTTCGACAAGCCACCGACGTTGCGCGAGATCGACATGTCGTTGTCGTTGAGGATCACCAGCATGTTGGCGTCCACTTCCGGCGCATGGTTCAGCGCCTCGAACGCCATGCCCGCGGTCAACGCGCCGTCGCCGATCACTGCGATCGCCTTGCGGTCACTGTTTTGCAGGCGGGCGGCAATTGCCATGCCCAGCGCGGCACTGATCGAGGTGCTGGAGTGGCCGACACCAAAGGTGTCGTACTCGCTCTCGGAGCGGCGCGGGAAGGCAGCGACGCCGTCCTTCTGGCGCAGGGTGCCCATGCGCTCGCGACGACCGGTGAGGATCTTGTGCGGATAAGCCTGATGACCCACGTCCCACACCAGCCGGTCGTCCGGGGTGTCAAAGACGTAATGCAGTGCGATGGTCAGCTCGATCACGCCCAGGCCGGCACCGAAATGCCCACCGGTCTGGCCGACCGTGTAGAGCAATTCCAGGCGCAACTCATCGGCCAGGGTTTCCAGCTCGGCTTCGCCTAACCGGCGCAGGCCGTCCGGCGTGTTCGCGCGGTCGAGCAGGGGCGTGGTCGGGCGCTTGCGGGGAATCTCATGAAACGTCGTGGGCATCAGGCGAATCGTTATAGGTATAAAAGATGCGGCAGTTTACCTGATGCATCGGTCTCTGCCCACGCGTTGGTTTTTTTTGGCGGATTCGCCGTCAGCTGCGGCGATCGACGATATACCGGGCCAGATCGCGCAACGGCTCGGCCGCCGCGTCAAACGGTCGCAGTGCGTGCAGGGCCTGGTCGCGCAGCTCCAGGGCGTAGGCCTTCGCGGCGTCGAGGCCGAGCAGGGCCGGGTAGGTCGGCTTGTCTCGGGCAATGTCGGCGCCCTGGCGTTTGCCGAGGGTTTCGGTATCGCTTTCGACGTCGAGAATGTCGTCCTGTACCTGGAATGCCAGACCGATGGCCTGTGCATAAGTCTGCAGGGATTTGAGTTCGTCCTTCTCCGCACGGCCGCTGGCCAGGGCGCCGAGCTTGACGCTGACCTCGATCAACGCGCCGGTCTTGTGCCGGTGCATGTACTCCAGGGCTTTCTGGTCGAGCTTCAGGCCGACCGAACCGAGGTCGATGGCCTGACCGCCGACCATGCCCGCCGGGCCTGCCGCCAGCGCCAGGGCGCTGACCATTTGCAGGCGGATTTCGGCATCCGACGCGCTCAGGCGTGGATCGAGCAGGGCGCTGAAGGCCAGGCTCTGCAAGCCGTCGCCGGCGAGGATCGCGCAGGCTTCATCGAATTTCTTGTGGGTGGTCGGCTGGCCGCGGCGCAGATCGTCATCGTCCATCGCCGGCAAATCGTCATGCACCAGCGAATAGGCGTGGATTAGCTCCACCGCACAGGCCGCGCCGTTGGCTTGCTCGGGCTTGCCGCCCAACGCTTCACACGCGGCGTAGGCCAGCAGTGGACGCACGCGTTTGCCGCCATTCATCACGCTGTAGTGCATGGCTTCGTACAGCCGCGCCAGCTCGGGGCTTGGCGCCGTGAACAGGGTTTCCAGAACCGCATTGACGCGGGCCTGGCTGGTTGCCGAGTACGCTGCAATCATTCTGGCTGATCCGCGTCGAAGGGTTCCTCGGCCAACTCGCCATCACGCTCGAGCAGCACCTGAACCTTTTGCTCGGCCTGGGCCAGCGCCGCCTGGCAATCGCGGGTCAGACCGATGCCTTGCTCGAAAGCGGCCAGCGAGTCCTCCAGCGACAATTCGCCATTCTCCAGACGCTCCACCAGCGTTTGCAGGTCGGCGAGGGACTGTTCGAAATCCAGTGCAGCTTTTTTGCGGGCCATGGCGGCGATTTCCGGTTGACGTTAAACCGGCGCGACACTAGCAGATAGGGGGGGCAGGGGCAAATGAGCGGGGTGTTTGGTGCAAGGGTTTCAGCGCTCAGGATGCGCTTGGTCGGGATATTTGATCTGGTAGCGAGTACTGCGCCCGCCACCCGGCAGGCGTTGCAGGCAATCCTTATCCAGCAGTTCGGCCAGATGCCGGGTCGCGGTCGCTTTGGAGACTTTCGCCACGGCTTGATACTGCGCCGCACTGATCCCGCCTTCGAATCCACGCTCCCCTCCGTCCAGCAAGCGATTCAGTACTTTGGTCTGCTCGGTCGACAGCTCGGACTCCCGGTGCGCCTGCCAGAAGCGCGCTTTGCCCAGCACGGATTCGATCCGTGCCATGGCCTGTTGCAGGCTGCGCAATAGAGTTTGCAGGAACCATTCGAGCCAGACCGTAATGTCCGTGTTGGATTTCTGGCAGGTTTCCAGCACCCGGTAATAGCCAGATCGATCCTCGAGAATACTCGCCGACATGGCATAAAAACGGATCGCCTGAGCCTCGCCTTGAGCCAATGCAAGGTCGGTGATCGTCCTGGTCAGGCGACCGTTGCCGTCGTCAAACGGGTGGAGTGTGACAAACCAGAAGTGTGCGATGCCAGCTCGCAGCAAAGGGTCGGGCTCGGACTGATTTCGGCTGGTTTCAAACCATTCGAGGAAGGCATCGAGTTGGCGCTCAAGGCCCAGGCGAGGCGGTGCTTCGAAGTGCACGGTCGGTCTGTCGAGACGACCGGAAACCACTTGAATTGGATCGTCGCCGCGCAAAGCACCTACACGAATGCTTTGCGCGGCCAAGCCGATTTCCTGTTCTGGAAACAGCCACTCATGCCAATCCAGCAATCGTTCAAGTGTCAGCGGCTCGGCGAAATGCTGGGTAGCATCGAGCATTAATTGCGCGAGCCCTTCACTGCGTTTGCTGACGTTGTCGCCATCATTGAGCTCCAACCCCAATCGCCGCGCCAATGAAGAACGAACTGAACCGACATTCAGCTGTTCGCCTTCAATCGCCGACGAGGTGACGATGTTCTGCAGCAATGCATCCAGTTCACTTTGCGCGCTCAGCGAACTGCCCACGGAGCTGGCCATGCCCATTAGCCGACCTTGAGCTTGAACGCACTCGCGTAACAAGGGCGCCAGGCGTTCGGCATTCCAGGTGAAACCCGGCCAATCAGGCTGCTGCCATATCCATTGAGGTGTCATGAACTTGATGCTCTAAGTGGGGGTGAGCCGATTAGACAGGCTATTCGGCTCACATAATGAGCCGAATATGGCTCGTATTCGGCTCACCGTCCACCCGTTACCGTGATTCCCACCGCAATTTCGGAGCCATCCGATTGTTAAAAAACAACCAACTGGCTAACCTTTGCGCCATCTACGACCCAATAGTCACGGGTCTTTCAGACGAAACGCAGTATTCACATCTGTAACGCGCCCAGGATCAGGCGCAAGGTTTCGTCATGCATGGCAGGAGGCGTCGCATGCGCTCATTTCTTTTGCTGCTGATCGGGTTGGCTGTCGCGCCCGTGACTCTGGCCGCGCCGAATGCCGAGTTATCGGAACCGGTGGGCGGCTGGCGTTACAACGGTTTGCTGGACCGCAGCGAAAACCCGCAAGTCGCCTATCCCACGCCACCCATCGACCGGGGCGTGCAGCGCAATCGCACGATGATCGAAGGCCAACTGAAGGCCCTGGGCACCCAGCGAGGGCCGCACACCTTGGCGGTCAACGGCAATCCGCTGAATCTTTATACCGACGAGCAAGGGCGTTTTGCCCGGCCCTATGCGTTTGGCGCCGGCTCCAACAGCGTCGAAGTGCGCAGCGCCGAAGGCCAGTCCCTCAAGCGTGTTCAATTCTATGAAGCCAACAACCTGCGCACCCCGGCGCGGATTCGCGTGGTGCTGGGTTGGGATGATCCGAAAGCCGAACTCGATCTGCATATTGTCACGCCCGATGGCCAGCATGCCTTCTGGGCACACTCGGCTTTGACCAATGGCGGCGGCCTCGACCCTGACGGCGTCGATGGCCCGGGTCCGGAAATGTTCACCATGACCGCACCGCTGCATGGCACCTATCTGGTTTACGTGAACTATTGGGGCAACTTCGGCAGCGGCGGCTATAACTTCGATGAGACCAGCAACCAGAACGAGGTGATTACCTCGCAGATCAACCTGGTGCTCAACGAAAACACCGTCGATGAAAAACGCGAGACATTCATCGTGCCCCTGCGCGCAATCGGCGACCTGCTGCTGGTCAAGACTTTCAACTACTAAGCATCCCCGCTCCACGGATGAACATCGGGTTTTGTGAACATGAGTGATAGCACTGTTACCCCAGCCGCTGGCGCACCCACGGCCAAACCTTCCCTGCATTGGCCGACGCTGCTGATCGGGATATGCCTGGTCATTGGCGTGGCCGGTGGGCTGGGGTGGTTCATGCACAAGCCCAAGGCCCCGGCGCCTGCGTTGGCCAGTGACAAACTGGGTATGAGCCGCCCGGATGGCTTGCTGGAAACCCGTTCCCTGAGCCAATTGCCCAAGGACCTGCTGGCCGTGCCGTTCCTCAAGGAAACCCTGACCGAAGATTTCGTCTTCTATTACGAAACCCACGCCGATCGCCTGGGGTTGATCGGCAGCGTGCGGCGGATCATCTACGAACACGACCTGAAACTGCAGGACACCTTGATCGAGCAGCTGCTCGATCAGCCTGCCGACGTTGCGTTGTGGCGCGGGGCGGATGGGCGGCTCAAGGATTTCCTGCTGGTAATGGACCGCAGTGGATTGGCCAAGGTACTGGAGCCGCTGGCCAAAGTGGCGCTGGACGACTCGCAGTTGAGCAAGGTCGCAGACGTGAAGGTTGGCAGCGAAGACGTGACGCTCTATCAACTCAACTACAACGCGAGCAAGGCGCTGCTGTTTGCGTCCCATGGCGACAAATTGGTGGTGCTGTCCAATCCGGCGAAACTCTACGATCCGCAAAGCGGTGCAACGGAGGAACAGGGCAGTGTGTCGACCACGGCCATTGCGGCGCTGCTCAATGGCGAAAAACTGTTCCCCGAAGCCTTCGGCCTGCCGCCTCGTGCGCCGGAAGTGAAACAACGTCTGTCGGTGAATGCCAGCGTGCTGGCGATGGGTTACCAACGCTTCATTCCGAACTTCGCCGGCCTGCGCTTCGACATGGACGACAAGGGCTGGCACAGCTTTCTGGCCATGGACGAACTGGAGAATCAGCCGGACTTCGATTTCAAACCGATCTGGCAAGCCATGCCCATGGGGGCCAGCGCTTGCGTGGCGTTGCCGCTGGCTGCCGAACAACAGAAACCGCTGCTGGTGAAACTCGGTGCCGAGGAGAAGGTGGCCCAGGCGCTGACCGGACACATGGCCGGCGCGGCAGGCCTGTGCTGGTATGCCGATTCGCGGTTGTACACACCCTTGCTGGTGGCCAGTCTCAACGATGACGACAGCGGCAAACTCGATGGGGATTTGGGCAGCCTGTTCGGCTCGATGGTCGGTGCCTACGAGAGCAATGTCGAAGACGGTGCCTTCCCGGTGGTGGAAAAACAGGAAGGCCAGAGCCACCAGTGGCAACGACAGGTCAGCTCCAGTTTCGGTCCCTATGCGGCCAGGGAAGCTGAAGACCCTGACGCCATCACCGGCAAGGCATTCATGAAAGTCAGCCTGGCGCGGCATGGTTCGACGTTGCTGTTTTCCCTCGACGACAGGCTGGTGGACAAGGCCCTCGGCACCCTCGATAAACGCTTCCCGCCGATGGCCGACGTGGTACCGAAAGACCTGTTGATGCCGGTCTATTTCGGCCCGGATTCCATGGCGCAACTGATGCAGCAGGAAACCCTCGACAGCCTGCCCCAGGATATGGAACCGGTGTTCTACAACGCCGCGCAAACCTATCTGATTCCGAAACTGCGCAAGCTCGGCGGCTACGGCAAATATGCGCTGACCTTGCCCGAAGGCAGCGAGCCAGATGGCCACTGGCAGTGGTTGCCGCTGGAGTGGAAAGCCCTGTGACGGCATTGATCCGCAGTCTCGGCCTGCTGGCGTTGTTGCTGAGCGCGGGTGCTCGCGCTGTCGAGGCACCATCGCTCGACCCACAGCAATCCCAGGTGTTTCGTGCCTGGTTCGTACGCATCGCCCAGGAGCAACTGAGCCAGGGCCCGAGCCCGCGTTGGTATCAGCAAGACTGCGCCGGGCTGGTGCGCTTCGCCGCTAACGAAGCGTTGAAAGTCCATGACGACAAATGGCTGCGCAGCAATGGCCTGTCCAATCGTTACCTGCCGCCGGAACTGCAACTGAGCGACGCCCAGCGCGGTCTTGCCCAGCAATGGCAGCAGGGCGGCGGCAAGGTCGGGCCGTACGTCAATGCGATCAAATTGATCCAGTTCAACAGCCATCTGGTCAGCCGCGATGTGTCTCAAGCCCGTCCTGGCGACCTGATGTTTTTCGATCAGGGCGACGACCAGCACCTGATGATCTGGATGGGCCGCTACATCGCCTATCACACCGGCACCAGCACACCCACCGACAATGGCATGCGTTCGGCAAGCCTGCAGCAACTCATGACATGGAAGGACACCCGATGGATACCCGACGCAGCCAACCCCAACTTCATCGGCGTCTATCGACTGAATTTTCTTTCCCAATGACCGGTGCCCGCATGCTGCGTTTTCTGTCTCTGATGTTGGTATTGGTACTGCCTTTCTCGGCAGTAAACGCCGAAGACTCGGTCCCGTCCAGCGGCTATGCGCCGGTGGCCGGCGAGAGTTTTTTCCTGCTGGCCGACAGCAGTTTTGCCAGCGATGAGCAGGCGATGGTGCGCCTTGAAGCACCGGGCCGCGACTATCGCCGGTTTCGCATGGAGCCCTACGGCGGTGCCGACATTCGGGTGTACCGCATCGACAAGCCGCTGGATTTCCTCAAGCGCCAAAAGAACCTGCATCGGGTGGTCAGCGATGGCCAGTTCAAGGGTGAAGGGCTGTCCAACACTCTCGCTTACCTGTGGGACAACTGGTATCGCAAATCCCGTCGGGTGATGCAGCGGGCGTTTTCCTACGAGTCGCGTAAACAAGTCACCGAGCAAGTGCCGGAACTGAAGATGGGCAATGCGATGGCCGCGCCAACGCCCTACGATGCGCAGCCGCAATTCGCGCTGATACCGGGTTTGCCGGTGGTCAGCCAGTTCCGTTATCCGTTGTGGCAGGCCAAGCCGATCCAGCCGCCTGCAGGAGTGAACCTGGCCGGCTCTTCCAGTGAGTTCGTCAGCGTCGCGCCGGGCAACGTGTACATCCCGTTGGGCAATCTCAAACCGGGTCTTTATCTGGTCGAAGCACTGATCGGCAAGTACCGCGCGACCACCATGGTGTTTGTCTCCAACACCGTGGCGGTGAGCAAGATCGCCGGTGACGAATTGCTGGTGTGGGCCGCGCGCAAACACGAAGGCAGCTCGGTGCCGAAGGTCAATGTGCTGTGGACTGATGGCCTCGGCGTGATGAGCAGCGGCGCCACGGATACCGACGGCTTGCTGCGCCTGAAACACGTCAGCCCCGAGCGTTCGTTCGTGATCGGTGAAGACGAAGAGGGCGGGGTGTTCGTCTCGGAAAACTTCTACTACGACAGCGAAATCTACGACACCAAACTCTATGCCTTCACCGACCGGCCGCTGTATCGGCCGGGGGATTGGGTGTCGCTGAAAATCGTCGGACGTGAATTCAAGAACGCGCGAGACTCGGTGCAACCCACCGCTGCCGACGTCAGCGTGACCGTGCTCGATGCGACCGGCACGGCGCTGCAATCCCTCGATTTGAAGCTCGATTCCAGGGCCGGCACCCAAGGCCGTTTCCAGTTGCCGGACAACGCCGTGGCTGGTGGTTATGAACTGCGCTTCAACTACAAGGACCAGGCCTACAGCAGCGCCTTCCGCGTCGCGGAGTACATCAAGCCGCACTTCGAAATTTCGCTCAATCTGGCCAAGCAGGATTACCGCACTGGCGAACCGGTCAAGGGCAGCCTGGTGCTGCTGTACCCGGACGGCAAGCCGGTGGTCAATGCGAAACTGAACCTGAGCCTGCGCGCCCAACAACTGTCGATGGTCGACAACGAACTGCAATACCTCGGGCAATTTCCGGTGGAGCTGACCAGTACCGAATTGACCACCGACGCCAAGGGCAACGCGTCCCTCGACTTGCCGGCCGCCGACAAACCGAGTCGCTACATGCTCACGGTGTTTGCCAGCGACGGCGCGGCGTATCGGGTCAAGACCACCAAGGAAATCCTCATCGACCGTGGCGCGGCGAATTTCCGCTTGAGCGCGCCCCGGCGCTTCAGCGCGGTGGGTGACAAGGTTGCGTTCAGCTACACCCGCGAAGGCGAGCAGGCCGACGCCGTTACGCCGGGCAGTTATGGCTGGGTACGCCTGGAGGACCAGAGCACCGGCGAAGGCAAACTCGCGGCAACCGACAAAGGTTTCACCCTGGCCTTTGACCGGCCGGGCACCTACAATCTGACACTCAAGGATGATCATGGCCGGGTGGTCGGCGCCACCGGTCATTCGGTTACCGGCGAAGGTGTCAAAGCCGTACCCGGCACCGTGGAAATCGTCCTCGACAAGCCCGAGTACGTCGCAGGCGATGAAGCGCTGGCGCTGATCACTTTCCCCGAGCCAGTGAGCGATGCGCTGCTATCACTGGAGCGCGACAAGGTCGAAGCCACTGCGCTGCTGTCCAAGGGCGGCGACTGGCTGAAGATGGAAAAACTCAGCGATACCCAATACCGCGCGCGCATCCCGGTGAAGGACGGTTTCGCGCCGAACCTGACCTTCTCGGTGCTGTACACCAAGGGCGGCCAATACAGTTTCCAGAACGCCGGCATCAAAGTGGTCACGCCACAGATCGACGTGGCCATCGCCACCGACAAAGAAACCTATCAGCCGGGTGAAACCGTCTCTGTAGACCTGAGCACCCAGTTCGCCGGCAAAGCGATCCCCGCGCACCTGACGGTCAGCGTGGTCGATGAAATGGTCTACGCCCTGCAACCGGAAGTCGCGCCGAGCATCGACCAGTTCTTCTATCACCCTCGGCGCAACAACGTGCGCACCAGTGCCAGTTTGTCGTTCATCAGTTATGACGTCGCCTTGCCGGGCAGCCCCGGTGCACCGGGCAAAGCCAATCGCAGTGAGCGCGGCGTGAAGGTGCTGGAGCGACCGCGTCGCGAGGATGTCGATACGGCGGCGTGGCAACCTGAATTGCTGACCGATGCCAACGGCAAAACCCGCTTCACTTTCAAGATGCCCGACTCCCTGACCCGCTGGCGTATCACCGCCAGAGCCATCGCCGATGGCGGACAGGTCGGGCAGAAGAAGCAGTTCGTACGCTCGGAAAAACCGCTGTACCTGAAGTGGAGCGGGCCGAGCCGATTCCGCGCCGGCGACAAACCGGACCTCGGCGTATTTGCTTTCAGCCAGGCCGAGAAACCGGTCAAGGCTGAACTGGTGACCCATTTCGCCGGCAACGAACAGCGTGTGTCTGTGACCCTGAACAGCGGCATCAACTACATCCCGCTGCCGGCCTTTGAGCTGGCCAATGGCGAGTGGAGCGCCGAGCTGGTACAGGACGGCAAAGCCGCTGATGCCCTGGCGGTGCGCCTGACCGCGACTGGTGAAGGCTGGCAAGTGACTCAAACTCAGAGTCTCGACGTGACCAGCGGCGATACTCCGCTGACACTGCCGGCAGATGCGACAGATATTCGCCTGCGCCTGGACGACAGTCCGCAAGCGTTGTTCCGTTCTGCCCTCGACGATCTGTTGAGCTACCCCTACGGTGGCGTCGAGCAGACCGCCAGTCGCCTGTTGCCGTTGAGCATCGCTTACCCGACGCTGGCAGCGAATCCGCAGATCCGCGACCGCCTGCGCCTGATCATGCAAAACAGTCGCCTGCGCCTGGTGCAAATGGCCGGCCCTTCGGCGTGTTTCACCTGGTGGGGCATGGACGGTGAGCCGGATGCGTTCCTCACCGCCTACGCCTATTACGCCGACTGGCACGCCAGCCAGGTGCTGGAGCTGAGCCTGCCGCCGGAGCATTGGCAGCGGGTGCTGGAGGTCTACGCCAAGCAGGCGAAGAACACGCCGCTGTTGCAGCGGGCGCTGATCCTGTCGTTTGCCAAACAGATGCAGTTGCCGGTCAACACCTTGCTCAGTGGCTTGATGGACGACCTGGCGAAAGCAGGCGAGGGCACTGCCGCGAACCTGATGGAGGACGGCGAAGACAGCCTCGTCATGAGCGATCCGGATTCCGCCTTGGGGCTGGCTGCCGCGCGGGTGCTGACGGCCTCGCTGGCCAGGCAAGCGAAGGTCGCTTTGCCGGATGCGTTCAATCGGCAACTGGCCGACGCGCAGCAACGTCTGGCGGTCAGTTCCCAGCCGTTTGCCGAAGCGCTGAATCTATCGCTGCAACCCTTCGATCAAGCTCACGCCCAGGCCTTGCTGCAACGTCTGTTGCCGCAGCAATCGACCCTGGAACGTGCGTTGGCGTTGACCTGGCTGCAACGCAGCATCGAGCAGGCATCGCCCACCATTGCGTTGGCGCCGGGTGAAGGCTGGAAGAAGCAGTACGGGGTTTCTGGTGAGATGTATTGGACGTGGCAGGGGCCTGCGCCTGTGCCGACGGTATTGACGTTGACCGGGGTGCAAGAGCGTCCGCTGCGCGCCTCATTGAGCTACCGGAGCCAGCAGCCGGCAATCGATCCGATGGCCGTGACCATCACCCGTCGCCTGTCGCGACTGATGCCGGGGGGTGAGGCCTTCACCTTCAAACTTGAAGCGGTCGGCAGCGCGCCGCTGTCCAGCGACAACCTCTATCTCGACGAAGTGATCGTCACCAGCAAAGCCGCCAAGCCGTTGCGTTACGGGATGCTGGAAGTGCCGTTGCCACCGGGCGCCGATGTCGAGCGTACGACCTGGGGCATCAAGCTCATGGGCAAGGCCGGCACCGAACCGACATCGCTGGAGAAGGCGCGTTTCGAACCGGGGCAAATGGCTTATGCCGTTCCGGTCGATGCCTTGAGTGGCGAATTACGCCTGCGGCATTTGGTGCGTTTCTCGCAGAAGGGGCAGTTCAACTTGCCACCGGTGCGTTTCACTCAGGTTTATGCGCCGCAGCATCAGGCGATGGAACAAAAGGCAGCCCTTGGCCAGGTCACGGTTCACTGACGTGCACAGGCTGCTGATAGGTTGGTTGCTGTGTTTGATCCCTGTGCTGGCAGCGGCGCAGGACGAACCTTTGCGCCTGGCCTTCAAGGGCGATTTGTTGTCGCTGAGCCGAACGCAGGTGATCACCCGCGAGCCGTTGCCGCAGACGTTGCAGACGCCGCTGGGCAGTGTGTGGAAGTTGTTCGTCTACGCCTGGCTGGTGGACACCGGCGCGCGTGAGCCGGCTTATGAGTGTCGCGGCCAGTCGAAGGAAGAGGTTTATTGCTGCGCGGCGGGTGGCAAGATCGAGCGTGATCAGGCGTTGGTGAAGTCATGCGGTTTGTACTTTGAGCCAGCACGACTGGGCATCACCGATGCAGGTTGGCGGGCGTATTGGCAAGCGCACCAAGCACCGCAATGGCTGCTGGATTTACCGGCGCTGCAACCGGCCACACGGGTTTCGGTGGCGGATCTTTTGAAGATGTTGGCTGTGCTGCCGGCGCAGGATCAGGCCCGGCGTGTGCTGCTCGATGTGATGCTCAATGCCGCCGATGGCCATGTCGTCGGCGAACTCGGAAGCCGTCTGCGGGTGAAGACCTGGAGCTGGTTGGCGGATCAGGATGCCGCGACACGCCAGGGCGGTTTTGCCGGTTGGACGGCGGATGGCACACCGGTCTGGGCCGGAGGACGGGGCACCAGTCAGCGGGTACTGCGTGATTACGCGCAGGCATTGTCTACGGTGATTCCTGTTGCATGGCCTGAGGATGCAGGGCAGTGCGTAGAGGTCGACCTGTTCTCCCGCTATCCACTTCGGCGCGTGCTGTCAGGGGACACCGCGGTGACTTCCGGAACATTACAGGGTGACTATCGTGTTGAATTCGCCAACGGTAATGCGCTGGATATCCACAGCGATGGCGAACTGTTTCTGCTGAACGACAAGCTCGTGGCTCGTCTGGATCGCGAAGAGTATGTTGCCCGTGTTCTCCTGCGCGAAGCCAGCGCCGAACCGGTCGAGGCCGCCAAAGCCCTGGCCGTGGCCATCCGCACCTACTTGCTGCAAAACGCCACGCGCAGCGGTGAATGCCTGAGCATCGACGACAGCAGCAGCCGTCAGCGGGTCGCACCGCGTCCGGCGTCGTCCGAGTCTCGCGACATCGCCGCCTGGACCAGCGACCTGGTACTGGCCGGCAGCACCGTCACCTACCATTCCGATCAACCCGGCCCGGACAAGCTGTCCTGGCAGCAAGCCGTCGAACAGGCCCGTGCCGGCCAGCGCTACGACGCCATCCTGCTGCATTCCTACCCACGTGCCAGTCTCAGTCGCTGGGACAACCCGGTCGCGTCCTGCGAAGCGTTGCCCGCCGCACAAGAATGGCTGCAGAAACAACGGCGTGGCTGGCGCTCAAAGCTTGAAAGCGAAACCGGCTACAACGAAGTCAACACCTTCGCCGTATGCCGCCTGGCCTTCGGCCGCCCCTATGTTGACCGCGAACGGCAGCGTATCTACGTGCGTGGCGCGCAGAGTCTGCAAGACCGCCTCGATCTGACCCACGAATACCTGCACCTGGCCTTCGAAGCACACCCCAACGGCCAGGATGAAACCTACATCGAAGGGCTCGCCCGCCACCTCTTGCTGGAATAGTCCATGAAACTCCGTTATCCACAGGTCTTGCTGTTTCTCTGTTCGCTGGTGGCGTTGCCATCGGTGATGGCGGCTGACAGCGTCAAACTCGATACCCCCGCAGGCGGTTGGCGCACCGGTGCATCTGAAGGTGAAGGGGAAAACTTCCAGCAGACCGTTAACTACCCGGCCTCGTCGGTGAATACCCCGACAGGGCAGGCCAACACCGCTCGCATCAGCGGGCAGATCAAAGCCACAGCCAAATCCACAGAACCCGGTCGGCTGATCGTCAACGGGGTGAGCATGCCGCTGAAAATCGACCCGGCCGGCCGTTTCGATCGCCCGTTCTCATTCCCCAACGGCAGCAACAGCGTCGAGGTTCGCAGCCCTGATGGTCAGCAACGTCACCGCACGCAATTGCTCAACAGCAGCGGCGGCGCGACCCCGGCCAAATTGCGCGTTTTGTTGTCCTGGGACAGCGACAACACCGACCTCGACCTGCACCTGATCACCCCCGACGGCGCGCACATCTGGTACGGCGACCGCGTCGCCCCCAACGGCGCCGCGCTCGACGTCGACGTCACCACCGGCTTCGGCCCGGAAATCTTCGCCATGCCCGCGCCGATCAAGGGGCAATATCTGGTCTATGTGAACTACTTCGGCGGCGGCTACAGCAGTGATGAGGAGGGGCAGGAAGACGCGGTGCAGGCGCTGACCACGGCGCAGGTGACGGTGATTACCGAGGAAGGCACGCCGAGCGAGAAGATGGAGACGTTCCTGGTGCCGATGCGTGCGGTGGGGGAGTTGACGTTGGTGAAGTCGTTCAGCTATCCGTGAGGTTGAGGTACAACATGCGCAGGGTTTGCACACGATTGCGCCCGTGATTCTTGGCGCCATATAGGGTTTCATCCGCCTGTGAAAGCAGGCACGAAAGGTCGTAGCCCGACTCGCGGTTGAAAACGAGCGGGACAATATCGACCCCGCCAACTGACCAGCACTACACCCAGCGCCGCCAGCAGCATCATTGCACCCAGATAAGCCAGAGGAAGCTCGCGGGTTTCACGCCACCAGGCATGACAGGTCAACAAACCCATCAGAATGAAAACGAAGACCGAGACTACCAGCAGGGTCGGGATGTGCAGATCCATTGCGTAGGTTCCCGTTGAGCTTGAACGCGAAGTCCGACCGGCAGAGCTTCTTCCGGGGTAAGGGGAGCGGTTTTTGGACGGGGTGGATTCAGCATCGGTTATTTTGGCTTTGCACGTGTTCTCTGAGCGGGATGGAGGCCTATTAGCGTTGTTTCATGCAGACATACATTGTGAATGTTCTTGCGTCGGTATCAGGAGTAATTGAAGGGGCCCTCCCACTGACATGGAAATGTCCTGACGTGAATGATCTCCGTAGCAATATCTCCCTCGATACAGCTTTCAGCGAAATTACCCAGCTGATTGTGACCGCACGACATCGCGCCATGCAGGCGGTCAACACCGAACTGATAGAGCTGCACTGGCAAGTTGGAGCCTACATCAGTCGCAAAATTGAAGCGGCGGAGTGGGGTGATGGGGTGGTGGCTCAATTGGCCACTCACCTCGCTCGCACTCAGCCCGGACTGCGGGGCTTTACCCGGCCTAATTTGTTTCGTATGCGTCAATTTTTCGAAGCGTACAGACATGACGTAAAAGTCTCAGCACTGCTGAGACAATTGCCCTGGACACACAACATGATCATCCTCAACCAGAGCAAACGCCCGGAGGAACGTGAGTTTTACCTGCGCATGGCGATCCAGGAAAAATGGTCAAGCCGGGAGCTTGAGCGTCAGTTCAAGGCTGCTCTGTTTGAACGTTCAGTGGTCAGCCCGGCAAAAGTCTCAGCACCGCTGCGACAAATTCATCCCCAGGCCCTGGACGTGTTCAAGGATGCCTACATGATCGAGTTTCTGGCTCTGGAGCGTGGTCATGCAGAGACAGATTTGCATGGAGGCCTGCTGTACAAACTCAGGGATTTTCTGATCGAACTGGGCAGGGACTTCTGCTTTGTGGGATCGCAATATCCGTTGCAGGTAGGTGGGCGTGACTTTGCGCTGGATCTGTTGTTTTTCCACCGTGGGCTGAACTGCCTGGTGGCGATCGAACTTAAGGTCGGGCGCTTTGAGCCGGAATACTTGGGGAAGATGGATTTTTATCTTGAAGCGTTGGACCGCAATGTCCGCAAACCACATGAAAACCCGGCGCTCGGCGTATTGCTGTGCGCGAGCAAAGAGGACGAAATCGTCGAGTACGCCCTGAACCGCTCACTGTCACCTGCCTTGATCGCGGAGTACCACACCCAATTGCCAGACAAGAAACTGTTGCAAGCCAAGCTGCAGGAGTTTTATGCGCTGAATACGGAAGGGGTTGGGTGATTTTTGTCGTTGTTCACTTTCTTTCAGGCATAAAAAAGCCGGCTTGTGGCCGGCTTCTCGGGGACTGGCTTGGATCATTTTTGGTAAACCGCGCCAGCCTTCAAAACGTACACCCGGATCTTGCGTCCGGCTGTGGGACCTGGTGAGAAAGTCATCTGTCAGGCCAGTGCATCTGAGCCGCAGGGCGGGTCGATGCGCAAATGTGGGGCGCAGCATACGCAGGTTTGATGGAAATTCCCAGCGGGAAGTGCCGGGCAGAGCCGTTTGGCCACCCGGGTGGACGGCCGATGGGTATTCTGGAGCGCTTAAAGAAACGGCACCGCCGGCCGTCGTTTGTTCAGGGTCGACCACCAGAACACCCAACCCAGCACCCTGATGTTCTGCTCTTCGATTTGTGCGGCTCTTAAGATCTCATCCGGGTACTCGGCGCGATTGTGGCTGCGCAGTCGCAGGGAGTTGCCCGGTAAGCGGTGCAGGTACTTGATGCGCAGCATGCCGTCATGTTCGATGGCGTAGATCTCGCCATCGATAATCTGGGTCAGGCCACGGTCAATCGCCAGGGTCGAACCGTCTTCAATTTTCTCGCCCATGCTGTTACCGCTCATGAGCGCGCAGATGGCGTCGGCGTGGTTGATTTCCAGGGAATCGAGGTGGCTGCGGGGCAGGCGGATGGATTGCTCGGGGTCTTCTATGACGTGGGTTTTGTTGGAGTCCGGGGCGGTAAAAGCTTCTTTGTAGAAAGGCAGTTCGACGTCGACAGGCTCGATGACCGTGTAGACACCGCGGATGGTCTGGGCATCGAAAGTGTTGCCGGATTCGTCAAGCAGGCGCAGGTGTTGGGAGTCTTTCGTGCCTTCGCCGGTTTTCAGCCAGTCGCTGCTGACGGAGAGTTTTCTGGCGACTTCTTCCATGCAGTGGGCGGGCACACCGCGGGTGTACCAGTTATGTACATTTTGCGGAGCCGTATCCAGGAATTCGGCAAATCCGGTGGTCGTGATGCTCGCTGCTTCGAGGAGCGCTTTGAAGCGTGGGCCGCTAGTGTTCTTTTTCATGAACGCGAGTCTACTGGCGGCTAACAAGGGTTTGAATAAACGCCTCGTTCAAATTTCGCGGGAAATTTACGACTGGATGTAAGACGCTCTTGGGGAGTTTTAAACAAGTAAAACCAAGATCGAGGCAGGTTAAACGTTATGTTTAACGTGCTTTTCAAGCGCCCACAAAAAACCCCGGTTCAACCGGGGTTTTTCTTGAAGCTTGCCGCTTGAAGCTCGCGGCTGCTCTTAACCTTTATAGGCAGCAACCGACTTGGTGATCGCGTCGCGGGCGGCGTCTGCACCGGCCCAGCCTTCGATCTTCACCCATTTGCCTTTTTCGAGATCTTTGTAGTTCGCGAAGAAGTGCTCGATCTGCTGAATCAGCAGCGCTGGCAGATCGGTGTATTCCTTCACGTCGACGTACAGCTGGGACAGCTTGTCGTGTGGGACTGCGATGACTTTGGCATCGCCGCCGCCGTCGTCGGTCATGTTCAGGATGCCGACCGGACGAGCGCGGATCACCGAACCTGGAGCAACCGGGTAAGGGGTTACGACCAGCACGTCGAGGGGATCACCGTCGTCAGCCAGGGTGTTCGGGATGTAACCGTAGTTGGCCGGGTAGAACATTGGGGTGGCCATGAAACGGTCAACGAACAGGCAATCGCTGTCTTTGTCGATTTCGTATTTGATCGGCGCGTGGTTGGCCGGAATCTCGATCGCGACGTAGATGTCGTTCGGCAGGTCTTTGCCAGCCGGAATCTTGCTGTAGCTCATTGGGCGTTGCCCCCGTTAGTTGACCAAAAACACTTGGCCGGATTGACCAAAAAGTGGCGGCGATTATAGGCATATTCCTGTATCGACGCCATGGACCAGAAGTCGTATGGCGCTCACTGGTGTGCCTGATAGACAGGATCATGCGCCTGAAGTTGCTTCAACCTCGTCAGCGGGTCCTGGCGATAGAACAGCTTCAACTGCTGGTACACCTGTGGATAAGCCTCGTGCAGCAAATCCGGGGCGCTGAAGAAGTATTCGCTGGTGACGGCGAAGAACTCGGCAGGGTTTTCGGCGGCATACGGGTCGATGGCGGTTTCAGCATCGGGATTGCGTTCCAGTTGCCGGTCGAGGTCGTCGTAGGCCTCTTGCATGACCTTGGCCCAGTCGCTGACGCGCATGTCGGCATGCAGCGGCGGCAGGCCGTTGGCGACGCCGTTGAGCATGTCGAGTTTGTGTGCCAGTTCGTGGATCACCAGGTTGTAGCCTTCCCAGCCACCACTGGCCATCACGCCCGGCCAGGCGAGGATGATCGGGCCTTGCTGCCAGGCTTCACCGCTGTGCTCACCATCCCATTCGTGCTCGACACCGCTGGCATCGCGATGGCGCTGGGGGCTGAGGAAGTCATCGGGGTAGAGAATGATTTCGTGGAAGCCCTGATACCAGTTCAGGTCGCCGAGGTGCAGCAGCGGCAGTTGCGCCTGGGCAGCGAGCAGCAAGCGCTGCTCCTGATGCAGTTCGACTCCGGGCAGGGCGGTCAGGTGCTTGTCTTCGAGGAACAGCACGCAGGCTTCGCGCAGCCATTGGTCTTCGGCGACGCTGATGCCATCGAGAAAACTCAGGTGATGGCGCACCCGTTGCCACATGTCATCGGCAATCGGGTGCTTTGCCAGGGTGCGCCGGCGACGCCAGGCGCTCAGGGACCACATCGTGTCAGCGCGATGCGGCTTTGGAGTTCGAACCCGCAAGGCGGTTACGTACCATGCCAATGATCATCGGCACCAGCGAGAGCAGGATGATGCCGACTACCAGCAGCGACAGGTTCTTCTTGATGAACGGCACATTGCCGAAGAAGTAACCGAGCGTCACCAGCCCGCCAACCCACAGGACAGTGCCGAAGACACTGAAGGCAAAGAAACGCGGATAAGGCATTTTTCCCACACCGGCGACGAACGGTGCAAAGGTGCGGATGATGGGCAGGAAGCGCGCCAAGGTCACGGTTTTGCCGCCATGCTTGTCGTAGAAATCGTGGGTCTGTTGAAGGTAGTCGCGGCGGAAGATCTTCGAGTCCGGATTGCTGAAGAGTTTTTCACCCGCCGTTCGTCCGATGATGTAGTTGGTGCTGTCGCCCAGAATCGCCGCCAGCATCAGCAGGCCGCCGAGCAGTACCGGGTCCATGCCGCCACCGGCCGCCACGGCGCCGGCGATGAACAGCAGGGAGTCGCCCGGCAGGAAGGGCATGACCACCAGGCCGGTTTCACAGAAGATCACCATAAACAGGATGGCGTAGATCCATGCCCCGTAGTTGGTTACAAGCATGTCGAGGTAGACGTCGAGATGCAGGACAATGTCGATCGGGTTGAAATCCATGGAAAGCACCTGTGGTAACGGCCCGACTCAGCAGGCCTGTGCGGATGACTTCGCGTAAGACTACGGATAAGGGTAGTTTTTCTTACAAGCCGGGGAGTTCGGGATTATACGAGGCGAGAGGTGAAAATCGCGTCGAGATTGTAGCGGGGAATGTCATGACAAGACCGATGGCATGATACCGGACATATGAGAGCGAGCCTGCTCGCTCCCATATGTGTAGGTGATTCAGAGTTCGTCGCTGATCGGCAGCACGTAGTTCTTGAATTCGGTGTCTTCCTTGAATCCGATGGACTCGTAGGTTTTCTGCGCGACTTCGTTGTTGCTGCTGGTGGAAACACGCATGCGCACGGCATTGGTTTCCTTGGCCATTTTTTTTGCGGTGCGGATCAGGTTGTCGGCCACCAACTGGCGGCGGGCGTCCTCGGCGACATAAATATCGTTGAGGATCCACACGCGTTTGAGCGAAAGCGAGGAGAAGCTCGGGTACAGCTGACAGAAACCCATCAGTTTGTTGCTGTCGTCATCGGACAGCGCCAGGTAGATCACCGACTCCTTGCGACGCAGGCGTTTTTCGAGGAACGCCCGGGACGAGTCCGGATACGGCAGGGAACCATAAAACTCGCGATATTTGACGAACAACGGGGTCAGCAGGTCCAGGTGTTCGAGGGTCGCTTGAATAATCCGCATGGTAGGTCTCGTCTTCAAGTGGCTGTCTTACGTCTCTGACGGCGATGGGAAACCCTTGGCGGCCGCGCCACGATCCTGCCTGAAACTGGTACGAATGTGCAATGCGCAAGCGGTTCAGGCATTCGGCGGGCCGAGCAGGAAATTACCTTTCATGTCGGCTCCCGCGTCCGACTCCAGTGTCTGAACCTGTGCTTCATCCTTCAGATTGACCCCTGACAACTGCCGCCGGCAGGCTTCGCGCATCAAATACAGCAAACGGTGTGCCGCCATGCCGTAACTCAGGCCTTCGAGCCTCACGTTGGAGATGCAATTACGGTAGGCATCGGTAAGGCCGACCTTGGGATTGTAGGTGAAATATAAACCCAGGCTGTCCGGGGAGCTGAGGCCAGGGCGTTCGCCGATGAGGATTACGGTCATTTTTGCGCCAAGCAACTCACCGACTTCGTCAGCGACCGCCACGCGCCCCTGTTCCACCAATATCACCGGCGCTACCGTCCAGCCTTCGACCGCAATCTGTTCTTCGAGGCGCGCCAGAAACGGCAGGGTATGGCGATGAACGGCCAACGCCGACAAGCCGTCGGCGATCACAATCACCAAGTCGACCCCGCCAGGATGTGCCGAAGCATATTCACGCAGGGTCTGCGCCGATGTATCACTCAGTTTTCGTCCCAGGTCCGGGCGTTGCAGGTAACTGTTGCGGTCGATCGCTGCGCTGTGCAGCAAAAGGCTTTCGTGTCCGCGTTCGGCCAGTTGTGAACTGAGTGCCGCATGATCGAATGGCAAGTGCACCGCATCCCGTGCCTGAGCATGGGCGTATTGGAAGTCCAGTTGTGCGCGGGTGGGAATGCTGGTGCCGGTTCGGCCCAAGGCAATTCGCGCCGGCGTCAGTCGCCGCAGTTCCAGCCATGGGTTGTGGGGATCGAAGGGTAGTTTATCCATATCAACACTCATCCCAGTTGCGCCAATGCCTGGCGGAAGGCCGGCGGCAGGCTGCTGCCAAACAGAACCCGGCCGTCCGCCTGGGTGAATATGCCCATTTTCGCCAGCCACTGCTCGAACTCCGGCGCAGGCTTCAGCCCCAGGGTCTGCCGGGCGTAGAGCGCATCGTGGAACGAGGTGGTCTGGTAGTTGAGCATGATGTCGTCGGAGCCGGGGATACCCATGATGAAGTTGATCCCGGCGACGCCCAGCAGGGTCAGCAGGGTGTCCATATCGTCCTGGTCGGCTTCGGCGTGGTTGGTGTAGCAGATGTCGCAGCCCATGGGCACGCCCAAAAGCTTGCCGCAGAAGTGGTCTTCCAGGCCGGCGCGGATGATCTGTTTGCCGTTGTACAGGTATTCCGGGCCGATGAAGCCGACGACGGTGTTGACCAGAAACGGGTTGAAATGACGCGCGACGGCGTAGGCCCGGGTTTCGCAGGTTTGTTGATCGACGCCATGGTGGGCGTTGGCCGACAGGGCGCTGCCCTGGCCGGTTTCAAAGTACATCAGGTTCTGGCCCAACGTGCCGCGATTCAGACTCAAACCGGCGTCATAGCCTTCCTTCAATACACTCAGGTTGATGCCGAAACTGGCGTTGGCCGCTTCGGTACCGGCGATCGACTGGAACACCAGATCCAGCGGGACGCCGCGATTGACCGCTTCGATCGACGTGGTGACATGGGTCAGCACGCAAGCCTGGGTCGGAATCTCGTAGCGCTGGATGATCGCGTCGAGCATCTCCAGCATGGCGCAAATCGAGGCAATGCTGTCGGTGGCGGGGTTGATGCCGATCATCGCGTCGCCATTGCCGTGCAGCAGACCGTCGAGAATGCTTGCGGCGATGCCGGCCGGTTCGTCGGTGGGGTGATTCGGTTGCAGGCGTGTGGACAGTCGACCGCGCAGGCCCAGGGTGCCGCGAAACTGTGTGACCACGCGGATTTTTTGCGCCACCAGCACCAGATCCTGCACGCGCATGATCTTCGATACCGCGGCAACCATTTCCGGGGTCAGGCCGGGGGCGAGGGCGCGCAGGACCTGTTCGTCGGCGGCATCACTGAGCAGCCAGTCGCGAAAGCCGCCGACGGTGAGGTGACTGACGACCGCGAAGGCTTGTTTGTCGTGGGTGTCGATGATCAGACGGGTAACTTCATCGGATTCGTAGGGGATCAGCGCTTCGTGCAGGAAGTGGCTTAGCGGAGTGTCGGCCAAAGTCATCTGTGCCGCGACGCGCTCGCCGTCATTAAGGGCTGCGACGCCGGCCAGAAAATCTCCGGAGCGCGCCGGGCTGGCCTTGGCCATCACTTCCTTGAGGTTGTCGAAGCGGTAAGTCTGGGCGCCGACGGTATGGGCGAATGCGGCCATGGGGCGGTGTCCTCCTGATCAATTTAAAATGCGATCTGCTTTTCTGTGGGAGCGAGCTTGCTCGCGATAGCAGTCTTACATCCGCCACATGTGCTGAATGACACACCGCCATCGCGAGCAAGCTCGCTCCCACAAGGGAATTGCATGCACTTCAATAATGCAGGCGCCGGGCAGCGGGCCCGGCACCGGTGCAATTCATATACCTTCGAGCATAGCGTCTGCCGGTGCTTCGGAACGTTGCTTGGCGGTCAACTGGAAGTACAGGTAACCGGCAGCCATGAAGCCGAGGAAAATCAGGCCGATCAAGGTGTTGAACCACGCCATCGCCACCAGGCACACCACCGCCAGAAACAGCGCGATCCCCGGCACGATCGGATAGCCCGGCGCGCGGAAGGTGCGCTCCAGGTTCGGTTCGGTTTTACGCAGTTTGAACAGGCTCAGCATACTGATGATGTACATCACGATGGCGCCGAATACCGACATGGTGATCATCGCCGCCGTCAGGGTCATGCCTTGCAGGTTGACCAGACCGTCGCTGTAGATCGCTGCGATGCCGATCACGCCACCGGCCAGAATCGCCCGGTGCGGCGTCTGGAAGCGCGAGAGTTTGGCCAGCCCTTTGGGCAGGTAACCGGCGCGAGCCAGGGCGAAGAACTGCCGGGAATAGCCAAGAATGATCCCGTGGAAACTCGCCACCAGGCCGAACAAACCGATCCATACCAGCATGTGCATCCAGGTCGAATTGTTGCCAACCACGGCTTTCATCGCCTGAGGCAGAGGATCGTTGATGTTCGACAACTGGCGCCAGTCTCCGACACCACCGGCCATCACCATCACGCCGATGGCCAGGAACACCAGGGTCAGAATGCCGCTGACGTAGGCCTTGGGGATGGTGCGTTTCGGGTCCTTGGCTTCTTCGGCAGCCATGGCCGCGCCTTCGATGGCAAGAAAGAACCAGATCGCGAAGGGAATGGCGGCGAAAATACCGGGAATCGAGCCCATCGTGAATTCATTGGCGCCCGACCAGCCATTGAGCACAAAGTTGCTGAAGCTGAAGCCCGGGGCGACAACGCCCATGAACACCAGCAATTCGGCGACGGCCAGCACGGTGACCACCAACTCAAAGGTGGCCGCGATGCTGACGCCGAGGATGTTCAGGCCCATGAACACGAAATAGGCGCCAACGGCGGCGATCTTCGGGTCCAGTTCCGGGTATTGCACGTTGAGGTAGGCGCCGATGGCCATGGCGATGGCCGGTGGTGCAAAGACGAATTCGATCAGGGTGGCGATGCCGGCGATCAATCCGCCTTTCTCGCCAAAAGCCCGGCGGCTATAGGCAAATGGCCCACCAGCGTGGGGAATCGCAGTCGTCAGTTCGGTGAAACTGAAGATGAAGCAGGTGTACATCGTCGCCACCATCAACGCGGTGACGAGAAAACCCAGTGTGCCTGCGGTGCCCCAGCCGTAACTCCAGCCGAAGTACTCGCCGGAAATCACCAGGCCGACGGCAATGCCCCATAAATGCAGGGTGCCGAGTGTGGGTTTGAGCTGTGTGGAAGAAGTAGTCATAAGTCCTCTCTAATTTTTATTGTTCGATCTTTTGGACTTTCGGTTAAGACGGGTTGGGTGCAAATCCTGAATGATGGGTAGGCAAAGCCCGTGCCAGAGCGGCCAGGCCTTGAGTGTTGAGTCATTTAGGACGGCATCGCGAGCAAGCCCGCTCCCACATTGGACTTGTGTCGGTTACCTGATGCGGGTTTACACAAATCCCCTGTGGGAGCGGGCTTGCTCGCGAAGGCGGTAGAAAGGGCGACACAGAAACACCTGTGTCGCCCCCGGTTTTTAGAAGAAGCCCAGCGGATTGATGTCGTAGCTCACCAGCAGGTTTTTGGTCTGCTGATAGTGGTCGAGCATCATCTTGTGGGTTTCACGACCGACGCCGGACTTCTTGTAACCACCGAACGCGGCGTGCGCCGGGTACAGGTGGTAGCAGTTGGTCCACACCCGGCCGGCCTTGATGGCACGGCCCATGCGGTAGGCGCGGTTGATGTCGCGGGTCCAGAGGCCGGCACCCAGGCCGAACTCGGTGTCGTTGGCGATAGCCAGGGCTTCGGCTTCGTCCTTGAAGGTGGTGATGCTCACCACCGGGCCGAAGATTTCTTCCTGAAACACGCGCATTTTGTTGGTGCCCTTGAGCAGCGTCGGCTGGATGTAATACCCGCTTGCCAGGTTGCCCTCGAGTTTTTCCACCTTGCCGCCGGTCAGCAGTTCGGCTCCTTCGCCCTTGGCGATTTCCAGGTACGAAAGGATTTTGTCGAATTGTTGCTCGGATGCCTGGGCGCCGACCATGGTGTCGGTGTCCAGCGGGTCGCCACGTTTGATTTGCAGGACCTTCTTCATCACCACTTGCATGAATTCGTCGTAGATCGACTCTTGCACCAGCGCCCGGGAAGGGCAGGTGCAGACTTCGCCCTGGTTGAAGAATGCCAGCACCAGGCCTTCGGCGGCCTTCTCGATGAAGGACGGTTCGGCCTTCATGATGTCTTCGAAGAAAATGTTCGGCGACTTGCCACCCAGTTCAACAGTGGACGGAATGATGTTTTCGGCGGCGCATTTCATGATGTGCGAGCCGACCGGGGTCGAGCCGGTGAAAGCGATCTTGGCGATGCGCTTGCTGGTGGCCAGCGCTTCGCCGGCTTCGCGACCGAAACCCTGGACGATGTTCAGCACGCCGGGTGGCAGCAGGTCGCCGATCAGTTCGAGCAGCACGGTGATGCCCAGCGGGGTTTGCTCGGCGGGTTTGAGTACCACGCAGTTGCCAGCGGCGAGAGCCGGGGCGAGTTTCCAGGCGGCCATCAGGATCGGGAAGTTCCACGGGATGATCTGCCCGACCACGCCCAGCGGTTCATGGATGTGATAGGCCACGGTGTTGCCGTCGATTTCGGCAGCGCTGCCTTCCTGGGCGCGAATGCAACCGGCGAAGTAGCGGAAGTGGTCGGCGGCCAACGGGATGTCGGCGTTGAGGGTTTCACGCACGGCTTTGCCGTTGTCCCAGGACTCGGTGATCGCCAGCAGCTCCAGGTTCTGTTCGATGCGGTCGGCGATTTTCAGCAGCACCAGCGAGCGCGCCTGGGCGGACGTGGCGCCCCAGGCATCGGCAGCGGCGTGGGCAGCGTCCAGGGCCTTGTCGATGTCTTCGGCCGTGGAACGGGGGAATTCGGCAATCGGTTGGCCATTCACTGGCGAGGTATTGGTGAAGTACTGACCTTTGACAGGCGCGACGAACTCGCCGCCGATGTAGTTACCGTATTTGGCTTTGAACGAAACGATAGCGCCTTCAGTACCGGGGTGAGCGTAACGCATGGTGGTCTCTCCTTGCTTTTGTGCTTATAGGGAGTCGCGCATGTGCGCTTGCTTTAAGCGTAGAGCAAGGGCCGGGCCAGTGCCTTGCATGTCAGGTAAATCAAGGCCTTGCGAGGTTTTTGTCGGACGGGCGGGCAGCGCCTGTGACGCTTCCGGTACAGCCATGGTGACACTTTGTACCCTTTGTGGCACAGCTCGTGACCAACCGGTCCTGCAGGCATTGCAATGCGGGCCGGGCTGGAGGATGCTCGGCATCACCTCATGCACGGGACGCCGAGCCCCGGGGAGAATAATAAGAAATGCACGACAATCATTTGAGTCGCCATGCCCAGCAAGTATTGACGGTGACTCAGGGCAAGACCCACCTCCACGGTCCTGGCAGTGATCCGTCCATCGCCCGTTCCTGGCTGCGCTGCCTTGAGGACTATCACCTCGATCCGGCCCTGAGCATCGCTCCGACGGTGCTGGAACATGGCCGTGTCCTGGAAAGCCGCGAGCGCTTGCAGCAAGTGCTGCACATCGCCGGCAATGAAATGACCAGCCTGCATCAACAACTCTCCGGCGCCGGCCATGCAGTGCTGCTGACCGACGCCCGCGGCGTGATCCTCAATTGCGTCACCGCGCCCGCCGAACGGCAGATTTTCGAGCGTGCCGGGCTCTGGCTCGGTGCCGACTGGAGCGAGGCCTGCGAAGGCACCAACGGCATCGGCACCTGCCTGGTGGAGCGTCAGTCGCTGACCATCCATCAGGACGAACACTTCCGCGGCCGCCACACCGGCCTGACCTGCTCGGCGAGCCCGGTCTTCGATCCCCATGGCGAATTGCTGGCAGTGCTCGACGTGTCGTCGGCGCGGCGCGATGTGTCGCGGCAAAGTCAGTTCCACACCATGGCGCTGGTCAATCTGTCGGCGAAAATGATCGAGAGCTGCTACTTCTTGCGCTGCTTCGACAACCAATGGTTGTTGCGTTTTCACTTGCAGGCCGAGTCCGTCGGTTTGTTCAGCGAAGGGTTGCTGGCGTTCGACGGGGAAGGGCGCATTTGCGCGGTCAACCAGAGTGCGCTGAATTTGTTGGGACATATTCGAGGCGGCTTGCTGGGTAAGCCGGTTGAGGCGTTTTTCGATTGTTCGCTCGATGAGTTGCTCGGTCGCGCGAGCACCAATGCCGCCGCCAGTTGGCCGTTGCGCACCCGTGATGGTCGCAAGCTGTTCGCGGTATTGCGTGGTGAGGCACGGCGGTCGCTGCCTACTCCAGCGGTGCCTGCTCCCAAGGTTGCACAAGCACCGCGCCTGTCGGGCATTTGCCTGGATGACGCGACGTTGCAGGCGGACTTCCGCAAGGCCTTGCGCGTCTACGAGCGCGACGTGCCGCTGCTGATCAACGGCGAAACCGGGTCCGGCAAGGAGGCTTTTGCCAAAGCGGTGCACCACGCCAGCCAGCGGGCAGAAAAAGCCTTCGTCGCCCTCAATTGCGCGGCCATTCCCGAAAGCCTGATCGAAAGCGAGCTATTCGGATATCGCGGCGGCAGCTTTACCGGTGCGCGCAAGGAGGGCATGCGCGGCAAGTTGCAACAGGCCGACGGCGGCACCTTGTTCCTCGATGAAATCGGCGACATGCCACTGGCCATGCAGACGCGCTTGCTGAGGGTGCTGGAAGACCGGCAAGTGGTGCCGATCGGCGGCGAGCCGGAATCGGTGAATGTGCGGATTATCAGTGCCACTCACCGTAACTTGCTGGATCGCGTGCAGGACGGCAGCTTCCGTGAGGATTTGTATTACCGGCTCAACGGGCTGGAAGTCGCGTTGCCGGCCTTGCGTGATCGTAGCGACAAATCCCGGTTGCTCGATTTTTTGCTGGCCGAGGAGGCGGGCGCAGAAACCGTGTTGATCGATGGGCCGGCGCGGGAGGCCTTATTGGGGTTCGCCTGGCCGGGTAACGTGCGGCAGTTGCGAAATGTGCTGCGTACGTTGGCGGCACTGTGTGAGGACGGGCGGATCGGTCTGGAGGATTTGCCGGCGATGATTCGTTCGGCCAGGCCGGCGGTGGCGCAGGCTTTCGAGGAGCCATCGGAGCATCCGCTGGAAGATGCCGAGCGGCTGGCGTTACTCACGGCGCTGGAGCAGACGCGCTGGCATATGACGCACACGGCGGAGCAGCTGGGGGTCAGTCGAAATACCCTCTATCGGAAGCTGCGTAAACACGGTATCGCCCGCTAAATCGTGTCGCGCCCAATCGCGAGCAAGCTCGCTCCCACAGGGTCTGCGCATACCCTGTGGGAGCGGGCTTGCCCGCGAAGGCGTCTTCAGATCTGAAACACAAGGTGCGATTTTCCCCTCCCTAAGCTAACCTGCGGCCATGTTTTACGAGGTCGACTATGCACATTCATATTCTTGGTATCTGCGGCACTTTCATGGGGTCAATGGCGGTTCTGGCCAAGGAACTGGGCCATCACGTGACGGGCTCCGATGCCAACGTCTATCCGCCGATGAGTACTCAGCTGGAGGCTCAGGGCATCGAGCTGACTCAAGGCTACGACCCGGCGCAACTCGACCCGGCGCCTGATCTGGTGGTGATCGGCAATGCCATGTCGCGGGGCAATCCGGCGGTGGAGTACGTGCTGAACAAAGGCCTGCCTTACGTCTCCGGCCCGCAATGGCTGGCGGATCACGTGCTGCAAGGTCGCTGGGTACTGGCGGTTGCCGGTACGCACGGCAAGACCACCACCAGCAGCATGCTGGCCTGGGTGCTGGAGCACGCGGGCATGGCCCCGGGCTTCCTGATCGGCGGCGTGCCACAAAACTTCTCGGTGTCGGCGCGCCTGGGCGATACGCCGTTCTTCGTCATCGAAGCCGACGAGTACGACAGTGCGTTCTTCGACAAGCGCTCCAAGTTCGTGCATTACCGTCCGCGCACGGCAATCCTGAACAATCTCGAATTCGATCACGCGGACATCTTCCCGGATCTGCCGGCCATCGAGCGACAGTTCCATCACTTGGTGCGGACCATCCCGAGCGAAGGCCTGGTGATTCATCCAACCACTGAGCCGGCGTTGCAGCGCGTTATCGAGATGGGTTGCTGGACCCCGGTGCAAACCACCGGTGCTGGCGGTCAGTGGCAGGTCAAGTTGCTCAGTGACGATGGCTCGAAGTTCGAAGTGATGTTCGAAGGCGTCGCCCAAGGTGTGGTCGAGTGGGACATGACTGGCCAGCACAACGTCGCCAACGCCCTGGCGACCCTGGCTGCCGCACGCCACGTCGGCGTGGTGCCGTCCATGGGCATCGCCGCGTTGAGCGCCTTCAAAAGCGTGAAGCGCCGGATGGAGAAAGTAGCGGAAGTCCGTGGCATCACCATCTATGACGACTTCGCTCACCACCCGACTGCCATTGCCACCACGCTCGACGGCCTGCGCAAGCGCATCGGCGATGCACCGCTGATTGCGATCATCGAGCCTCGTTCCAACTCCATGAAGCTCGGCGCGCACCGTGACGGATTGCCAGAAAGCGTGGTCGATGCCGATCAGGTGATCTGGTACGCACCGGCCAACCTCGGTTGGGACCTGGCCGGCACTGCGGCGCGGTGCACTGTGCCGTCGATTGTCAGCGATTCCCTGGAAGGCATCATCGAGCGCGTGAAGAGCCAGGCCCAACCCGGTACTCACGTGGTCATCATGAGCAATGGCGGCTTCGGCGGCCTGCACGGAAAACTGGCCGAGGCGCTCAAATGAACAACGGCCCGGACCGCATCACCCTGGCGATGACCGGCGCTTCAGGCGCCCAGTACGGTTTGCGCCTGCTCGACTGCCTGGTGCGGGAAGATCGTGAAGTGCACTTCCTGATTTCCAAGGCCGCGCAGTTGGTGATGGCTACCGAAACCGACGTCACGCTGCCGGTCAAGCCGCAGATGATGCAGGCGTTCCTCACCGAATACACGGGTGCTGCCGCCGGGCAGATTCGGGTGTACGGCAAGGAAGACTGGATGTCGCCGGTGGCTTCGGGCTCCGGCGCGCCAGCGGCGATGGTGGTGGTGCCGTGCTCCACGGGCACGTTGTCGGCCATCGCCACGGGTGCCTGCAACAACCTGATCGAACGGGCCGCCGACGTGACGCTGAAAGAGCGCCGCCAGCTGATTCTTGTGCCCCGTGAAGCGCCGTATTCGAGCATTCACCTGGAGCACATGCTCAAGCTGTCGAACATGGGCGTGACAATCCTGCCGGCATCACCGGGCTTTTATCATCAGCCGCAAACCATCGACGACCTGATCGATTTTGTCGTCGCACGGATTCTCAATCTGCTGAATATTCCTCAGGACATGTTGCCGCGTTGGGGCGAGCATCATCTGACCAGCGATGAATAAGCTGCTGGTAGTTGTGCTGGCACTGCAGTTGGCCGGTTGCGCGACGGCGCGCACCCTCGATGCAGCCAAGCCGGGGGCGCCGATTGTCTATTCGGGTACTCGTCTGGATTTGTACGCGATGAACGGTGGGTGTTGTGCCAAGGACCGATTCGGAGCCGAAGCGCCGAGCTATCCGGGTGTCGACCTGCCGGCGAGTGCGTTGCTCGACACGCTGCTGTTGCCGCTGTCGTTGTTGACGGTGATTGGGGTGAGCTTTCAGGCGACGGGTGGATTGTAAGAGAGCACTTCGCGCTCTATCGCGAGCAAGCTCGCTCCCACAGGTTTTTCAGCGATTACAAAATTTGTGTACGACACAAAATCCTGTGGGAGCGGGCTTGCCCGCGATGAGGCCCGCTCAGGCACCATAAAATTACTTGCCCAACTTCCTCAGCTCATCCGACTCGACAATCCTGACCCCGTCCTGCTCTTCCAGCGCCAGACGCCACATCGCGCGAGCCAGTTGGCAGGCTTCGATACCATGGTATTTGCCAGGGATCAGCCGAGACAACGGCCCGGCGACTTTCTCGCCCAGGCGTGGTTCGGTGCGTTCGCCCAGCAACAGCGAAGGGCGGCAAATAGTCAGCTGCGGCCAGTCCTGCGCGCGCAATGCGTACTCCATCTCGCCTTTGACCCGGTTGTAGAAAATCGAGGATCTCCGATCAGCTCCCAGAGCACTGATCACGATCAGGTGCCGTGCGCCCATCTCCCGGGCACGTTTTGCGAATGCCACTACCATGTCCAGGTCCACTGCGCGAAACGCCTGTTCCGAGCCAGCCTGCTTGATCGTGGTGCCCAGGCAGCAGTAGGCGATGTCGACACGGCCGTTCAACTGCGGCAGAAACACCGCCGGGTCGCCGACCGGGTTGTCAAGGTGGGGATGCTTGGCCAAAGGCCGGCGTGACGGTGCCAATACCCGCGAAATCGTTGGCTCGTTAAGCAGGCGATCAAGCAGATGTTCACCGGTCAAACCGGTGGCTCCGGCGAGCAGCACGTGCTGAGGCGTCAAGTACATAGTGTTTCCCCCTTGATACTATTCAGCTTAGTTGCTGTTTGCATCCTTGCTTTCCATCGCTGCACTTTGCAGGGCTTTTCGTGCCTGTTGTTTGCGCAGTAGTTGCCAATGCGAGAGGACGGTTTTTGGTGCCCAGATCTGTGGTTCGGATGCTTCGAAGCCGTCTGCCAGCTCACGTTCGGCGACAGTGGCCTTGGCCAGTTTGAAGGCTTGTTCCAGATCATCGGTCTGGTTCAGGGCCTGGGCGAACAATGCATCGCCGAAGTAAGTGAAGTTGGCTTCCTCCGAGCAACCGAAGGACACTCGGTCGGCCCGCGAGGCCGTCATGATCAGGGTCCGTTCATCTTTGAGGGCGGGGATGAAACCGCCGGAGTAGCAGGACGAAATCACGATGATCTTGTCGCGGTTTTTCAATGGAGCGAGAACAGCAGCCATTTCGTCGGCTGGCAGATCGGCCAGCTCCATGCGTGGCTGGTCAAGCACCAGCTCGTGTTCGCTGGTGCCATGGCTGGTCAGGTAGATGAAAATCAGGTCTTCCGGCCCGCTGCGTTCAGCCAGTGTCAGGGCGGCGCGGCGCAGGTTTTCCCGAGTCGCCATCGGGCGGTCGGCGAGGTGATCACGATGGTTCACCAGGCGGATCTGGCCAAAGGTGCCGAACCGGGTGGTGAGCATGTTGGCGACGTAGTCGGATTCGCGCAGAAACACGCTTTGTTTGCCATCACCACCCAGGGTCAACGAATACAGCTCCACCGCCGGGGTCGAGGATGGAACGTTGGCCAGCGCCGTGTCGAGCAAGCGCCCCTGGGCCAGCAGGCCGAGCTCCAGAGTGTCGGGCAATAATTTGCCCTCGGCGTCGCGTACGCGCTGGCCGTTGATCCAGGTGCCGCTGAGCACGGTGCCGTCGGTCAACACCAATGTGCCGCGCCCCTGGTAACTGTCGTTGTCGAACTGGCCGGTGTAAAAACTGCCGTCAGACAGGTTCAGTCTGCCCTGGCCGGAAAAGCGCCAGTCATTGAACTGGCCGATGTAATGGCTGCCGTCAGTGCCGATCAACTCGCCCTTGCCGTTCAACGAGCCTTCCTTGAACTGACCAAGCCAGACATCGCCGTCGGCGTTTTCGTAGCGGCCTTTACCGTGCAGTTGATTGTTCTTGAAGCTGCCGACATAGATATCGCCGTCGGCGCTGTTGAAAGTCCCGTTGCCTTCCAGTTGGCCGTCGACGAAGTGCCCGGTGAACTGATTGCCGTTGCCGTCACCGCGCTGTCCTTCGCCATTGGGTTTGCCGTGGGCGAACTGGCCCTGATAGGAACTGCCGTCTTCGAGTTCGAGGCGACCCAGGCCAGCGTATTGATCGGCCTTGAACTCTCCGCGATAGCTCATGCCGTTTTCTTTGAGGGTGCCTTCGCCGTTGCGCCGGCCGGCTTTGAAGCCGCCGCTGTAGCTGCTGGCGTTGGTGGTCAGTGCCCCCTGACCGTCGAACAGACCCTGATTGAACTGCCCGCGATAGACCTCGCCATTGCTGCCATGCCATTCGCCCTGGCCATGCCACTGACCCCTGTCGAATTCGCCGGCGTACCAGCTGCCGTTCGGGTAGTCGATGCGCCCCTTGCCTTGCAGCAAGCCATTGACCAGGTCACCGCGATAGCGTCCGCCGTCGGGCAGGCGTGCGTCGGGGGCCAAAGGCGATTCGCCGTCGCCGCAAGCGGTGAGCATCAGGGTCAAGGCAAGGAGTGCAAGTGGGCGCATAGCGGATTCCGGGCAATTAGGCGAGGGAGTATGCCGCAGCTATGTGTCCTTAATATAGGGCGAGGCACCGCAAGAGGGCGCGAAACAGCAGGAGCTGCTTCGCATCCCGGAAGGTTTATACGAAGCACAGGGACAGGGGTTCGGCGATGTACGCCGGCTTGTCCGAACCTTCGATTTCCAGGGTGGTAGTGGCCTTGAGCAGCCATTGGCCGGGTTTTTTCTCGGTGACTTCGGTCAGGTCGACCTTGAGTCGCACTCTCGAATTGACCTTGACCGGCTGAATGAAGCGCACGCTGTCGAGGCCGTAGTTGACCACCATCTTCAAGCCTTCGGGCATGACGAGGATGTCTTCCATCAGTTTCGGGATCAGCGATAACGACAGAAAGCCGTGAGCGATGGTGCTGCCAAATGGCGTTTGCGCGGCCTTGACCGGGTCGACATGGATGAACTGAAAGTCTCCTGTGGCTTCGGCGAACAGGTTGATGCGGTCCTGGTCGATGGTGAGCCATTCGGAACGTCCAAGCTCCTTGCCGACATAATCTTTGAGCTCTGCAACTGGAACATAGGGCATTGAGACTCTCCTTGGGTTCATCGGTTTTATAGTTTTGAGTTGGGGGGATTTGACCTCCCGGCTTACCACTTTAGATCAACATGGCCAAACGCTCCGGTCAACTGACCATGCTTTTGGCGAATGCCGGTCTATAGCACGAGCATGCTTATAATGCCCGGCCAATGCGGGTGACGGATTTTGTGGGAGATCAACAATGTTGCTACGGGGTCTGACGTGGCTGGTGCTGTTCCAATTGCTCGGCACGGCGATCAATCATTTGTTTTTGCCTGTGCTGCCGGGGCCGATTGTGGGGTTGCTGCTGTTGCTGGTGTACCTCATCTGTCGCGGACAGGTCGGCGAGCCACTGAACCTGGCGGCCAGCAGCCTGCTGCGCTACCTGCCGCTGTTGCTGGTGCCGCCGGCCGTGGGCGTGATGGTCTATGCCGCCGATATCGCGGCGGACTTCTGGGCCATTGTCGGTGCGCTGGTCTTGTCGCTGCTGCTTTCGATGGCCTTCGCCGGGGTGCTGATGCAGCGCATGGTCAAGCGTCATGCTCAGCCTGAGGACGGCCAATGATCTTCGACTGGCACGGCGCCTGGGCGTCAGTGATTCATCATCCATTGTTCGGCATTGGCATTACCCTTGGCGCCTATCAACTCGTCCTGGCGGCATTCGAGAAAACCCGCTGGATCTTTTTGCAACCGGTGCTGGTCTCCATGTTGTTGGTGATCGGCGTGCTGGTGGGCTGCGGCCTGACCTACGCCGAGTACCGCAAGAGCACCGAGATCCTGAGCATCCTGCTCGGCCCGGCCACTGTCGCGCTGGCGGTGCCGCTTTACCTCAACCTGCGACGGATTCGGCAGTTGTTCTGGCCGATTTTTACTACGCTGGTGATAGGTGGTGTCGTGGCCACGGGCATGGGCGTGCTGCTGGGCTGGTGGTTCGGTGCCGAACACATGATCCTGATGACCATGGCGCCGAAGTCGGTAACCTCGCCGATCGCTATGTTGGTGGCTGAACAGATCGGTGGGGTCGCGGCGCTGGCAGCGGTGTTCGTCTTGATTACTGGCGTGATCGGGGCGATTTTCGGTCCGGCCCTGTTGACCCGCCTCGGCGTGCATAGCCCGGAAGCCAGGGGCATGGCACTGGGCATGACGGCCCACGCGGTCGGCACGGCGGTGGCGATGCAGGAAAGTGAAGAGTGCGGCGCCTTCGCGGCGCTGGCGATGAGCCTGATGGGTGTGGCCACGGCGGTTCTCCTGCCGCTGGCGGTGTCGATGGTGGTGTAAGGAAATGTCTATGAGTCTGCCGCTTTTTCCGTTGAACACAGTGCTGTTCCCAGGTTGCATCCTCGACTTGCAGATCTTCGAAGCGCGCTATCTGGACATGATCGGCCGCTGCATGAAGCAGGGCGGCGGATTCGGCGTGGTGTGCATCCTTGAGGGTGAAGAGGTCGGGATCGCCCCGGCCGGCTACGCGCTGGTGGGCTGCGAAGCGCTGATCACCGATTTCAAACAGCAGGAAAACGGTCTGCTGGGGATTCGGGTGCAGGGCGGTCGGCGTTTTCACGTTTTGCGGACCGAAGTGCAACGAGATCAGCTGACCGTCGCCGAGGTCGAGTGGCTGGAAGACGAGCCGGAGCAACCGCTGCAGGACGAGGACGCCGATCTGGTGGCATTGCTCAAGGCCCTGGCGGAACACCCGATGGTTGAAGCCTTGAACATGGGCACCGAAGCGACCGGCCAGCAGTCGCTGGCCAATCAGTTGGCGTACCTGTTGCCCTTCGCTGAACTGGACAAGATCGACCTGCTGCAACTCGATGATCCGCAGCAACGACTGGATGCGATTCAAGCGTTGCTGGATGAATTGCAGGGCGAGTTGTTTGCCTGAGCAGCATTTGGCAAAACATCAGCAGGTTTGCCAGCATTGCTGAACATCTGTGGGTTATTTAGTTTGTGGTCGTCCACATGACGTGGGCCAATTCATTAAAAGGAGTTAACACAATGACTATCTATTTACACGAACGCTCCGCCTGGGAAGCCGCTGCAGTAGGCTACTTGCTCAAAAATGTCAGTGCTGGTCAGTCTTTTGAAGACACTGCTGAAACTGCGTGCCAGTTGGCTGACGCATTGATTCTTGAAATGCGTAAGCGTCAGTGGAGCTCGAACTAAGTCCACGCGACTGACGCCCTCGGCTAATGAGCCGGGGGCTTTTGTGGGGCGAATCAATGTGCAACCACCCACCAGATACGCATACCGCAACACGAAGACCCCGAACAATTCCACCAGCGCCGGCAACACCAGCCACCAGACTTTTGGCGGCAGGGCGTTGAGCGGCTCCTTTCGCTGAACCAGCTATAGGCTGGCTACACAGACACACGCTGCCAACATCGCGCCGGCCATGACATCGGTTGGTCAGTGCGCGCCGAGGTACATCCACGACAAGGTAATCGCCATGGCCGGCGAGCGTAAGGAGCGGCGCAAAAGAACCCGATGCGTGGCCGCTGAGCAGGCTGTAACTGGTCAATGGATCGCTCAATACTTCCTGGCGCTCATGGGCAAAAAGCTGTTTGGTTGCGGTGTTAGCCAATACCGTGCAATTGGGACTGAAGCGACCGGGCAACAGTCGCTGGCCAATCAGTTGGCGTACCTGCTGCCGTTTGCCGAAGTTGACAAGATCGACTTGCTGCAACTTGATGATCCGCTACAACGACTGGATGCAACTCAGGCGTTGTTGGATGGGTTGCAGGGGGAGTTGTTTGCCTGATTAACAATGGTAAGTCGTCGATTGTTCAATTGAGTGTTGTTATTTGGTTTGATCTTCAATTTATTAGTTGGTTATTCAGGTGGCGGTCAGTTCGCTTGGTGGGTCTTTGTATTGAATTTTAATAAGTTTGGAGAGTGGTTTGTATTGATCGGTAAAGTTTAAGTGATTATATTTGCTTCGTCTGCATGAGGCAGGCATTACATATATAAAGGATTATTTTATGAAAGATTTAAGTGGCGATGAGCGTACGTTGTGGGCGCTGTGCTTTTCCCGGATTATGGTCCGGTATGTTTTCGCAAATGCACCGCAGGCCGAAGTTGAGTTCGCGGCGGACTCGGCAGCGAATGCGGCGAATGCGTTGATCCTGGTGCGACGTTCGGGATTGAATGCCGGCCGCGATAGATTTGAGCAGCAGCTCTGGGATGATTATGTGGGGGAGGCGATGATAAAATTCTCCACGGAAGTTCGTTGGAAGCTGGAAGACTATGTCGTCGTCGCTGGGAAAGTTTCCAATCAAGCCGATATAGCCATTGCGAAATATCGTGGCGTTGAAGAATCAGATTTACCAAGTTTCCCGTTCGGGGGCTAAAGTTTAATATAAGTTGTCGGGGTGCGCTGTTGCTTAACTTCAAGGCGATTCTTGATTGACCTGCTGTGATTGGGTGAATCGCCGAGAAGTTGTTTGCCTGGCATTATTGAAAAGGTCACAGCCTTTGGCAGCTTCTACAGGGCGAACACCCCATTCATGTAGGTGCGACTGAGGGCTGGGATCTTTTGCTTTATCTAGTACGCATACCGCAACATCGTATGCGGTAAATGCCGCAACACGAAGAAGCCGAACAATGCCAGCAACGCCGGCAACACCAGCCACCAGACCTTGGGTGGCAAGCTGTTGAGCGGTTCCTTGCGCTGGATCAACCACAGGCTGGCCGCACAGACACATGCCGCCAGCATTGCGCCGGCCATGACATCGGTCGGCCAGTGAGCGCCGAGATACACCCGCGACAAGGCAATCGCCATGGCCGGCAAACAGGCCACCAGCAACCAGGTCAGGCGCATCCGCGGCGGCTGTCCGCGGCCGGCCAGTACGGCGAGGGTCAGAAACAGCGCAAAAGAGCCAGACGCGTGGCCGCTGGGCATGCTGTAGCTGTTCAGCGGATCGCTCAGCACTTCGGGGCGCATGCGGGCAAAGAACTGTTTGGTCGCGGTGTTCGCCAATGCCGTGCAGAGCAGGGTGCTTCCGGCGAAAATCGCCGGGCGCCATTGGCGCATCAGCAACAGCAAACCTGTCAGCAGCGCGCTGAACAACAGCATGTTGCGGAATTCGCCAATCAGCGTGAAGACCACCGCCACCTCATCGAGCATCGGACTGCGATGCTCCTGCACTAGTGTCATCAGCCCTTGATCGAGGGCGCTCAGGTGCGGATAGCCGATGAACAACCCCGTCAGAATGAGAAAACTCATGCCAGCGATCAACGCTGTAGCCCTGCGATGCTGGCGCAAGCTGCTGGTCGCGCTCAACCCCACCATGACCGCAATGCTGCCGACAACGATCCCGGCCTGAGTCCAGAAACCTTCAGGCAGCGGCAGGCGAATGGCCGCGCCGGTAGCCCAGCCAGGCAGCAGATAAGCCACCGACCAGCCCGCACCGGCCAGCAGGCTGACGGCGATGAAGCGTGGGAAGGGCATGTCGCACATGCCGGCGACCATGGGCAGCATCGGGCGTAATGGCCCGATAAAACGCCCGACCAGCAGGCTGGCGATGCCATAGCGCTGGAAATAGGTCTCGGCCCCGGCAATCCATTCCGGGTGATGGCGCAAACCGGGCAGGCGTCGGATGTTCTGATGAAAGTGCCGTCCAAGGAAATACGAAACCACGTCGCCCAACACACCGGCGAGGAAGCCCAGCAGCAAGGTTTCACTCAGCGGTAACGCACCGCTGCCGGCCAGCACCGCAACGGTGAACAGTAAAACCGTGCCGGGGACGATCAGCCCGGCAATCGCCAGGCATTCCACAAACGCCACCAGAAATATTGCCGCCGCCAGCCATTGCGGGTTGACCGTCAACCAGCCGGTCACGCTATCGAGCCATTGGCCCATATAAACCACTCCATTGAATTCAATTGGCCCTTGGTGGGCAAACGCAAATTTTCGTAACGGCGCCGAACCCTGTGGGAGCGGGCTTGCCCGCGAATGGGCCCTTCCAGACGATATTATTGTCGCCTGACACACCGCCTTCGCGGGCAAGCCCGCTCCCACAGAGACTCACTTTTACTTCAAGTCCGGATAAGTCAGGACAGCACAAAATAATCGCGACCCTCGACCTGGCCCCGTCTTAGCGGGTTGCGCGTGCAATAAGCCGCGTAGGCAGCGTCGACAAAGCGGTACATCAGGTGTTCATCGCGCCCGTGGGGAATGCCCAGGCGTGTGGTCTGGATGATGTGGGCGGGCGTCTGGCCGACGTGCTCCACCAGCAGCACTTCATGGTCAAAGCGTTTGGCGTCCCACACCGGCACTTTCAGGCCCAGTGCCTTGCAGAGCAGGGTTTGCCCGGCGCAGAGTTTTTGTGACGGGCGAGGGTGGCCCTGGGCATCGGGATTGTTCAATAGCATCTGTGCCAGGCTGCCCGGCCCACTCAATTCATCGACCCACGGGTAAGCGGATTTGATCAGCACCGCGTTACCCGGCCCTTGGGCACTGAAGTTCAGCGAATCACCGCCCCGGGCGTAATACATATAAATGTGGCCACCATCCAGAAACAACGCCTTACGCTTTTCTGTGTAGCCGAGGGAGGCGTGGCTGCCTTTTTCCGCGCAGTAATAGGCTTCTGTCTCGATGATTCGGGCGCTGAGCCACAGGTCGTCGACCCGATGGCGTATGACTTTACCCAGTAAATCCCGAGCCAGAATTTGCGCGTCGCGGTCGAAAAACGCGTCCGGAAGGCCCGTGGGCAGGCTCGCAGCGGACGCTCGAACAGTCAGGTTGGACATGATGAACGACGTTTATCAGGGCTGATTGAGTCGTGATGATAACAATTTGCAGCTTAATCCCGGCTGAACGTCGGCAAATTGCCCTCCATTTCGACCATCCGCCCGTCACCGCTGTTAGTCGGTGGGCGCGACAGCTATAATCTGCCGCTTTACTCTTTACCAAGACCTAATCAAAGACCACGCCAGACCATGACTGAGTCCGTTCTTGACTACATGACCCGCCTGGGTTGCGCTGCCCGCGAAGCTTCCCGCGTGATCGGCCGTGCCAGCACCGCGCAGAAAAACCGCGCCCTGCAGGCCGCCGCCAATGCGCTGGACGCTGCTCGTGCCGAGCTGACGGCGGCCAATGAGCTGGATTTGGCCGCCGGTCGCGCCAATGGTCTTGAGCCAGCCCTGCTCGAACGCCTGGCACTGACCCCGGCGCGTATCGACGGCATGATCGTCGGCCTGCGTCAGGTGGCAGCCCTGCCGGACCCGGTCGGCGCGATCCGTGACATGAGTTTCCGCCCGTCCGGTATTCAGGTCGGCAAGATGCGCGTGCCACTGGGCGTGATCGGAATCATCTACGAGTCGCGGCCGAACGTGACCATCGATGCCGCGAGCCTGTGCCTGAAGTCCGGTAACGCGACCATCCTGCGTGGCGGTTCCGAGGCGATTCATTCCAATCGAGCCATCGCCGCCTGCATTCAGCGCGGTCTGGCCGAGGCCGGTCTGCCGGCCGCCGTGGTGCAAGTGGTCGAAACCACCGATCGCGCTGCCGTCGGCGCGCTGATCACCATGCCTGAATACGTCGATGTCATCGTGCCGCGCGGTGGCCGTGGCCTGATCGAACGCGTCAGTCGTGATGCCCGCGTACCGGTGATCAAGCACCTGGACGGCATCTGCCACGTTTACGTGAGTGAACACGCCGATCTGGCCAAGGCCCAGCGCATTGCGTTCAACGCCAAGACTTACCGTTATGGCATCTGCGGTGCCATGGAAACGCTGCTGGTCGATCAAACCGTCGCCAGGGATTTCCTGCCAGCGATGGCGGCACAGTTTCGCGAAAAAGGCGTCGAGCTGCGCGGTTGCGAGCGTACCCGGGCAATCATCGATGTCGTGGCCGCTACCGAAGAAGACTGGAGCACCGAATACCTGGCGGCGATTCTGTCGATCCGTGTGGTCGACGGACTGGGCCAGGCCATCGAGCACATCAATCATTACGGTTCCCATCACACCGATTCGATTGTCAGCGAACACCAGGGCGACACCCGGCGTTTCGTGGCTGAAGTCGACTCCTCGTCGGTGATGATCAATACCCCGACGTGCTTCGCCGATGGCTTCGAATACGGATTGGGTGCCGAGATCGGCATTTCTACTGATAAGCTGCACGCCCGCGGCCCGGTGGGCCTCGAAGGGCTGACCTGCGAGAAGTACATCGTGGTCGGCGACGGGCAGTTGCGCGGACAGGAGCCGGTCTGACTTGGGCGACTTAGACCCGTCAGCCCCGGTCGCCGTCAGCGAGCCAGCTCCTCGCCGCATTGGCGTGCTGGGCGGAACGTTCGACCCGGTGCACATCGGCCATTTGCGCGGTGCGCTGGAGGTCGCCGAAACCCTGGCGCTCGATGAACTGCGTCTGACACCCAGTGCCAGGCCGCCCCATCGGGACAAGCCGCAGGTGTCGGCGAAAGACCGTCTGGCGATGGTCGAGTGTGCGGTGGCCGGTGTGGCGCCGTTGGTGGTGGACGCCCGCGAATTGCAGCGGGACAAACCGTCCTACACCATTGATACCCTGGAGCTGATGCGCGCCGAACTGGCCGCAGATGACCAGGTTTTTCTGCTTTTGGGCTGGGACGCTTTTTGCGGCCTGCCCACTTGGCACCGCTGGGAAGAGTTGCTCCAGCATTGCCATATCCTGGTGTTGCAACGCCCGGATGCCGACAGCGAACCGCCGGATGCCTTGCGCAACCTGCTGGCGGCGCGCTCGGTGAGCGACCCGCTGGCCCTCAAAGGGCCGAGCGGACAGATTGCATTCGTCTGGCAGACACCGCTCGCGGTATCCGCCACCCAGATCCGTCAACTGCTGGCCAGCGGTAAGTCGGTACGTTTCCTGGTGCCCGACGCGGTCCTGGCCTACATCGATGCGCACGGACTCTACCGTGCGTCGAACTGAATAGGAGTGCCTCAAGGCACGTGGCAACAACGTGTATTGAAGCGCCCGAACATACGAGCAAAACGAGTTTTATATGACGAACAACGACGTAAACAAAGTTAAGCGCAAAGGCACGTTCAAGAGTGCCCCGCTGCCTGAGAAGGTCCTCGCTGCCGAGCCTCCTAAAGGCGACGAGCTGGTCAAGATCGCCGTAGCCGCCCTGGAAGACGTCAAGGCCCAGGACGTGCTGGTGATTGATGTTCGCGACAAGCAGAGCATCACTGACTACATGATCATCGCCACCGGTACCTCCAACCGCCAGATCGGCGCGATGCTGGACAAGGTTCGCGAGGCCGTCAAAGCCCTGGGTATCAAGCCGCTGGGTGAAGAAGGCAAGGGCGACAGCGACTGGGTTCTCCTGGACATGGACGACGTGATCGTCCACATGATGACCTCCAACGCTCGTCAGTTCTACGACCTGGAGCGCCTGTGGAAAGGTGCCGAGCAGAGCCGTGCCGCCGATGGCAAACACCACAGCCCTGAAGTTGGTCACGAGCATTTCAACAAGCTCAACAAAGACCAGGAATAAGGGACCGCTGTGCGACTGCGACTGATCGCCGTCGGTTCACGCATGCCCAAATGGGTGGAAGAAGGCTGGCATGAATATGCCAAGCGTCTTCCGTCCGAGCTGGCGCTGGAACTGGTGGAAATACCGCTTAATACCCGTGGCAAGAACGCCGACGTGGCCCGTTTCATCCGCCAGGAAGGCGAAGCCATGCTGGCCAAGGTCGGGCCGAACGAGCGGATTGTCACACTCGAAGTCCATGGCAAGCCCTGGAGCACCGAGCAACTGGCGGTCGAGCTCGATCGCTGGCGGCTGGATTCGCGCACCGTCAACTTCATGGTCGGCGGCCCCGAAGGGCTGGCGCCGGAAGTCTGTGCCCGGGCTGACCAGCGCTGGTCGTTGTCGCCGCTGACCTTGCCGCACCCGCTGGTGCGGATTCTGATCGGCGAACAGTTGTACCGTGCCTGGACCGTGCTGTCCGGTCACCCTTACCACAAGTAGTTCTGCCCTCATGTCCCAGCCGATCCGCATCAAGGACCACGAAAAAGACGCCCGTCTGGTGCGTGGCCGCGTCGTGTTCGGGGCAATCGCCGTGGTGGCGCTGATCTGCGTACTGATCGCGCGCCTGTATTTCTTGCAAGTGATCCAGTACGAGTACCACTCGACCCTGTCGGAAAACAACCGCGTTCATGTGCAGCCGATTCCACCCACTCGTGGGCTGATTTTCGACCGCAATGGCGTGGTGATTGCCGACAACCGGCCCAGCTTCAGCCTGAGCATGACCCGCGAGCGGTCCGGCGACTGGCAGCAGGTGCTCGACGTGATCGTCGAAGTGCTGGAGCTGACGCCCGAGGACCGGGTGATCTTCGAGAAGCGCATGCGTCAGGGGCGCCGGCCGTTCGAGCCGGTGCCGATCCTGTTTGAGCTGACCGAAGAGCAGATTGCCCGCATCGCCGTGAACCAGTTCCGCCTGCCGGGCGTGGAAGTGGTCGCGCAACTGGTTCGTCACTATCCCCAGGGTGCGCACTTTGCGCACTCGGTGGGTTACATGGGGCGGATCAACGAGAAAGAGCTCAAATCGCTGGACCCGGTCAGTTATAGCGGCACCCATCAAATCGGCAAAACCGGCATCGAGCGCTTCTATGAGCCGGAGCTGCATGGTCAGGTGGGTTACGAGGAGGTCGAGACCAACGCTCGGGGCCGTGTATTGCGGGTGCTCAAGCGCACCGAACCGGTTTCCGGCAAAGACATCGTCCTGAGCCTGGACATCAAATTGCAGGAAGCCGCCGAAGCTGCGCTCGGTGGTCGTCGTGGCGCGGTGGTAGCGCTGGACCCGAAAACAGGTGAAGTGCTGGCGATGGTCAGCCAGCCGAGTTTCGACCCGAACCTGTTCGTCACCGGCATCAGCTCCAAGGCCTATTCCGAGCTGCGCGACTCCATCGACCGGCCGCTGTTCAACCGCGTACTGCGCGGTCTGTACCCGCCGGGCTCGACCATCAAGCCTGCTGTGGCGATTGCCGGTCTGGATTCGGGCGTGGTGACTGCCTCGACCCGGGTGTTCGACCCTGGCTACTACATGCTGCCCAACTACGATCACAAGTACCGCAACTGGAACCGCACCGGCGATGGATTTGTCGACCTCGACACGGCGATCATGCGTTCCAACGACACCTACTTCTATGACCTTGCCCACAAGCTAGGGATCGATCGGTTGTCGTCGTACCTGTCCAAGTTCGGTATCGGTCAGAAGGTTTCCCTGGACATGTTCGAGGAGTCGCCGGGTCTGATGCCGACCCGCGAATGGAAGCGTGCGACCCGCCGGCAGGCATGGTTCCCGGGCGAAACGCTGATTCTCGGGATCGGTCAGGGCTACATGCAGTCGACCCCCCTGCAGCTGGCCCAGGCCACGGCGCTGGTGGCCAACAAAGGCATCTGGAACCGTCCACACCTGGCCAAGACCATCGAAGGCGAGAAACCGGTGGATCAGAACCCTATGCCGGACATCATCCTGCGCGACCCGTCGGACTGGACCAAGGTCAACCACGGCATGCAGCAGGTTATGCACGGTGCCCGTGGTACGGCGCGCAAGGCTTCGATCGGCGCGCAATACCGCATCGCCGGCAAGTCGGGTACGGCCCAGGTGGTCGCGATCAAGCAGGGTGAAAAGTACGACCGTTCCAAGGTCCAGGAACGTCACCGTGACCACGCCTTGTTCGTCGGCTTCGCGCCGGCCGACGACCCGAAAATCGTGGTGTCGGTGATGGTCGAGAACGGCGAGTCCGGCTCCGGCGTCGCCGCGCCGGTGGTGCGTCAGGTCATGGACGCCTGGCTCCTGGACCAGGACGGTCGGTTGAAGCCCGAATACGCCAGCCCTATCAGTGCAGAGGCCACCGCCCGTGATGAATAACTTCGATCGCATGCTCTCCAGTGAGGATGTGATGCGTCGCCGTGCGACGCTGCTGCAACGCCTGCACATTGACGGCCCACTGCTGATCCTGCTGCTGACCCTCGCCGCCGGCAGCCTGTTCGTGTTGTATTCGGCCAGTGGCAAAAGCTGGGATCTGCTGGGCAAGCAAGCCACTTCGTTCGGCATCGGCCTGGTGTCGATGATTGTCATCGCCCAGTTCGAGCCGAGATTCATGGCGCGCTGGGTGCCGCTGGGCTACGTGGTCGGGGTAATGCTGTTGCTGGTGGTGGACATCATGGGCCACAACGCCATGGGTGCCACCCGCTGGATCAACATTCCCGGCGTGGTCCGCTTCCAGCCCTCGGAATTCATGAAGATCCTGATGCCGGCAACGATTGCCTGGTACTTGTCCAAACGCACCTTGCCGCCCCAACTCAAGCACGTGGGCGTCAGTCTGATGCTGATCGGCGTGCCATTCATTCTGATCGTGCGTCAACCGGACCTTGGCACTTCGCTGCTGATCCTGGCCGGTGGCGCTTTCGTGCTGTTCATGGGTGGCTTGCGCTGGCGCTGGATCCTCAGCGTGCTGGCCGCCGCCGTGCCCGTGGCGGTTGCCATGTGGTTCTTCATCATGCACGACTACCAGAAGCAGCGGATTCTGACGTTCCTCGACCCGGAGAGCGATCCGCTCGGTACTGGCTGGAACATCATCCAGTCCAAGGCCGCCATCGGCTCCGGCGGTGTGTTCGGCAAGGGGTGGTTGCTGGGCACCCAGTCGCACCTGGACTTCCTGCCGGAAAGCCATACCGACTTCATTATTGCCGTATTGGGTGAAGAGTTCGGCCTGGTGGGGATCTGCGCGCTGTTGCTGATCTACCTGCTGTTGATCGGCCGCGGCCTGGTGATTACCGCCCAGGCGCAGACATTGTTCGGCAAGTTGCTCGCGGGCAGCCTGACCATGACGTTTTTTGTTTATGTTTTCGTCAACATCGGTATGGTCAGTGGCCTGTTGCCGGTGGTAGGGGTGCCGTTGCCGTTCATTAGCTACGGAGGAACTTCGCTGGTGACGCTGCTGTCAGCGTTTGGGGTTTTGATGTCGATCCATACCCATCGCAAGTGGATCGCGCAGGTTTGAATAAGGTGAGATTTTCAATGCAAGTAATGCGTGGCTGGGCGACTCGATACGCGCCATGGGTCGGCCTGGTAAGCATCCTTGGCACCGTGCAGGAAGCGTTGGCCGGCGACTACGAGGGCTCACCCCAGGTGGCCGAATTCGTCGGTGAAATGACCCGCGACTACGGTTTCGCCGGTGAACAATTGATGGGCGTGTTCCGCGAAGCCGAGCGCAAGCAGTCGATTCTGGACGCCATCTCGAAACCCGCCGAGCGGGTCAAGCAGTGGAACGAATATCGTCCGATGTTCATCACCGATGCGCGCATAGCCCGGGGTGTGGATTTCTGGCGTCAGCACGAAGCGGTGTTGGCCCGTGCCGAGCAGGAATACGGTGTGCCGGCCCAGGTGATTGTCTCGATCATCGGCGTTGAAACCTTTTTTGGCCGTAATACCGGAAATTTCCGGGTGATCGATGCCTTGTCGACCCTGGGTTTCGACTATCCTCCCCGTGCCGAGTTTTTCCGCAAGGAATTGCGTGAGTTCCTGCTGCTGGCTCGCGAAGAACAGGTCGATCCGTTGACGCTCAAAGGCTCCTACGCTGGCGCAATGGGCTTGCCGCAGTTCATGCCGAGCAGTTTCCGCGCCTATGCGGTGGATTTCGACGGTGATGGCCATATCAACATCTGGACCAACCCGGACGATGCCATTGGCAGTGTCGCCAGTTACTTCAAGCGTCATGGCTGGGTCGCTGGCGAACCGGTAGTCAGCTCTGCCGATGTCCGTGGCGATCAGGTCGACGAGGGTTTGACCTCAGGAATCGAACCGACGAAAACCGTCGGGGAGTTGCGAGCCCTGGGGTGGTCAAGTCATGATGCGCTGCGCGATGATATGCCGGTTACTGCTTTCCGCCTGGAAGGCGACAATGGCCCCGAGTACTGGATGGGCCTGAAGAATTTTTACGCGATCACGCGTTATAACCGCAGCGTGATGTACGCCATGGCCGTACATCAACTGTCTGAGCAGCTGGTCCAAGCACGGGGCGTCAAGTAATGCGGGCATTGCCTATCAATAAACCCCTGAAGCTGATGGCATTTGCCGCGTTGGCAGTGCTGGTCGCCAGTTGTTCGACCAGCCGTGCGCCGGCCCAGAAATCCACCACCGCCGTGCGCTCGACGCCGGGGCTGGACATCAATCGCGCCCACAAGGATGGCGCACCGTGGTGGGATGTCGATGTTTCGCGCATCCCGGACGCCACGCCGACCCTGCACACTGGCCCATACAAGGCCAGCCCGTACTCGGTATTGGGCAAAACCTATTTCCCGCTGCAAGAATCCAAGACCTACGCGGCTTCGGGCACGGCGTCCTGGTACGGCACCAAGTTCCACGGTCAGAACACCGCCAACGGTGAAGTGTATGACCTGTACGGCATGAGTGCCGCGCACAAGACATTGCCACTGCCGAGTTACGTTCGGGTGACCAACCTGGACAACAACAAGAGTGTGATCCTGCGAGTCAACGACCGCGGACCGTTCTATTCGGACCGGATCATCGACTTGTCCTACGCAGCCGCCAAGAAGCTCGGTTATGCCGAAATCGGCACTGCGCGTGTCAAGGTCGAAGGCATTGATCCACAGGCGTACTGGGCCGCCAAAGGCCGTCCGGCGCCTTTGATGCTCAACGAGCCGCAAGTCGCGCAGAATAGCGCCCCGGTGATCACGGCTTCGGCCGGCACCGTCGAGCAATGGACGCCGCCGCCGCAGCAGCACGCGGCCGCGGTGGTGCCTGTACAGCTTGATGCAAAAAAAAACGCTTCTGTACCAGCCTCTGGCCAGTATCTGCAGGTGGGCGCGTTCGCCAACCCGGACGCTGCAGAACTCCTGAGATCGAAGCTCAGCGGGATGGTGAGCGCTCCGGTGTTCATCAGTTCGATCGTGCGCAATCAGCAGACCCTGCACCGGGTTCGCCTGGGCCCGATTGGATCGCCGGGTGAAATCCAGCAGGTGCAGAATAGCGTGCGCCTGGCCAACCTGGGTTCGCCAAGTGTTGTGACTGAGTAAGACTTTGAGCAATACGTAGAACTTGATTGACGGTTCGCTTGCCATTGGGGGCGGACCAGGTTGTTGACTCGTTAAAGAATAAAAGCCCGGCAAAGGGTGACTGGAGTTTGCAACTGAACACACGATGACTCGTTAGAAAGTCATTTGATTAGTTTTGCCTTCGGGCAGTTTCCATTAGCGATTTCGAGAGACGGATGAACATCACCACCTTTGCCAAACGCCTGTTCCTGCTAGTCCCGCTGCTCCTCTCACCTGCCGCGTTCGCGGTCGAGATGATGCCGTCGCCACCGCAACTGGCCGCCAAGGCCTATGTGCTCATGGATGCCAGCAGCGGCAACGTGCTGGTCGAGAACAACGGTGACCAGCGTCTGCCGCCGGCCAGCCTGACCAAGCTGATGACCGCGTACATCGCGACCCTGGAAATCCGTCGTGGCCAGATCGGCGAAAACGATCCGGTGACCGTCAGCGAAAACGCCTGGCGTACCGGCGGTTCGCGGATGTTCATCAAGGTCGGCTCGCAGGTCACCGTCAGCGACCTGCTGCACGGCATCATCATCCAGTCGGGCAACGACGCCAGCGTCGCGCTCTCCGAGCACATCGCCGGCAGCGAAGACGCCTTCGCCGACCTGATGAACAAGACCGTCGCCGACCTGGGCATGACCAACACCCACTTCATGAACCCGACCGGCCTGCCGAACCCTGAGCACTATTCGTCGGCTCACGACATGGCTGTGCTGGCCCGCGCGATCATCCACGAAGACCCGGCTCACTACGCGATCTACTCGCAGAAAGAGTTCTTCTGGAACGGCATCAAGCAACCCAACCGCAACCTGCTGCTGTGGCGCGACAAGACCGTCGACGGCCTGAAAACCGGCCACACCGACGAAGCCGGCTACTGCATGGTGTCTTCGGCCGTGCGTGATGGCATGCGCCTGATCGCCGTGGTGTTCGGCACCAACAGCGAAGTGGCTCGTGCCGCAGAAACCCAGAAACTGCTGACCTACGGTTTCCGCTTCTTCGAAACCCAGACCTTCTATCAGAAGGGCGCCGAACTGGCCCAGGCACCTGTCTGGAAAGGCTCCACCAATCAAGTCAAGGCCGGCCTGGCTGAAGACTTGACCATGACCCTGCCGAAAGGCCAGCTGAAAAAGCTCGCTGCCAGCATGACCATGAACCCGCAACTGATCGCGCCAATCGCCAAGGGCGACGTGATCGGTAAAGTCGAAGTGAAACTGGACGACAAGGTCGTGCACAGCGCTGATCTGATCGCTCTGGACGCTGTCGAGGAAGGTGGTATCTTCCGCCGCATGTGGGATAGCATCCGTCTATTCTTCTACGGCTTGTTCAACTGAATTTAGTGTGCACCTGCATGGCCCCGCGCTGATCCAGCGTGGGGTCATGCCCGTCGCCACGGCTTACGCTTACGAGGCCGTTACGCCATGACCGATACCGAAGTAAAGGCGCCAAAGATCGAATTCCCGGTCACTGACTATCCCGTTAAGGTAATCAGCGATACCGGTGTGGGCAACAAGGACAAGATCATCAAGATCGTCGAGAAGCACGCCAAGATCAACGATGAGCGTGTTGACGAGCGCCAGAGCAGCAACGGCAAATACACCACCATTCAGTTGCACATCGTCGCGACCGACCAGGACCAGCTGTACAACATCAACAGCGAACTGCGGGCCACCGGTTTCGTGCACATGGTGCTGTGATGGCTGGCACGCTGGGCTTTCGCGAGCTCGGCCAGATGGCTTACGAGCCGGTCTGGCATGCCATGCAACGCTTCACCAATGAACGCGGCAGTGATGCCGCCGACGAGATCTGGCTGGTTGAGCATCCTCCGGTGTTCACCCAGGGCCAGGCCGGCAAGGCCGAACATTTGCTGCTTCCCGGTGATATTCCGGTGGTGCAGGTCGACCGCGGTGGTCAGGTGACCTACCACGGTCCCGGCCAACTGGTGGCTTATCTGCTGCTGGACGTGCGCAAGCTCGGGTTTGGCGTGCGCGATCTGGTCAGCCGGATGGAGCAATGCCTGATCGAACTGCTGGCCAGTTACGGCGTCACCGCCGTGGCCAAGCCCGATGCACCGGGTGTCTACGTCGACGGGGCGAAAATCGCCTCGCTGGGTCTGCGGATCCGCCACGGCTGTTCCTTTCATGGCCTGGCCTTGAACGTGGACATGAACCTGGAACCGTTTCGACGGATTAATCCCTGCGGCTACGCCGGGCTGGCGATGACCCAGCTGAGCGATCACGCAGGATCGATTGAATTTGCCGAGGTAAGTGCCCGGCTGCGCGCGCAGCTCGTCAAACACCTCGACTATGCTGAGCAGACGACCCTGACGGGCGGAATCGACTGATATGACTACTGATGCAGTGCAAACCATGATCCCGACGCTCGATGTCACCGAGCGCCCGGCCCCGCGTCCCAAGGTAGAAGCCGGCGTCAAGCTGCGCGGCGCCGAAAAGGTTGCACGCATCCCGGTGAAGATCATTCCGACTACCGAATTGCCGAAGAAGCCGGACTGGATTCGTGTCCGCATCCCGGTTTCGCCGGAAGTCGACCGCATCAAGGCCCTGCTGCGCAAACACAAGTTGCACAGCGTGTGCGAAGAAGCCTCCTGCCCGAACCTGGGCGAGTGCTTCTCCGGCGGCACCGCGACCTTCATGATCATGGGTGACATCTGCACCCGTCGTTGCCCGTTTTGTGACGTCGGCCACGGCCGTCCGAAGCCACTGGACGTCAATGAGCCGGAAAGCCTGGCCATCGCCATCGCCGACTTGCGTCTGAAGTACGTGGTGATCACCTCGGTGGACCGCGACGACCTGCGTGACGGCGGTGCCCAGCACTTTGCCGACTGCATCCGTGAAATCCGCAAGCTGTCGCCGAACGTGCAGCTCGAGACCCTGGTCCCGGACTACCGTGGCCGCATGGACATCGCCCTGGAAATCACCGCCGCCGAGCCGCCGGATGTGTTCAACCACAACCTGGAAACCGTGCCGCGCCTGTACAAGGCTGCACGTCCGGGTTCGGACTACCAGTGGTCGCTGACCCTGCTGCAACGCTTCAAGCAGATGATGCCGCACATTCCAACCAAGTCCGGCCTGATGCTGGGCCTGGGCGAGACCGACGAAGAAGTCATCGAAGTCATGAAGCGCATGCGCGAGCACGACATCGACATGTTGACCCTGGGCCAGTACCTGCAACCGTCCCGCAGCCACTTACCGGTGCAGCGTTTCGTGCACCCGGACACCTTTGCCTGGTTCGCCGAGGAAGGCTACAAGATGGGCTTCAAGAACGTTGCCTCCGGTCCGTTGGTACGCTCCTCGTATCACGCCGACGAGCAGGCCAAGCTGGTCAAGGCCGAGCTGATGTCGTCCTGATTGACGCAATGAAATGAAAGGCGCCCGCACGGTGTTCAGCCTTGCGGGCGTTTTTTTGCCTGGCCTATGGCAACGGCTGTTTTTTTCTGCAACCTGCGGGGCAACGGTTCCTCTTCTGTTTGTCCCCGTTCCTGACTACTGTGTGCTGAAGATTTCACGCAGGGAGATTCACGGATGACCGCTCGACCGACCCACACCCTTTGCCCTCATGCTCCCGTCCCGGCACTGCCGTCGGAAGGTATGATCGGCGTTATCGCACCCGCCGGTCCCGCGCCGCTGGACACCGACAAGGCGGTGCAATGGATGCGTGCACGGGGTTATTCACTGAAAGTGTTTCCCGGGGTCTACGAAAAAAACGGCTACCTGGCCGGTAGCGACGAGGTGCGACTTGGCGACCTGCATGCAGCGTTCGCCGACAGCGAAGTGGATGCCATCATCTGCCTGCGCGGCGGTTACGGCACGCCGCGGCTGCTCGATCGTATCGATTTCAAGTTGCTGCGTGACAACGCCAAGCCGTTCGTCGGCTACAGCGACATCACCGCGCTGCATTTGGCGATAAGTCGTTATGCCGGCTTCGTGACCTTTCATGGTCCGATGCTCAATGCCGACCTGCTGGGTGACAAGCAAAAACCTACGGAGCCTTCCTTCTTCAACATGCTGCGAGGGCAGGTGAGGGCGGGAACAGTACTGGCTCATCCGGTGGCCTACCCGCTGACCACGATCGAGCCTGGCGTGGCCAATGGGCGCTTGCTCGGTGGCAATCTGGCCATGATCGCCGCGACCATGGGCACGCCTTACGAGATTGACGCCGAGGGTGTCATTCTGTTTATCGAGGACATCAACGAGCCGCTGTATCGCATCGACCGGTTGCTGACCCATCTGCGACTGGCAGGCACGTTGCACAAACTGCGCGGCGTGTTGGTCGGGGATGTGGCGGGGGTGGAGGTGGCAGCGCTGGACAGGTTGCTCAAGCAGACCTTCGAGCCATTGAAGATTCCGGTGTTGTCCGGGTGGCGTAGCGGCCATTGCGATCCGAACCTGACGCTGCCCATGGGGGCGTTGGTCAGGCTGGATGCGGGGAATCAGGAATTGATGCTGGAGCAGGATGTGGTAATCAGGTAAGTCGCGAATATCTTTTGCTTTTAACGGTTACGCAACCCTTCCAGCAACTTGTGCGTCGGATAGCCATCCGCCGGCCAGCCAAACGACTGCTGGGCGCTGCGGATCGCCTTGCGGGTGTTGGCGCCGATGATCCCGTCGGCGGTGCCGGCATCGTAGTTTTGTGTGCTCAGCAGGTTTTGCAATTCAATCCGCTCGGTACGGCTCAGTGGCAGATCATCCTTTGGCCACGTGCCGCTGATCAGGCCTGCGCCATTGAAGCGTTCGGACAACAGGCTCACCCCCAGGGCGTATGAAGACGAGTTGTTGTACTTGAGGATTGCCCGGAAGTTATCGAGCACGAGGAACGCCGGGCCACGGTAACCGGCCGGCAGCAACAGGGCTGCGGACAATTGCTCGGAGCCGGCCGGGACCTGGCCACCGTTGGGCAGGGTAATGCCCAGTTGCCGCCATTCGGCGACGCTCTTGCGAATCGTGCCATCGGCCAGCACGTAGTTGAACCCGCTCGGCAGCTGGACTTCAAAGCCCCACGGCTGGCCTCTCTGCCAGCCTGAGCTTTGCAGGTAATGCGCGGTCGAGGCCAGGGCGTCGGCCGAGCTGCCCCAGATATCGCGGCGTCCGTCACCATCGAAGTCCACGGCATGGGTGTTGTAGGTGGTCGGGATGAACTGGGTCTGGCCCATGGCACCGGCCCAGGATCCGAGCATCTTCTCGGGTTCGATATCGCCTTGTTGCAGGATTTGCAGGGCGGCAATCAATTGCGCGTGGGCGAAACCGGGGCGACGCCCTTCGTAGGCCAGGGTCGCCAGCGAGTTGATCACCGACTTGCTGCCCTGGAACTGGCCAAAGTTGCTTTCCATTCCCCACACGGCCACCAGAGCCTGACGATCGACGCCGTAACGCTGCTCGATGCTTTGCAGGATGTCGGCGTACTGGTTGATCAGCGACTGGCCTTTGCGTACCCGCAGCGGCGACAAGGCGCCGTCGAGGTATTCCCACACCGGTTTTGCGAATTCCGGTTGGCTGCGATCGGCACGAATCACGCTGGGGTCGAAGCTGACATTGGCGAAGGCGCGATCGAACAGATCGGCGCGGATACCGGCGGCCAGGGCATCCTTTCGGAAGCTTGCCTGCCATTCGGCAAAGGTCTGGGTTGGCTGGATGTCGAGGTTCTCACCGGTCGGAACCACAGGCGGAACAACCGCCGGGGCGGTGGCGACAGGAAGAGTCTGAAGCGGCTGAGCGTCGGCTGCGGTCGGTTTTTCCGCACAGGCGACTAGCAAAACAAGGCTGGAGGCAGCGATCAATTGGCGCAAGTGCCAACGACGGGAAAGACAAAAGGGCATGCACGGGTCCAGGGAATACGGATCAGGTGCAGACCTTAACATGTTGAGCGGATGCTTGCCTTTCAGGCCGCCAGAAAGTAAGAAGCCTCCCAGCTGTCAGACTGGAAGGCTTCGCGGCGGTAACTGCCTTTGCCCTTGGCGGGGCGTTCCTGGCGGCTGCGGAACAATGGCTGGGCGATGATGGATTTGGCCTTGTTGGGGCCATGCGTTGATGGCTTTTTGCTCATGATGATGCCTCGCAAGTGAGTGGTTTTTGCGGGGCAAATCATCGGCCGAAGTTGAGGGGATGTCTAGTCCCTACATTGTGTAGGACCTTCCATTGATCTTGATAGCGATGTGGTTTCTGTGGCGAGGGGGCTATTCAGCGGGCAATGTCAGACGCTGCCCGGCCATCAACAACGTCAACCGGCTCAAGCTCATCCATGGCGAACCGGCTGCCTGGCCCTTGATCTGGGCGTCGATGCGCTGCGCTTCGAGCAGCAGTTGCGCCCAGCGTTGGGCCGAGTAGCGTTGCAGGGCTTTGCTCACCAACGGTTTACGTTTGTCCCAGACCGGAGGTTTGGCCTGACTGAAGGCCTTGTCCAGCGGCGTCCCCTGGCTGTATTGCAGCGAAATATTGGCCAGCAGGCGCAACTCCCGGGCCAGGGCCCAGAGAATCACCGGCGGCTCGACGCCTTCACCGCGTAACCCTTCGAGCATGCGCAAGGCATGGGCCGCTTCACCATTGAGCACCGCATCGGTCAGGCCAAAGACGTCGAAGCGCGCACTGTCGGCCACCGCAGCCTGCACGGTTTCAATGGTGATCTGACCCCCTTCGGCCATCAGTTTGAGCTTTTCGATTTCCTGGGCGGCGGCCAGCAAGTTGCCCTCGACTCGTGCCGCGATCAGCTCAACGGCGTCCTGGCTGGCGGAAAGCCCGGCCTGGGACAAACGTTGGCGGATCCAGCTTGGTAACTGGGCGACATCGACTGGCCAGATTTGCACGAACTGGGTTTGCTGTCCTTCGACCAGCGCTTTGCCCCACTTGGTTTTCTGCGCGCTGCCATCGAGTTTCGGCAGGCTGATCAGCAGTATGGTGTCATCGGCCGGACGCGAGCAGTACTCGATAAGCGCGGCGGCACCTTTGTCGCCGGGTTTGCCGGAAGGCAAGCGCAGTTCCAGCAGGCGCTTTTCGGCGAACAGCGACATGCTGGCACCGGCTTGCAGCAGCGTCCCCCAGTCGAAACTGGCGTCGGCGGCAAACACCTGGCGTTCATCGAATCCCTGCTGACGGGCGGCAGCGCGAACAGCGTCGGCCGCCTCCTGGCACAACAGCGGGTCATCGCCGCTGATGATGTAGACCGGCGCAAGGGCGCCTTGCAGGTGTTTGGCGAGTTGGGCGGGGGCGAGCTTCATAAGAGAGGGCGAACGGAGCGCCTGAGCGCCCCGTAAGTCTTACTGCTGCGGCAGTTCGATAGGCGACTGACGCGGGGTATCCGCTTCAGCCTTTTTTGCCGCTTCCAGTGCGGCGGTATCAGCCTTGGCCTTGGCTTCGGCAGTCTGCTGCAACTGATCCAGTTGGCCAGGGCTCACTTGTTGCAGGCGCAGCATCATGCGTTGAACCAGCTCGCGGCGGGCTTCTGTCCGGGCCGTTGCGGCTTCCTGGTCGGAACCCACCAGGTTGTTGCCGTCGTGCATGTAGATTTTCTGCACTTCAAGCTTGTCGCTTATCAGTGGCAGGTCACCGCGACCACGGATGTCGTAGTTCAACACGGTGGTCACCTGGTATTCGCCAGCACGACCGGCACCGGCGTAGCTGAGGATGCGTTGGCTTTCCTGCTCATTGGTCAGCACCAGTTTGTAAGGTGCGCCGTTGTAGACCTTGACGCCGCTGCCTTCCAGTACCTGACGCAATTGGGTCACGGTTTGGCCATAGGCGTTGCGGGCACTCAGGTCGAGTTCCTTGATCGCCAGTTCGTCGGTGCCGGTGCCGCGCAGCTGGAAACCGCAGGCGCTCAACAGAACCGCGAGGCCCATCACCAGCAGATTGCGTTTGATCATCTTGTTGCTCCCCTTGAAACCATGTGGGCCGATCAAGCGGCCCGAAAGGTTTTACTCGGCGCCAGGCTCACCTGGCGCCTGATCCAATTAGCTGGCGACGATATTGACCAGTTTTCCGGGCACTACGATCACTTTTCGAATGGTCAGACCGTCGACGAAGCGCAGAACGTTCTCGTTGGCACGGGCGGCTGCTTCGACTTCTTCACGGCTGGCACTGGCCGGCATTTCAATGTGACCACGCAGTTTGCCGTTGACCTGAATTACCAGTTGCAGGCTGTCCTGTACCAAAGCGCTGTCATCCACCACCGGCCAGCCGGCGTCGATCACAGGATCGGCGTGACCCAGTTGATTCCACAGCTCGTGGCTGATGTGCGGCGTGATCGGAGCCAGCAGCAGAATCACGGTTTCCAGACCTTCGTGAATCAGTGCGCGATCCTGTTCGGTGCCTTGTGCGGCTTTTTCCAGCACGTTCATCAGCGTCATCACCTGAGCGATGGCGGTGTTGAATTTGTGGTTCTGGCCGACGTCCTGGCTGGCCTGCTTGATGGCCAGATGGATTGAGCGACGAACGGCTTTCTGTTCGTCATTCAGGCTGGCGACGTCCAGCTTGCCCGGCAGGCCCTGAGTGACGTGCGCTTGAGCCAGACGCCAGACGCGCTTGAGGAAACGGTGTGAACCTTCTACGCCGGAGTCAGACCATTCCGCGCTCATGTCCGGTGGCGAGGCGAACATCATGAACAGGCGGCAGGTGTCTGCACCGAACTGGTCAATCATCGACTGTGGGTCGACGCCGTTGTTCTTCGACTTGGCCATTTTTTCTGTGCCACCGATTTCCACCGGCAAACCGTCAGCTTTCAACTTGGCGCTGATCACCTTGGCTTTGCTGTCACGCTCGAGCTCGACGTCCGCCGGGTTGAACCAGGTGTAAGCGCCGTTGGCTTCGCGACGATAGTAAGTCTCGGCGATCACCATGCCCTGGGTCAGCAGGTTCTTGAACGGCTCGTTGGAGCTCACCAGGCCTTCGTCACGCATCAATTTGTGGAAGAAGCGCGCATAGAGCAGGTGAAGAATTGCGTGTTCGATACCGCCGATGTACTGATCCACCGGCAACCAGTGGTCGGCCGCCGATTTTTCGACCAGGCCGCCTTCAAAGTGCGGCGAGGCGTAGCGGGCGTAGTACCACGAGGACTCGACGAAGGTGTCCATGGTGTCGGTTTCACGCTTGGCCGGCGCGCCGCATTTCGGGCAGCTGCACTCGTAGAACTCGGGCATGCGCGCCAGTGGCGAACCGGCACCGTCAGGTACGACGTCTTCCGGCAGCACGACAGGCAGTTGATCTTCCGGCACCGGCACGTCACCACAAGTGTTGCAGTGGATGATCGGGATCGGACAGCCCCAGTAACGCTGACGGCTGATGCCCCAGTCGCGCAGGCGGAACTGGGTACGCGAGGCGCCCAGTTCTTTCTTGATCAGCGCAACTTCGATGGCGTCGAAGGCACCCGCGAAGTCGAGGCCGTCGAACTCGCCGGAATTGATCAGCGTGCCGTACTCGCCGTAGGCGTCTTGCCATGGCGCCGGGTTGCTATCACCGGAACTGGTGCGCACGACCGATTTAACCGGCAGGTTGTACTTGTGGGCGAATTCGAAATCGCGCTCGTCGTGGGCCGGAACCGCCATCACCGCACCGTCGCCGTAGTGCATCAGCACATAGTTGGCGACCCATACCGGCAGTTTTTCGCCGGTCAGCGGGTGCTCGACGAACAGGCCGGTCGGCAGACCTTTTTTCTCCTGGGTGGCGACGTCGGCTTCAGCCACGCTGCCGCCCTTGCATTCAGCGATGAACGCTTGCAGCTCAGGATTGTTGCGGGCGGCCAGGGTGGCCAGGTGGTGTTCTGCGGCCACGGCAACGTAGGTCGCGCCCATCAGGGTGTCCGGACGGGTGGTGAAGACTTTCAGCGCGCCGGTTTCGCCGATGGAATCGACGTTGTACGGGAACTGTACTTCCATGCCGCGGGACTTGCCGATCCAGTTGCGCTGCATGGTCTTGACCTGTTCAGGCCAGCCAGTCAGTTCGTCGAGGCTCTCCAGCAGCTCATCCGCGTAGGCGGTGATCTTGAAGTAGTACATCGGGATTTCGCGCTTTTCGATCAGCGCGCCGGAACGCCAACCGCGACCGTCGATCACTTGCTCGTTGGCCAGGACGGTCTGGTCGACCGGGTCCCAGTTCACTGTGCCGCTTTTTTTGTAAATCACACCTTTTTCGAACAGGCGAGTGAACAGCCATTGTTCCCAGCGGTAGTAATCGGGCTTGCAGGTGGTTACTTCACGCGACCAGTCCACCGCCAGGCCCAGGCTGCGCAGTTGGGACTTCATGTAGGCAATGTTTTCGTAGGTCCACTTGGCGGGCGCTACGTTGTTCTTCATCGCGGCGTTTTCCGCCGGCATACCGAAGGCGTCCCAACCCATGGGTTGCAGAACGTTCTTGCCTTGCATGCGCTGGTAGCGGGAGATCACGTCGCCGATGGTGTAGTTGCGCACGTGCCCCATGTGTAGTTTGCCGCTGGGGTAAGGGAACATCGACAGGCAGTAATAAGTCTCCTTGCCTGGCTGTTCACTGACTTCAAAGGACTTTTGCTCGTCCCAGAACGACTGGGCGGCGGCTTCGATTTCACGGGGCTGATATTGTTCGTGCATGGCTACTTTTGAACTGAATAGGGGTGGCCTAATCCTCTTCAATGCAACGCTGGACGCTGATCACGCCAAATTGGCGTTTTCGATGCCCAGCCGAGCTGGAAGTGGAGTTACAGGAAGCGCCGTAGCATACATGACCGCACTCTGCCGAGGGAAACCCTGATTGCTGCCGCGCGTCCTGCGAAAACCGCTGCGAGGGCCGTTGGTCGCGGCGTTCAGCCGGTTTGTTCATGGAAGCTAAGCTCTAACTGGGGAGTAGGTCTTATCTTCCAATGAGGTGAGGGATGGTTGAGTCACAGCAAAAAGCTACAAAACCGGAGCTGTACGAAAGGCTGATCGATCGTTTGGCCTTGGCCCTGGATGCGGCAAGGACCGCTGGCCGGTTGCGCGACGAACACCCTCTGGAACTGGAACTGCGTGGTCTGAGCCCCGCAGAGTTTGCACTGGTCAAGGCGTATCTGGATCGCAGTGAGCGTGAGACACACGGATGCTTGTCAGAGGCGGTAAAGCAACTCGACGCACCACGTTCGGCCAAGATCATCTGGCTCAAGGACAAGGTTCCCGGCAGAGACGCGGTAAAGGTCCGGTCTTTCCAGTTCAAATAGGGCACAGAGCCATGCTCCATGCATTTTTGAAACATAGTCCTTCCGTAATGATTGTCGCATTGCGCCAACCCACTTAGGCTTCGGGCATCTCCGGGAGATGCTCAATGCCTTTTCGTTATTTCGTAAAACAACTTCTTTTGCCACCCGGCATTCTATTGCTGCTGCTTTTGCTTGCCTGGTGGTTGCGCCGTTCAAGGCCAAGGCTTGCCGGTGCGTGCTTTGCGCTGGGTCTGGGCGGCTTCTGGCTGATGAGCCTGCCGGTGGTGGTGCAGTGGAGTGCAGGCCTGCTCGAGCGGGAGCCACCGCTGGCCCGCGATGAATGGGCAGTCCTGGGGCAGCGCGCGGATGCGATCGTGGTCCTCGGATCGGGGCGCGAGCGCGGTGACGTGGCGTGGGGCGCTGACCAGCCCACGGGCGTCGGCCTGGAACGCCAGCGCTTTGCCGCGCGGCTGGCCAAGGTTTCCGGCTTGCCGGTATTGACCAGCGGCGGCTTGCATTACGGCACGCCGCCCAGCGAGGCGCAGATGATGGCTGACTCCTTGCGTGACGATTTTGGCGTGAGCGTGCGCTGGCAGGAAGGGCGCAGCCGCACGACCTGGGAAAATGCGCAGTTCAGCGCCGAGGTGTTGCTGCCACAGGGCATCAAGCGTGTGGTGCTCGTGACTCACGCCTGGCATATGCCACGAGCGGTCTGGAGTTTCCGCAAGGCCGGGTTTGAGGTGGTGCCGGCGCCGGTAGGGTTTCTGGGTGGGGATAACTCGCGGCCACTGGGTGGCTGGATGCCGGAGTTCAAGGCGATCTGGCAGAACGGGCAATTGATGAACGAGGCGGTGGGGCAGATCGGTTATTCGCTTTTTTACCGGTAAAGATCAAAAGATCGCAGCCTGCGGCAGCTCCTACAGAGGTACGGCGTGAGGTTGTGCATCGGCACCACTTCGCCATACAGGATGCCGCGTTCGAACTGCGGGATCTGATCGGTAATCTGGCCGAACGGGTTGATCAGGCCGGACACGCCGTTGTTGGTAGCGCGGATCATCCAGCGGCCGGCCTCCAGTGCGCGCATCTGCGCCATCTGCAGGTGTTGCAGGGGGCCGATGGAGGTGCCGAACCAGGTGTCGTTGCTGATGGTCAGCAGCAGGTCGCTGCGGGCGGCAAGGCTGGCGGCGAACTCCGGATAAACCACTTCATAGCAGATGAACGGCGCGATCTGATAACCCTTGGCCTGCAGCAACGGCTGGTCAGCCGGGCCACGAGCGAAGTCTGACATTGGCAGATCGAAGAACGCGATCAGTCCGCGCAGCATATCCTGCAAGGGCACATATTCACCAAACGGAACCAGTTTTTGCTTGAGATAGGTGCCGTCGCCTTCACCGGTAGCGGTGATGCCATTGAAGAAACGCTTCTCGTGGCGTACCTCCATGCGGACCGGGACGCCGGTAATGAACGCCGATTTACGTTCGGCCGCGAAGCTGCCCATCATGTTCAGGTAGCCCTCGGCGGATTCCTTGAGCACCGGGATCGCCGTTTCCGGCCAGATGAGCAAATCGGCTCGTTTGGAGCTGAAACTCATGTCGCGGTACAACGCCAGTTGCGCGTTGAGCTGCGCCGGGTCCCACTTCATGCTCTGCTCGATGTTGCCCTGAATGGCTGCGACGCTCAGTGGCGGGCCCGACGGGCTGGTCCAGGCGTGGTGCTTGAGCGCGATACCGACCAGCCAGGGGCCGACCAGCAGCAATGCGCCGGCAGCGATGAAGCCTTTGCGTCCCGTGCGAACCAGGCGCAAGCCGTTGTAGATCAACGCGGCCGTCAGGGCCAGGGTAAAGGAAATCAGCCACATCCCGCCGATGGGGGCGAGCCCGGCCAGCGGGCCGTCGAGCTGACTGTACCCGGAATACAGCCACGGGAAACCCGTCAGGAACCAGCCGCGAAACGCTTCCTGGGCGACCCACAGCGCCGCGAAGGCCAGGGCATCGGCCAGCGGCGCCTCATTGCGACGCAGCCAGCGCGCCCAAACCCAGGCGGGCAGGGCAAAGAACCAGGCAATCGCCGCCGTGAAGAGCAGCATCAGGAAACCGGCCAGCAGCACTGAAGCGCCGCCGAAATGGTGAATGCTGTAGTAGATCCAGCTGGTGCCGGCACCGAACAGGCCGAAACCGAAGCACCAGCCGCGACCCAATGCCTGACGTGGGCTCAGTTCGCGCAGGCCGGCATAGAACAGGCCGACGGCGAGCAGTGCCAGTGGCCAGATATCGAACGGCGCCAGGGCCAGGGTGGTGATTGCACCGGCCGCCACGGCCAGCAGGTTACCGGGCCAGCCGGGGCGGGTTGTCCAGCGCATTTCAATCCTTAGCGAGCAATGGGCGTCAGGCGAAGCAAGTGAATCCGACGGCTGTCGGCGTTCAGGATGCGGAAGCGGTACGGGCCGATTTCAGTGATTTCGTTACGTTTTGGCAAATGCCCGAACGCGCTCATCACCAGGCCGCCAACGGTGTCGAATTCATCGTCGGAGAACTCGCTGTCGAAAAACTCATTGAAGTTCTCGATCGGCGTCAGGGCCTTGATCAGGAAATCACCGCTGGGCAGCGGCTTGATGTAGCTGTCTTCTTCGACGTCGTGTTCGTCTTCGATGTCGCCGACGATCTGTTCCAGCACGTCTTCGATGGTCACCAGGCCTGCCACGCCGCCGTACTCGTCGATGACGATGGCCATGTGGTTGTGGTTGGCGCGAAATTCGCGCAGCAGCACGTTAAGGCGCTTGGATTCCGGCACGAAGGTGGCCGGGCGCAGCAGGTCCTTGATGTTGAAACTGTCGCCGTTCTCCTTGAGGATCAACGGCAGCAGGTCCTTGGCCAGCAACACGCCCATCACGTCATCGTGGCTTTCGCCGATCACCGGGTAGCGGGAGTGGGCCGAGTCGACCACGGCAGGCAGGAACTCGCGGGGTGTCTGGGTCGCCTTGATGCTGACCATTTGCGAGCGCGGGACCATGATGTCCCGGACCTGCAGGTCAGCCACCTGGATGGCGCCTTCGACGATGGCCAGCGCTTCGCTGTCCAGCAGTTTGTTCTGGTGTGCATCGCGCAGCAGCTCCAGCAGCTCCTGGCGGTTTTTCGGCTCGTGGGCAAAAGCCTGGGTGAGCTTACCCAGCCATGACTTCTGCCCGTTGCTCGATCGATCTTCGCTCATAGCGATTACTCTGAATCCTTTGTTGTTTCGGTAGGGGATAAATCGGCTTCGTCGTCCGCGTACGGATCGGGAAAGCCCAGTTCTGCAAGCAACGTTCGTTCCAGTGCTTCCATTTCTTCGGCTTCGTCGTCATCAATATGGTCGTAACCAAGCAGATGCAAGCAGCCGTGAATCACCAGGTGTGCCCAATGGGCCTTGAGTTCCTTGCCTTGATCCAGGGCTTCACGCTCGACCACGGCCACGCAGATCACCAGATCGCCCAGCAGCGGGATGTCGAGGAACTCATCCGGCACGTCGGCCGGGAATGACAAGACGTTAGTTGCGTAATCCTTTTGCCGCCAGGTGTGGTTCAGCTCGCGTCCTTCGGCTTCGTCGACCAGACGAATGGTCATCTCCGAGTCGGCGGTGCGCTGGCGCAAAGCCAGTTCGCACCACTGGCGGAACTCGGCTTCGCTGGGGGCGTTGGCTTCGGTGGCGATTTGCAGGTCAAGCTCAAGCATCGCGGCGGCTGTCCTTGGCGGCGGCATCATCGGCCGCTTTGGTTTCGAAGCGCTCGTAGGCTTCGACGATGCGCTGCACCAGTGGATGGCGCACGACGTCCTTGGGCTGGAAATGGGTGAAGCTGATCCCCGGCACATCCTTGAGCACTTCAATCACGTGGTGCAGGCCGGACTTGGTGCCGCGTGGCAGGTCGACCTGGGTGATGTCCCCGGTGATGACGGCCGTGGAACCGAAGCCGATCCGGGTCAGGAACATCTTCATTTGCTCGACCGTGGTGTTCTGGCTTTCGTCGAGAATGATGAAGCTGTTGTTCAGCGTACGGCCGCGCATGTAGGCCAGCGGCGCGACTTCGATCACCTGGCGCTCGATCAGCTTGGCGACGTATTCGAAGCCGAGCATTTCGTATAGCGCGTCGTAGAGTGGGCGCAGATACGGGTCGATCTTTTGCGACAGGTCGCCGGGCAGGAAGCCGAGTTTTTCACCCGCTTCGACCGCCGGACGCACCAGCAGGATGCGGCGGATCTGCTCGCGCTCCAGCGCATCGACCGCGCAGGCCACGGCCAGATAGGTCTTGCCGGTACCGGCCGGGCCGATGCCGAAGTTGATGTCGTTACCGAGGATTTCCTTCACGTAGCGCAGCTGATTCAAGCCGCGGGGGCGAATCATGCCTTTTTTGGTGCGCAGGGCCACGGACGGTTCGGCGGGGGAGTGGTTGTCCAGCTGTTCGACGGCCGATTCCTGCAGGAACAGGTGCACCATGTCCGGCGACAGCTCGGTACCCTTGGTTTCCCGGTACAGGCGGCGCAGGAGGTTTTCCGCGGAGGTGGTGTGTTTGGGTTCACCGATCAGCTCGAACTGGTTTCCGCGGTTGCGGATCTCGATGGTCAGGCGCTGTTCGATCAAGCGCAAATGCTCGTCGAATTGCCCGCACAGATTGGCGAAGCGGCGAGCTTCAAAAGGCTCGAGGATGAAACGATGTGGTTCTATGGGTGCGTTCAAGGTCGTATTTAGCCGCCCTGGGGCAATAGTGATGAATCAAGGATAGCGCCAGTGGCGTGGGCGCGAAAGCTCTTAAATAACCAACGTCGTACGCAGTCCTTGTGGGAGCGAGCTTGCTCGCGATGACGGCCTGACATTCAACAAATGAGTTGTCTGGCCTGACGCTATCGCGAGAAAGCTCGCTCCCACAGGGAAATGCGGTGTTACTGGATCAACGAACCCCGCAGCGAGTGCGGCTGCGCGGCATCGATGTGCACGTCCGCGAACTGGCCGATCAGGGTCGGATTGTCGCAGCGGAAGTTGACGATACGGTTATTTTCGGTCCGGCCTTGCAGCTCGCCCGGGTCCTTTTTCGAGTAATCGGTCACCAGGATGCGCTGGATCGAGCCGACCATTTGTCGGCTGATCTCGAAACCTTGCTGATTCAAGCGATGTTGCAGCGCGTTCAGACGTTCTTTTTTCAACGCTTCCGGGGTGTCATCCGCCAGGTCGGCGGCCGGTGTGCCCGGGCGTTGGCTGTAGACGAACGAGTAGGAAAAGTCGAAGCCGACGTCGGCAATCAGCTTCATGGTTTGCTCGAAGTCTTTCTCGGTTTCGCCGGGGAAACCGACGATGAAGTCCGAGCTGATGCAGATCCCCGGCACGGCGGCCCGCAGCTTGCGCAGTTTGGATTTGTATTCCAGCGCGGTGTGGTTGCGCTTCATCGCGGCGAGGATGCGGTCCGAGCCCGACTGCACCGGCAAGTGCAGGTGCTTGACCAGTTCCGGCACGTCGGCGTGGGCCTGGATCAGGCTGTCGGAGAACTCCAGCGGATGCGATGTGGTGTAGCGGATGCGGTCGATGCCGTCGACCGCGGCGACCACGCGGATCAGCTCGGCCAGGTCGGCCAGGCGCCCATCATGAGTGGTCCCGCGATAACCGTTGACGTTCTGCCCCAGCAGCGTCACTTCGCGCACGCCGTTTTCGGCCAGGTGAATGATCTCGGCAATCACGTCGTCGAACGGCCGGCTGACCTCTTCGCCGCGGGTGTAGGGCACCACGCAGAACGTGCAGTACTTGCTGCAACCTTCCATCACTGACACGTAAGCGCTCGGGCCGTCGATGCGCGGCTCGGGCAAATGGTCGAATTTTTCGATTTCCGGGAACGAGACGTCGACTTGCGGCAGCTTGCTGATGCGCGCGGCGTCGATCATTTCCGGCAGGCGGTGCAGGGTTTGCGGGCCGAAGACCACGTCGACGTACGGTGCACGATCGCGGATGGCCGCGCCTTCCTGGCTGGCCACACAGCCACCGACGGCGATCACCATGTCCGGGTTGGCCAGCTTCAGTTCGCGCCAGCGGCCGAGCTGGGAGTAGACGCGATCCTGGGCGCGTTCGCGGATCGAACAAGTGTTGAGCAGGATCACGTCGGCGTCTTCAGCGCGGGCGGTGACTTCCAGGGCCTGATGTTCGCCCAGCAGATCGACCATGCGCGAGCTGTCGTACTCGTTCATCTGGCAACCGTGGGTTTCGATGTAAAGCTTCTTGGCCATGGAGAGAGTCATCACCTGATTCAAAGAACCGCGCATTATAGGGAACATGTCCCGTGGTTCCTACCGTTGCGCGTCCGACGGCTGTGCTATAGTTCGCGCCCTCATTTTTACCCCGATGTGTTACCCGCCCACCATGACCAAACGTGAAGCTCCAATCTACAAGGTGATTTTCCTCAACCAGGGCCAGGTGTTCGAAATGTACGCCAAGCAGATCTATCAAAGTGATCTGTGGGGCTTTCTGGAAGTGGAAGAGTTCGTCTTTGGCGAGCGCACGCAAGTGGTCGTCGATCCGAGCGAAGAAAAGCTCAAGGCTCAGTTCGAAGGCGTGGTGCGCAGTTTTGTGCCGATGCATTCGATCGTGCGTATCGACGAGGTCGAGCGTCTGGGGACCCCGAAAATCAGCGAAGCCCGTGGCGCGGTCGGCAATGTCATGCCGTTTCCGATGCCGATGCCTGAGAAGTAAGTCTCAAGACCGAGTCGCCCCCAATCGCGAGCAAGCTCGCTCCCACAGGGAATTGCGGCGCACACAGGTTTTGTGAGCGCCAGAGATCAAATGTGGGAGCGAGCTTGCTCGCGATGGGGCCAGTCAGATCAACACAGAAGTCAGGGCAGTGGCGAAAACGGCGTACGCCCGTCAGCGCTCTGCAATTCCATCAGGTATTTACGGAAAATTTGCCCGAGCACCTGGGTGGCGACTTCGAGTTCTTCGCGGGGCATCTTTTCAGTGACTTCGTCGGCGGTGTCCAGGGCATCTTCGGCGCCGTTGACCGCTGCCATCTTCAGCAGGATATACGCCTGGACGTTATTGGCCGGCACACCTTCGCCGTGGAAGAACATGGTGCCGAGCTTGAATTGCGCCTGGGCATGGCCTTGCAGCGAGGCTTTTTCGAAATAGCTCAGGGCTTGATTGAGGTCGCGCGGCGCGTTTTTGCCTTCGTAGTAGAACTCACCCAACTCGTATTGCGCTTGCGCATCCCCCTCATCCGACGCTTTCTGGCAGGCGGCGAGCGCCTGTTCCAGGTCTTGCGGCTGGGTATTGAGGGTGCAGCGACCCATCGCTGGGATTAACAACGAGTTGCCGCCTGCTTGTGCTTGCGCGAGCAGTGGCTGAAGAAGCAACAGGCAGCCCAGTGCAAGGGTGCGGCCGGTGCGGTTCATGGGAATCGACTTACCTCTGAAGGGCGCGCGGACCCATCGAGGGATCCAATAAGCGCGCATTATGAAATAAGCAGGGGCAACCTTACAAAGTCTTTACTCGTTTTTCTGCTACGCGGGAAATATATCACCCGTTTTGCGGGGGATTTTTGCTGAAAGTGTAGGAATACAGGCAGGCGCGTAGGCGAAAGCTGACGCTGGCAATGGCCAACGTCAGCAATTGAGCGTTACTTCAAGGCCGCGAAGGCGCGCTCGGCGGCGTCCAGGGTCAGCTTCAGTTCGGCTTCGCCGTGGGCGATCGAGGTGAAGCCAGCTTCGAAAGCACTTGGTGCCAGGTACACGCCACCTTCCAGCATCAGGTGGAAGAAGCGGCCGAACAGGGCTGCGTCGCTGGCCATGACGTCATCGAAGGTGACGATGTCGTCGGCACCGCTGAAGTACAGGCCGAACATGCCGCCGGCTTGTGTGGTCACGAACGGAATGCCGGCCGCATCGGCGCGCTGTTGCAGGCCGTCGAGCAGGCGAGTGGTGTAGTCGGTCAGTTCGGCGTGGAAGCCCGGGCGGCTGATCAGGCGCAGGGTGGTCAGGCCGGCGGCCATCGCCAGCGGGTTACCGGACAGCGTGCCGGCCTGGTAGACCGGGCCCAGCGGGGCGATGCGCTGCATGATTTCACGCTTGCCACCGAAGCAGCCGACTGGCATGCCGCCACCAATGATCTTGCCGAAGGTGGTCAGGTCCGGCGTCACGCCGTAATACGCCTGGGCGCCGCCGAGGGCGACACGGAAACCGGTCATCACTTCGTCGAAAATCAGCACCACGCCGTGCTTGTCGCACAGGGTCCGCAGGCCTTCGAGGAAACCCGGTGCCGGCGGCACGCAGTTCATGTTGCCGGCCACTGGCTCGACGATGATGCAGGCCACGTCCTGGCCGACTTCGGCGAGCATGGCTTCAACGGCATCGATGTCGTTGAACGGCAGGGTCAGGGTGTGTTTGGCGAACGCCGCCGGCACACCGGCCGAGCTCGGTACACCCTGGGTCAGTGCGCCGGAGCCGGCCTTGACCAGCAGGCTGTCGGAGTGACCGTGGTAGCAGCCTTCGAATTTGATGATGCTGTCGCGGCCGGTGAAGCCACGGGCCAGGCGAATGGCGCTCATGGTTGCTTCGGTGCCGGAGCTGACCATGCGCACCATTTCCATCGATGGCACGAGCGAGCAGACCAGATCGGCCATCTGCGTTTCCATCTCGGTCGGGGCGCCGTAGGACAGGCCGTGTTCCAGCTGTTTGCGCACGGCGTCCAGCACCTCCGGGTGGCTGTGGCCGAGGATCATTGGGCCCCAGGAACCGACGTAATCCACATAGCGCTTGTTGTCTTCGTCGGTGACGTAGGCGCCTTCGGCGTGCTTGAAGAACAACGGCGTGCCGCCGACGCTCTTGAACGCGCGAACCGGCGAGTTCACACCACCGGGAATGTGTTTCTGGGCATTGGCAAACAGCGTTTCGGAACGAGACATGATCGGGCTCTCAAATCAGATTTAAAGCTTAAATAGAAAACAATTCATTGAAGGCGCGGGCGCGGCGGGTCACCTCAGCCGTGCTCTCGGCACCGAACAGGCCGTGTACCACCGCCAGCAGATCGACGCCGTGGGCCACCAGTGGTGCGGCGTTATCCAGGGTGATGCCGCCGATCGCGCAGATCGGCAAGTGCAACTGCTTGCGGGCCTGGTCGAGCAGGTCGAGGCTGCAGGTCGGTGCGCCGGGCTTGGTGTTCGAATTGAAGAAGCGGCCGAACGCGACGTAGCTGGCACCTTCTTTGGCAGCCTGTTCGGCCAGTTCGAGCTGCGCGTGGCAGGTTGAGCCGATGATCGCCTGGCGCCCGAGCAGTGCTCGGGCCGGAGTCAGTGGGCCATCGGTCTGGCCCAGGTGCACGCCCACGTTCAGGCGCGCCGCCAACTCGGCGTCGTCGTTGATGATCAGCTGCGTCTTGTAACGTTCGCACAGCCCGCGCAAGGCTTCGGCCTCACGCAGGCGGCGGGCCTCGTCGCTGCTCTTGTCGCGGTATTGCAGCAAGGTGACGCCGCCTTCCAGCGCCGCCTCCACGTACTTGAGCAACTTACCGTCCAGCAAATGGCTGTCGGTAATGGCGTACAGGCCACGTAGTTTCATCGGACAAGCCTCACCGCATTACAAATAGAAGTTACGAACAGAAATCCAGTGGCAAACGGCGCGGCACAAACTGGCCTTTGCCCAGCTGCTCGGCATCACGCAGGGTGCGCCATGTGTAGTTAAGCGCGGTCTGTACGGCACTGGCGAGGTTTTCGCCCTGGGCCAGACGACCGGCCAGCGCACTGGCCAGGGTGCAACCGGAACCATGATAGCTGCCCGGCAAGCGCTGGCAGGTGAAGGTTTCGCGCTGGCCGTCGCGGCTGTACAGGCGATTGTGGATTTCGGTTTCGTCGCCATGGCCGCCGGTAATCAGCAGGTGTTTGACGAACGGCAAGAGTTTTTCAGCGCACTCGTCCGCGGTGCCTTCGGGCAGTTCGGCGAGGATGCGGGCTTCGGGAAGGTTGGGGGTCGCAATGATCGACAGGGGCAGCAGGCGTTCGCGCATGGCGTAGCCGACTTCGTCCTTGCCCAGGCGTCCGCCGCCGCCAGCGCGCAGCACCGGGTCGCAGACCACCGGCAAGTGCGGGTACGCCGAAAGCAGTTCGACCACAGTGTCGACCATTTCCAGTGAACCGAGCATACCCAGTTTGACGGCCGCGACTTCGGAGTCGTTGAGCACGGCATTGGCCTGGGCCAGTACCCACTCACGGTCGAGGACGCGGAAGTCAGTGACATTGACGGTGTCTTGCACGGTCAGGGCGGTGACGGCCGGAGCCGCATGGCAACCCTGAGCGAGCAGGGCTTCGATATCTGCCTGCAAGCCGGCGCCACCACTTGGGTCGTGGCCGGAGAGACAGAGGACAACGGGGCGAGAGCTGTAGATATTCATGGTGCGCGAGCTTACCACCAAACAACGTTTTTCGGGTGTAGCGACATCCAGTCCGGCTGTTCCCTCGCTACAGTGAATTGCCTGCCTCTTAATATGTTCTGGTGGTATCGCTGAAATGCCCGTTCTAGAGCCTTTGTAGGAAAAATTTCAATGGTGTTTAATGGCTATCAACGGCTATGCTAGAGTGGATCCAAACCAATAACAGGTGATACCGGTTTTCCGTCTGCTCAAAAGGAATGGGGGGCTTCCTGACAGAACCGGACAGGCCACGCTGGGGCTTCAATGCACTATTTGCTGATGTTGCTGTTGTGTTTGCCCCTCCTGGCAAACGCCGTCGAGTTCGATGAGTCCACTCAAAGCCTCCCCTTGGGCCGTACCCTGCAGGTCTATGAGGACGCAGGTGGTCAGGCGACCATCGCGGATATCCGAGCGCAAGCGGCGGCCGGCAACTTCAAACCGCACCACAAAGACACGCTCAACGCCGGGTACTCGCGTTCGGTGTTCTGGCTGAAAATCGACCTGCATTACCGTCCGGCCAATCCGGCGGCGCAACGGACCTGGCTGCTGGAACTGGCCTATCCGCCCCTCGATCATCTCGATCTCTATTTGCCCGATGCGGCCGGCAATTATCAGTTGGTCAGGCAGACCGGCGATGCCTTGCCGTTCGCCAGCCGCGAGATTCGTCAGAACAACTATTTGTTCGACCTGACGTTCAAACCTGACCAGGCCGAAACCGTATTCTTGCGATTGCAAAGCGAAGGCTCGATCCAGGCACCGGTCACGTTGTGGTCGAGCACCGCCTACCTCGAAGAGCAGCCCGTGCGCCTCTACGTACTGGGGCTGATCTACGGCGTGCTGTTGGGGATGCTGGTCTACAACCTGTTCATTTACCTCAGCGTGCGCGACACCAGTTACCTCTACTACATCTTCTATATCGCCTCGTTCGGCTTGTATCAGCTGTCGGTAAACGGTGCGGCCGTGCAGTATTTCTGGCCGGACAATCCGTGGTGGGCCAACGCCGCGACGCCGTTTTTCATCGGCTGTGCGGGGCTGTTCGGCAGTCAGTTCGCCCGCAGTTTCTTGCAAATGGCTACCCACAGTCGCTGGCTCGACCGCTTGTTGCTGGCGCTGGTTGCTTTCAGTGCGCTGGTGGTCGGCCTGTCATTGATGACCAGCTACGCCCTGGCCTTGCGCCTGGCCACGGCCCTGGCGCTGACATTCACCATGGTGATTTTTGCCGCCGGGATCTTTGCCTGGTTGCGAGGCCTGCGCGTGGCGCGGTATTTCATCATTGCCTGGTCGGCGTTTTTGCTCGGCGGCATCGTCAATACGCTGATGGTGCTGGGCTACCTGCCGAATGTGTTCCTGACCATGTATTCCAGCCAGATCGGCTCGGCCATCGAAGTGGCGTTGCTGTCCCTGGCGCTGGCCGACCGTATCAACGACATGCGCGAGCAGCAGGCGCAAACGCTATTCGACGCCAGCCAGAAGCTTGAAGTCCTCAACCAGCAACTGGCTCGCAGCAACAAGCTCAAGGATGAGTTCCTTGCCACCCTGACTCACGAACTGCGCACGCCCATGAACGGGGTGATCGGTTCGCTGGAGCTGATGCAGACGGTCGAAATGGATCCGGAGCTTGAGCAGTATCAGCAGACGGCTGCGGGATCGGCGCGGGACATGATGCGCATGGTCAACGGCATCCTCACCCTCACCGAACTGCAGGCCGGCAAACTCAAGGCCTCGGCCGACACCTTCAGCTTGCGCGGCATGGTCGAGGCACTGCGCACGCAGTTCGAGGGCAACGCATCGAGCAAGTCGCTGGACTTCAAGGTCGATGTCGCGCCAGGTGTGCCGGATCGCGTGCACGGCGACAACGTCAAGATCGCGCAATGCCTGGAATGCCTGCTGGATAACGCCATCAAGTTCACCCGGATCGGCGGCCTGGCCCTGCGGGTGACCGGCAAGGCCATTGAGCCCGACCGGCTGGCGTTGACCTTTGCGGTGATCGACACGGGCATTGGCTTCACCGACTTGGGGGAGGCCACGATGTATCAACGGTTCTTCCAGCTCGACGGCTCGATGACCCGTGAATACGGTGGACTGGGTGTTGGCCTGGCGATTTGCCGACAGTTGGTCGAATTGCTGGGTGGACGCCTGACTCATCGCACCGAGCCAGGACGCGGCAGTCGGTTTCAGCTTGATGTGGAAGTCGGGCTGCCGGTGGCCGAACGTCCGGTGACGCCGTTGATGCCCCGGGATTTTCCGCGCCTGCGCTTGCCTCAGGATTGTGCCGTGCTGTTGGTGGATGACAACAGTATCAGCCAGTTGGTGATGCGCGGCATGTTGCTCAAGCTGGGCTTTCGCGTGCGTACGGCCGACAGCGCCGACGTCGCGCTCGATCTCTTGCAGCGCGAAGGGTTTGACGCGGTGCTGATCGATTGTCAGTTGCCGCTGCAGGACGGTGAGTCAGTGTGCTGCCAGATCCGCGCGTTACCCGGTTATGCCGAGCTGCCGTTGTTCATGATCGCCTTGGGCGGTGACCGTGAACGCTGCCCCACGGGCGCGGTGATTGATCACTTGAGCAAACCGGTGAAATTCGAAGACTTGCAGGCCTCGCTCTACCGTCGTGTGCTTTGCTCGGAACAGGGCGAAAGCGCCGACAGTTAGGCGGGTATGACACTTTGATCGACCGAGGGGCGGTGCTTAACTGAAGTCCCTTGGCCGACCAAAGGAGCCCTGTCATGAACCTGCATCAGTTCGCCGAAACCCACGAAGTCACCAACCAGCCGCCGTCACTGGATGGCGCCAACCTGTACCGCATCGACTTGCCGTTGCAGGAATGGTCGCGGCGGTTCGGGGCCGGTTGGGCCGAATCGCGGATCGACGCCTACGGCGCACTGGCCGGTGGCCCGTTGATGGAAGACGGGTTCCTGGCCAATCAGAACAAGCCGGTGTTCAACAGCCATGACCGGTTTGGTCATCGCATCGATCTGGTGGAGTTTCATCCGTCCTATCACCAATTGATGCGCACGGCGGTCGAGCACGGCTTGACCTCGCTGCCCTGGGCGCACCCACAGGACGGCGCCCATGTCGCCCGCGCTTCGATGTCGTATCTGCACAGCCAGGCCGAGGCCGGCAGCGGCTGCCCGCTGACCATGACCTTCGCCAGTGTGCCGGCCATGCGCCTGCAACCGGACCTGGCGGAAAAGTGGCTGCCGAAAATCCTCGCCACCGAATACGATCCGCGCAACGTCGGCATGGCCCACAAGGCCGGGGTTACCATCGGCATGGCCATGACCGAGAAGCAGGGCGGCACCGATGTGCGGGCCAATACCACCAAGGCGTATCCGGTCGGTGCCAGCGGTCCGGGCCAGGCCTATGAACTGGTCGGGCACAAATGGTTTTGCTCGGCGCCGATGTGCGACGCCTTCCTGACCCTGGCGCAGACTGACAAGGGCCTGACCTGTTTCCTGCTGCCGCGCCATCGTCCGGACGACATGCGCAATCAGTTCTATATCCAGCGCCTGAAGAACAAGCTCGGCAATTGCTCCAACGCCTCCAGCGAAGTGGAGTTCCGGGGCGCACTGGCGTGGATGATCGGTGAGGAGGGCCGGGGCGTTCCGACGATCATCGAGATGGTCGCCATGACCCGCTTCGATTGCATGGTCGGTTCCAGTTCGCTGATGCGTCAGGCGCTGACCCAGGCCAGCCATCACTGCGCTCACCGTTCGGTTGGCGGCAAACTGCTCAGCGAACAGCCGTTGATGCAGAACGTGCTGGCGGATCTGGCGCTGGAAAGCGAAGCCGCCCTGGCCTTGAGCCTGCGCATGGGCCGGGCGCTGGATCATCTGGACGACTCACAGGAAGCCAAATTCGCCCGGCTGGTGACGGCGGTGGGCAAATACTGGATCTGCAAGCGGGCGCCGGCCATGATCAACGAAGCGGCCGAATGCATGGGCGGCGCGGGTTATGTCGAAGAAAGCATCCTGCCGCGGCTATACCGCGAGGCGCCGGTGAATTCGACGTGGGAAGGTTCCGGCAACGTGCAATGCCTCGATGTACTACGTGCCCTGTCGAAAGAGCCGGGCGTGCTCGATGCGCTGTTCAGCGAGTTGGGCGATGGCCATGGCGACAAGCGCCTGGCGGCGCACATCAGCCAGTTGCAGGCAGCCTTCAAGGACACCAGCGACATCCAGTACCGTGCCCGGCAATTGACCGAAGACATCGCCTTGGGGCTGCAGGCGAAGTTGTTGCTGGAAGCCGGGAATGCGGTGGTCAGTGATGCGTTTATTGCCAGTCGTCTGGATGGTGGCGGCCGAGTGTACGGCGCATTGCCACGCGGCCTGGACGTGGAAGCCATTGTCGCTCGCTCGACTCCACAAGGCTTCTGATTGGTTAGAAGATCGCAGCCTTCGGCAGCTCCTACGGGTGCACGACGAGCCCTTGTAGGAGCTGCCGCAGGCTGCGATCTTTTTTGGCTGTTCCCGTGAAGCGACGATGCAGGCAAGATGAAGGTCTGCAAGTCAGAACACAGGATGCTGATCGTGACCGAAGCTTTTATTGTCGTTCAAACCGCCGAGCAAGCCGTGGATCGGCTTGCACTCTTGCACAATCGTGCAACCACCGCGCTGAGTCAGGCGCTCAAGCGCTATCTCAAGGACCGCGTCGAGCCTGATGCCGAGCAGCGAGCGTTGTTCCGTTATCCCGAATTGCGCCTGACCTACCTTTGCCAGGGCGAAGTCCCGCAGACCACCCGTGCCTATGCCAAGGTCCAGTTGCCGGGCACCTACAGCGTCACCGTCACCCATCCATCGGCGTTCCGTAAATACCTGCTGGAACAGCTGGTTCCGCTGATGCACGATTTCACCGTGACCGTGGAAGTCGGTGTCAGCGAACAGAACATCCCGTATCCGTATGTGGTCGAGCAGGGCGATGAACTGGCGGGTTCCGGCGTCACCGCTGCCGTGCTGGCGCGAGTGTTCCCGAGTACCGACCTGTCGGCCGCGACCGACGGCATTGCCGACGGTTTGTACGACTGGGAAAACACCGATCCGCTGCCACTGGCCCTGTTCGATGCTGCACGGGTGGATTTCTCCCTGCGCCGCCTGGTGCATTACACCGGCAGCGACTGGCGGCATGTGCAGCCGTGGATTCTGCTGACCAACTATCACCGCTACGTCGACCAGTTCATCGTCCATGGCCTGGAGCAACTGCGCACAGACCCGCGTTTCGTGCGCATGGTGCTGCCGGGCAACGTGATCATCGAAAAAAGCATGGATCACGACGAAGCCTCGGCAATTGCCGCTGGCGTAGTCTGGCACCGTTATCAGATGCCGGCCTATCACCTGATCGCCAGTGACGGCCACGGTGTGACTTTGGTCAACATCGGCGTCGGCCCGTCCAACGCCAAGAACATCACCGACCACCTGGCCGTGCTGCGCCCGCATTGCTGGCTGATGATCGGTCACTGCGGTGGCTTGCGTCAGTCGCAGACTATTGGCGATTACGTGCTGGCCCACGCCTACATGCGTCGCGACGGTATTCTCGATCGGGTGGTGCCGCCGAACATTCCGATTCCAGCCCTGGCCGAAGTGCAGCTTGCGCTCCAGCAAGCGGCGGCCAACGTCACCGGCGAGAAGGGCGACGAACTGAAGAAACGCCTGCGTACCGGTACCGTGCTGACTTACGACGACCGTAACTGGGAACTGCGCTGGGCCCAGGAACGACCGCTGATCAACCTGTCCCGCGCCGTGGCGGTGGACATGGAAAGCGGCACCATCGCCGCCCAGGGTTATCGATTGCGGGTGCCCTACGGCACGTTGCTGTGCGTCTCGGACAAGCCGCTGCACAGTGAAATCAAGTTGCCGGGCTCGGCGAACGCCTTCTATGAGCGCGCGGTCAGCCAGCATTTGAAGATCGGTATCGAGGCGGTGGATCTGTTGCGCACCGAACTCAACTCGCTGCACTCGCGCAAACTGCGCAGCTTCGACGAGCCGCCGTTCCGCTAACGGTTGTCATGGTCATTTGGCGGTCAGGGCACTAGCATTAGCAGCCCTGACCGTTAGATGTTCTCTTCGCCATGTCCCGTCCTCAACGCCCCGTTTCCCGCCGCCCTGGCGCGAAACCCTCTCCTTCAGCCCCGCGCCGTGTCGCCAAGGCACCACCGGCCGAGCCGAAGCTGATCCTGTTCAACAAACCTTTCGATGTGCTGACGCAATTCAGCGACGGCGAAGGGCGCGCGACCCTCAAGGATTACATCGATGTACCGGGAATCTATCCGGCCGGACGGCTGGACCGCGACAGCGAAGGCTTGTTGCTGCTGACCAACGACGGCCAGCTTCAGGCGCGGATCGCCGACCCGAAACACAAGCTGGCCAAGACCTATTGGGTGCAGGTCGAGGGCGAGCCGGACGCCGAGCAGTTGCAGCGCTTGCGTGACGGCGTCGAATTGAATGACGGCATGACCTTGCCCGCCGAGGCGCGGCAACTGGACGAGCCCGAGCTGTGGCCGCGCAATCCGCCGGTGCGCTTTCGCAAAAGCGTGCCAACCAGTTGGCTGGAGTTGGTGATTCGCGAAGGGCGCAACCGCCAGGTGCGGCGCATGACGGCGGCGGTCGGGTTACCGACCTTGCGTCTGGTGCGGGTCAGAATCGGCGACTGGACGATCGAAGGGCTCGATCAGGGCCAGTGGAAGGAAGTACCGGCGCGTTTATAAGGCGCCGGATTCGATCAGGCCGATCACCACGCTCTTGATGATGAACGCCGCCACGCCCAGGCCCAGCACGAAGAACAGAATGAACGAGCCAAAGCGCCCGGCCTTGGACTTCTTCGCCAGATCCCAGACGATGAAACCCATGAAAATGATCAGGATCGAGACCAGTCCGGTCATCATCCACTCTTCGAAAACGGCAGGATCCATCGAACATCTCCAGCGCGGGTGCGGCTAAAAGGGCGTGGGGAGTATACGCCTGCGCGGGTTCGCGCTGTATTGACCTGCGTCGGTGTGTCGCAGTCATTCGTCCCCTGTGCCGGCCCCATCGCGAGCAAGCTCGCTCCCACAATGAATCTCCAGCGCATGTGAGATCCCTGTGGGAGCGAGCTTGCTCGCGATGGCGTCTTCAGCTACGCAGATGAGTCAACGGCAGTTCGGTGCTGTTCAAAACCTGATTCAACACAAAACTCGAACGTACGCTGGTCACGCCTTCAATCCGCGTCAGATGCCCCAGCAGCAGTTTCTGGTAGTGATCCATGTCCGGCACTACGACCTTGAGTTGATAGTCGGCATCCATCCCGGTCACCAGGCTGCATTCGAGCACTTGGGGCAGGGTGCGGATGGCCGCTTCGAAATTCTCGAAACGCTCCGGCGTGTGACGGTCCATGCCGATCAGCACGTAAGCGGTCAGGCTCAGGCCGAGCATCTTGCGGTCGAGCAGGGCAACCTGGCGGGAAATGTAGCCGTCGTCTTCCAGTTGCTTGACCCGCCGCGAGCACGGCGAAGGGGACAGGCCGATGCGCTCGGCCAGCTCCTGGTTGGAGATGCGTGCGTCGCGCTGCAATTCCGCCAGAATACTCAGGTCATAACGGTCGAGCTTGCTCATCAAACGGTCCTTTGTCGTAACTATTGCGGAGGATTATGTATCCTGGGTTAAAAATTGCGCAAGTGATGTTTAATTCAGCAATCTTCGCAATCCTCTGCCGGCGCTCCCGGCCTATTCTTATCACCAGAATCACTGCTCGGACAAACAGTCCAGTGCGGCTCGCCGAATCAGGCCCGCCGCGGTCGCCACCCCCACCGGGGATGTGCCGGCCCCCGAGCTACACACTGTCCAGAAGACGGCGTGAGGTGAGCCGGCGCCACAAGCGTCGAGCCAGGACGAAGTTCTCTAAGGGGAGGCCGACGGGTCTCCCCTTTTTCTTGTGCGGAATTTGCCCCCCGACCCTCAATAAATAAGTTGCGTGACTGATAACCTGTCGCAGAACCGGCCACTGCTTTCCCAGTCTTATGTACAGGCCCTAACCCGCAATGAGGAAAAGCATGAAGTCGCGCATCTGGCGTTTGGCCGGCGTTGGTTTGCTGTGTGTCAGTGTCACCGCGCAAACGATGGCCGATGAGCCGCAAAACCGTGGCCATGATGGCGGGGAACACGGCCAGGGTGGGCATCAGGGCGATAACCAGGGCCATGGTGGCAGCAACCAGCCGCATCCGCAAAACGGCCAGCAGCAGAATCAGCCCCGGGCGCAGAACAACGACAATCGCCAGTACGATCACAACGGCCAGAATCAGCATCAGGACAATGGCCAGTGGCAGAACCGTCCAGCGCCGGATTTCAACAGCCGGGTGCGCTCGCCGCCACCTCCGCCGCAGATGCCGGCCACTGACATGCCAATCCAGCCCCGGCCCGACACCGTGCGCCAGACCCAGCAGCCGCAGCGCGGTTACTACCAGGACCAGCCACGTCGTAACGATTACAACCAGCGCTGGAATGGCTACACAGTCGCACCGTCCTATAACAATCACATGCAGGGGCGCCCGAGTGGATACGGTAACAGCTGGGGGCCAGGCCCCAGGTATCGCCCCGGCCAAGTGATCGACCGCTTCCCCGAACGCAACTTCCGCGTGCCTTACCGTGGCATGGATTACTTCTATTCCGGCGGTTACTGGTATCGCCCGCTCGGTCCGCGCTATGAAGTGGTGGAGCCACCGCGCGGAATTCGCGTCAGATACCTGCCCGATTACGCCCAGCAAGTGTGGATCGGCGGGGCACTGCTGTTCCTCGCGGCCGGTTCGTATTACGCCTATCAGGAAAGCACTCAGGACTACGTTGTGGTCGAGCCGCCGGTTGGCCAACCGCAGTCGCAACCACCGGCCGGCAGCAATGGTTATGACGTGGAGGCGTATCCAGCCAACGGTCAGTCGCCGGAGCAGATCAGCCGGGATGGCTATGAGTGTTATCAATACGCGGTGCAGCAGAGTGGTTTCGATCCACGAACCGCTACTTACCAGCCAGACCCGTCGGTGGTGCAAGCCTACCGACAGGCGCAGGGCAACTGCCTGAGCAGTCGCGGTTATCAGGTGACTTACTGAGCCCGGGCGGCTTTCACCACTTCCCGTGGGTCGGCGTGCACCAGCACTTCGGCGCGCGGGTAGGCGTTGTGAATGGCCGCGGCAGCCTGATCGCTGATGCCGTGGGCGACTGACAGTGTCAGTTCCCCCGGCAACTCCAGATGCAACTGCACAAACCACTGGTTGCCGGAGATCCGCGTGCGCAGGTCATGCGCCCCCAACACACCGGGCACGCTACACGCCAGCTCCAGCATGTGCTGGCTGACATCCGGCGGCAGTTCTTCATCCATTAACACCGCAAAACTCTCCCGGGCGATCTGCACCGCGCTCCAAAAGATATAGGCGGCGATGCCCAGGCCAAACCAGGCGTCGACCTGATTCCAGCCAAACCCGGCCAGTACCAGCGCCAGCAGAATGCTGCCGTTGAGCAGCAAGTCCGAACGGTAGTGCAGCGAGTCGGCACGCACGGCGTTGGAGCCGGTTGCCTTGACCACCCGATGTTGCAACATCAGCAAGGCCAGGGTCAGGGCGAGCGAGAACACAATCACACCGATGCTGATCCACGGCGCGCCGACCGGTTGGGGATGTTTCAGCCTTTCGTAGGCCTGCAACGCAATCAGTACCGCACTGCCGCCAATGAACAGCGCCTGGGCCATGCCCGCCAATGACTCGGCCTTGCCGTGCCCGTAGCGATGATCATTGTCGGCGGGGCGCAGGGCGTAATGCACCGCCAGCAGGTTGAGCAATGACGTGACGCCGTCGAGTGCCGAGTCGGTGAGCCCGGCGAGCATGCTCACCGAGCCGCTCAGCCACCAGGCGATGGCTTTGGCGACGATCAAGGTGCACGCCACCGCCACCGAGGCACGGGTTGCCAGCCGCAGCAGGCGGGCGTGTTCGGAGCTGGAGGTCATAGCGGCCATCGTTCCTTGGAGAGTCCTTTTGCGCGCAGGGATTATGCTGCCGGTTGCAGGCCGAACATCGCCAGTTGCTGGGTGCTGCCTTTGCTCTGGATCAGGCGTGGATCGTCCAGGGGGAAGCTGCGACCCAGCTCGCTTTCCAGAATAGTCTGCAACTTGCGGTTATCGACCTTACCGTCGGCACCGATGGCGTCCTTGAGCTTTTCCGGGTCGACCTGCGCGGTCTTGCCCGGCTCGAAATAAATCGCGCCGGTGGCGAAATCCACGGCAAACGCGATCAGGCCGGGGATGATGTAGAACAGCAGGCCAACGGCGTCGAGCGCGGCGATGGCCGGGTCGATCTTGCCTTCGATCTGGCCACGGCGATCGGGGTAGAAGATCGAACCGCAGGCTGTCACTTGAGTCAGCAAGGTTGCGACCAGAACACCGCCAATCAGGCGAAAGGGAGCACGCATATGAAATCTCCTGGGTAATCTCAAAACGAAACGTCGTCGGTATGAATTAAGACCCTGACGAACGCCTGACAGTTCGCCGTTATACTCGGCCCTCTGTTTTGGAGCCAGCATGATTTCTTTGCCGATCGATGAAGTTTTACCCGCCCTGCGTGAAGCCCTCGCTACACGCCACGAAGCCGTGCTCGAAGCTCCGCCCGGCGCCGGTAAAACCACCCGCGTACCTTTGGCCTTGCTCAACGAGCCGTGGCTGGCCGGGCAGACCATCCTGATGCTCGAACCCCGCCGGTTGGCCGCACGCGCAGCGGCGGAGCGGCTGGCCAGTGAGCTGGGGGAGAGGGTCGGCGAAACCGTGGGCTATCGCATTCGGCTCGACAGCAAGGTGGGCCCCAATACCCGTATCGAAGTGGTCACCGAAGGCATCCTCACCCGGCGTTTGCAGGATGACCCTGCGCTGGAAGGCGTGGGTCTGCTGATCTTCGATGAATTTCACGAACGCAGCCTCGACGCTGATCTGGCGCTGGCCCTGAGCCTGAATGGCAGAGAGCTGTTCCGGGACGATCAGCCGCTGAAAATCCTCTTGATGTCCGCCACGCTCGAAGGCGAACGCTTGGCCGGGTTGCTCGACGACGCGCCGATCCTGCGCAGCGAAGGGCGCATGTACCCGGTGGCGATGCGCTGGGGCCGACCGTTTCAGACCGGTGAATTCATCGAGCCGCGGTTGGTGCAGACCATCCTTGAAGCCTTGAACGACGAGACCGGCAGCGTGCTGGTGTTCCTGCCGGGGCAAGCGGAGATCCGCCGCGTGAATCAGCAATTGGCCGATGCTTTGGGCGACAACCCACAGGTTCTGCTCTGTCCGTTGCACGGTGAACTGGACCTGGCCGCGCAACGGGCGGCAATCGATCCGGCACCGGCGGGCAAGCGAAAAGTGGTGCTGGCCACCAACATCGCCGAAACCAGCCTGACCATCAATGGTGTGCGCGTGGTGATCGATGCCGGGTTGGCGCGGGTGCCGCGTTTCGACCCTGGCAGTGGCATGACCCGCCTCGACACCCAGCGCATTTCCAAGGCCAGCGCCACCCAGCGCGCGGGCCGAGCCGGGCGACTGGAGCCGGGCGTGTGTTATCGCTTGTGGTCCCAGGACCAACACGAGCAACTGGCGGCCTATGGCAGTGCGGAAATCCTCTCGGCGGACCTCGCTGGGCTGGCCTTGCAACTGGGACGTTGGGGCGTGACGCCCGGGCAACTGGTGTGGCTCGACGTGCCGCCGGCCGCCGCTTATGCACAGGCCCAGGACCTGCTCGAACGTCTGGGGGCTCTGGAGGGTGAAGCGCTGACCCGTCACGGCCAGGCCATGGCCGAACTGCCGGCGCATCCACGCATCGCGCATTTGCTGTTGCGCGGCCAGGCGCTGGGGCTGGCCGACATGGCCTGTGACGTCGCTGCGCTGCTCGGCGAGCGCGATATCTTGCGCGGCGGCGGGGCGGACTTGCACAGCCGACTGGTACTGCTGTCGGGCGAAGAGCGCGCCGCACGTGGTGCTCAGGGGGGCGTGCAGCGCGCACGGCAACTGGCGCGACAGTATCGTGGTTACCTGCGCGGCAAGGCCTCGGAACCGGTCAGCGATCCGGATCATCCGCGCTGGCTCGGCGCGTTGCTGGCGCTGGCCTATCCCGACCGCGTCGCCCAACAACGGCGTGCCGGTGGTGCGGAATATCGCTTGGCCAACGGCCGTGCCGCACTGTTCGCCGAGGCCGACAGCCTGATGAAGCAAGCGTGGCTGGTGATCGCCGATCTGGGCAGTCGCCAGGGCCAGCGTGAGGAGCGGATTTATCTGGCGACGGACTTCGATCCGGCGCTCTTCGATTCAGTGCTGGCCGAGCAGGTGCACTGCGTCGATCAACTGGATTGGGATGAACGTGAAGGCGTACTGCGGGCCGAGCGTCAGCGCAAGGTTGGCGAACTGATCCTCAGCCGTGAACCGCTGACGGGGCTCGACGAAAGCGCTCGCAGCCAGGCGTTGGTGAATCTGGTGCGGCGCAAAGGCCTGGAGCTGTTGCCGTGGACCCCGGAGCTGCGTCAGTGGCAGGCGCGGGTTGCGTTGTTGCGGCAACTGGACCTCGCCGGCAAGGGCGAGAGCGAGTGGCCGGATGTCAGCGACGCGGCGTTGCTCAAGAGTCTGGAGCACTGGCTGATGCCGTATCTGGGCAAGGTTTCGCGGCTCAGTCACTTCGCCAATCTGGACCTGTCGAGCATCGTCCACAACCTGCTGCCGTGGCCGCTGCCGCAACGACTGGACGAACTGGCGCCGCATCATTTGAGCGTGCCGTCGGGTTCATCGATTCGCCTGGACTACAGCGAACAGCCGCCGATCCTGGCGGTGCGTTTGCAGGAGTTGTTCGGCCTGGCCGAGACCCCGCGCATCGCCGGGGGCCGGCAGGTGGTCAAGCTGCACCTGCTGTCCCCGGCACGGCGGCCGGTGCAGGTGACTCAGGATCTGGCCAACTTCTGGCGCAGCACCTATGCCGAGGTGAAGAAGGATTTGAAGGGGCGTTATCCAAAGCATTACTGGCCGGATGATCCGCTGGTGGCCGAGGCCACCGCACGGATAAAGCCGCGCAAGTAATCGCAGCTCCTACGAGGCCTGGGTTGACCTTTCGGATTTCGCCGTGAGTTGTTCGCGGCAATAGTCTGCAAACAACTGCGCCGGTTTGGTCAGTTGCCCACGCTTGAGCCATGCCGCCACCAGCCCGGAACCGGTGACGTCTTCGGCGATGTCCACGCACACCACTTTCTGTCCGTCGTAGGTGCACTCCGAATGCGGCTTGGTCACCAGGATCGAGAACCCGAATCCCTGGCCAACCATGCCCCGCACCATCTCGATCGATGGCGAGCCGAAAGCGATGCGTGGCGTCAGGCCTAGCTCATCGAACAGGCTGACGAAGTAGGTCCGGCTCGGCTGCACATCCAGAAGGATCATCGGCTCCAGGCACAAATCCCGTAGCGACACCTGCGCCTGCTGGGCAAAGCGGTGATCCGCCGGCAGCAGCGCGTAAGGTCGTTGCGCCGGCATCAGCGGTTCGGTTTCGATGGTGCCGTCGAGGTCATGTTCATAGAGGATCGCCAGATCGAAGGCACCGGAGGTCAGGCCCTGTACCAACTCCTGCTGCTCGCCGTCGCGGATGCGGATTTCTACCCCCGGGTACAACGCCGAAAACCCGGCGATCAGTTGCGGCAGGTACAGCGGCGCGACGGTTTCGAAACAGCCGATATCAATCTGCCCGGACACTACATCGTTGTCGGCCAGGGCGTTTTGCTCGAACTCCTTGGCCATGCGAAGCAGCTCCTGGGCCTTGCGGTAAAAGCGGGCGCCGCTGGGGGTCAACGACACGCCCTGGGCGTGATGGCGGATCAGCAGTTGCACGCCGAAGCTGTCTTCCAGCCCTTTGATGGCCGTGGAGATCGAAGGCTGGGCGATGTACAGCTTGCGCGAGGCCTCGGCGACGCTGCCGCACTCGACGGTGGTGATGAAGTATTTCAGTTGACGCAGATTGTAGGCAGCCACAGCAAACCTCGGGGGAGAACGGATCAGGCATCCTGGCAATTTGCGCGCCACCCCTATCCGCTCGGGCAGCGATTTGTTGTGTTTGAACAATAACCACATGCCGCGCCAGAAGGGAGATTGGCTACGTAGTTTTTTCTTGGCCTGCGAACACATTTTTACTGGTTTTCCACCGCTTGGGCCTGAGCGACTATCCAATACACAAGAATGTCCAACGGAGCATCTGAACGTGTTCGAGCTTGAGTATTGGCAACGCAAGGCCGCTTCCCTGCGGTTTCCCGACCAGGCCGTGATCGACGGTCAGCGCCGCGCGGCGCAGTCGGGGCAGACTTTCGCCGCGATCAACCCTGCCACCGGGCAATGCCTGGCCAACGTTGCCGCCTGCGGCGAAGAAGACGTGAACGCGGCAGTGCACAATGCGCGGCAGGTCTTCGAGGCTGGCACCTGGGCTGCGCGCTCGCCGACCGAACGCAAGCAAGTGCTGTTGCGCCTGGCCGACTTGATCCTCGAAAACCGTGAAGAGCTGGCGCTGCTTGATTCGCTGAACATGGGCAAACCCGTCGCCGATGCCTACAACATCGACGTGCCGGGTGCCGCTGGAGTGTTCCGCTGGTACGCCGAAAGCCTCGACAAACTCTACGATCAGGTCGCGCCGAGTGCGCAGGACGTGCTGGCAACCATTACTCGCGAAGCCCTGGGCGTGGTGGCAGCCGTGGTGCCGTGGAATTTCCCCCTGGACATGGCCGCGTGGAAACTCGCCCCGGCCCTGGCCGTCGGTAACTCGGTGATCCTCAAACCGGCCGAGCAGTCGCCGTTTTCCGCCCTTCGTCTGGCTGAGCTGGCGCTGGAGGCGGGGATTCCGCCAGGCGTACTCAACGTACTGCCGGGCCTCGGCGAGCAGACAGGCAAGGCTCTGGGCCTGCACCCGGACGTCGATTGCCTGGTGTTCACCGGCTCCACCGAAGTCGGCAAATATTTCATGCAGTACTCGGCCCAGTCGAACCTCAAGCAGGTGTGGCTGGAGTGCGGCGGCAAGAGCGCCAACCTGGTGTTTGCCGATTGTCAGGATCTGGATCTGGCGGCCGAGAAAGCCGCTTTCGGCATCTTCTTCAATCAGGGTGAAGTCTGCTCGGCCAACTCGCGGTTGCTGGTGCAGCGCTCGATCCATGATGAGTTCGTCGAACGCCTCAAGGCCCAGGCCGAGCGCTGGTTGCCGGGCGATCCGCTGGACCCGTCGAGCGCCGCCGGGGCCATCGTCGACAGCCGTCAGACTGCGCGCATCATGAAGTTCATCCAGCGGGCCGAGCAGCAAGGCGCGACCAAGGTTTGTGGCGGTCGGCAGTCGATCTTCAATGGCTCGGACAACTTCATCCAGCCGACGATTTTCACCAGCGTGACGCCGGACATGCCGCTGTTTCGCGATGAGGTATTCGGCCCGGTGTTGGCGATCACGGCATTCGACGACGAGGCCCACGCCTTGCAGTTGGCCAACGACAGCGTCTACGGTCTGGCGGCCTCGCTGTGGACCGACGACCTCAATCGCGCCCACCGTGTGGCGCGACAATTGCGGGCCGGCACGGTGTCGGTCAACAGCGTCGATGCGCTGGACGTGACCGTGCCTTTTGGCGGCGGCAAGCAGTCGGGTTTCGGCCGCGATCTGTCCCTGCATTCATTCGATAAATACACCCAGTTGAAGACCACCTGGTTTCAATTGCGCTGATAACAAAACGGAGAACTGGCGATGACCACATCACGTGACACCCGCGACTACCAGGCCGCCGACGCTGCGCACCACATCCATGCGTTCGTCGATCAGAAAGCCCTCAACGAAGAGGGGCCACGGGTGATGGTCCGTGGCGAACGCCTGCACCTGTGGGACAACGATGGCCGGCGCTACCTCGACGGCATGTCCGGGTTGTGGTGCACCAACCTCGGTTACGGGCGCAAGGACCTGGCGGACGCGGCGAGCCAGCAGCTGGAACAGTTGCCGTACTACAACATGTTTTTCCACACCACCCACCCGCAGGTGATCGAGCTTTCCGAACTGCTGTTCAGCCTGCTGCCGGGGCACTACAGCCACGCGATCTACACCAACTCCGGCTCCGAAGCCAACGAGGTGCTGATCCGCACGGTGCGTCGTTACTGGCAGGTGCTCGGCAAGCCCGAGAAGAAAATCATGATCGGCCGCTGGAACGGTTACCACGGTTCGACCCTGGCTGCGACGGCGCTGGGCGGCATGAAGTTCATGCACGAAATGGGCGGCATGATTCCGGACATCGAGCACATCGACGAGCCGTACTTCTTCGCTCACGAGGGCAACCTGACGCCAGCTGAATTCGGTCTGCGCGCGGCACAGCAACTGGAAGCGAAAATTCTCGAACTGGGCGCGGACAAGGTCGCAGGCTTCATTGCCGAACCGTTCCAGGGCGCCGGCGGCATGATCTTCCCGCCGGAAAGCTACTGGCCGGAAATCCAGCGCATCTGCCGCAAGTACGATGTGCTGCTGTGCGCCGATGAAGTGATCGGCGGCTTCGGTCGTACCGGCGAATGGTTTGCTCACGAGTACTTCGGTTTCGAGCCGGACACCCTGTCCATCGCCAAGGGCCTGACTTCGGGCTACATCCCCATGGGCGGTTTGATCCTGTCGAAGAAAATGGCCTCGGTGCTGGTGGAGCAGGGTGGCGTGTTTGCCCACGGCCTGACCTATTCCGGGCACCCGGTGGCGGCGGCGGTGGCGATTGCCAACCTCAAGGCCCTGCGCGATGAAGGTGTGGTGACGCGGGTCAAGGACGACATCGGCCCGTACCTGCAACAGTGCCTGCGCGAAGTGTTCGGCAAGCACTCGCTGGTGGGTGACATCCAGGGCACCGGCATGGTCGCGGCGCTGCAACTGGCCGAAGACAAGTCCACTCGCAAGCGTTTCGCCAACGAGAACGACATCGCCTGGCGCTGCCGTACGATTGGTTTCGAGGAGGGGGTGATCATTCGTTCGACCCTGGGCCGGATGATCATGGCGCCGGCGTTGATTGCCAGTCGTGAAGAGATTGATGAGCTGATCAGCAAGACCCTGAAAGCGGTGGATCGTACGGCGCAGGAATACGGTCGGCTCTGACATCACCTGAAGGTCCTTCGGMCCTTATCGCGAGCAAGCTCGCTCCCACATTCGATTTGTGTCTGACACGGATCCCCTGTGGGAGCGAGCTTGCTCGCGATTGCTATTGCACATTCAACACATTTCCCAAGTCTTGCACCCACCCTGTGCATTCCTGTCTACAACGCCTTTTAACGGTGCGCGCTAACGAGTTTTTTCATCGTTCGCATCCACATATTTCCTCATTTTCCTATTCCCGCCCTTGGGCCAACATCGATCTCGCCAGCCAACCCAATGCTGCCCGCCGAAGGGTCCATCAGAGACCACAGGCCGCAGCTGCACCCGGGCCACTGGCCGTACTGCCCATGACAAAACTAAATCAACAGCTTTGGGAGTGCTCCATGATCAAGTCCTTGCTTACCCGCGTTGCCCATCCACTGGCGATCACCGCCATCGCCGCGACGGTCGCCACCAGCGCCCAGGCCGGCACCCTGTCCATAGGTCATACCACCTGGGTCGGCTACGGCACCCTGTACCTGGCCCAGGACCTTGGCTACTTCAAGGAAAACGGTTTGACCGTCGAGTTGCCGGTGGTCGAAGAAGCGGCGATGTACATGGCCGCACAAGCTTCCGGCGAGTTGTCCGGCTCGGCGTCGACCATCGACGAGGTGCTCAAGTACCGTCCGCAATTCTGCTTCAAGGCCGTGGCCGCGCTGGACGACAGCCATGGTGGCGACGGCGTGCTGGTGGGCAAGGACGTCAAGAGCCTGCAGGAACTCAAGGGCAAGGCCGTTGCGGTCAACGAAGGTTCGACCTCGCAGTTCTGGCTGTCCTATCTGCTGAAAAAACACGGCATGAGCATGAGCGATATCACCGTGCAGAACATGACGGCCGACGACGCCGCCACCGCGTTCATCGCCGGTCGCGTACCGGCCGCCGTGACCTGGGAACCGCACCTGTCGATGGTGCGCGACAAGAAGCAGGGCAAGGTGCTGATCGACAGCAGCAGCACACCGGGCGTGATCGTCGACGTGGTGGCGCTCAACTGCACCGTCATCGAAAAACAACCGGAAGACGTCAAGGCATTGGTGGCCGGTTTGTACAAAGCCGTGCAGTACACCAAGGATCATCCGCAGGAAGCCTACAAAATCATGGCCAAGGGTGTCGGCGGTTACCTGGCCGATCCGAAGGAACTGGAAGCGGCCGCTCAGGGCGTGCGTTTCTACGATCAGGCCATGAGCGAAAAACTGCTGGGCGCGCCGGGCAAGCCGGGTGACAGCGCACCGCTGATCAAACTGGCCAACGAGACCGCCAGTGAGCTGCAAGGCAAACCCTACAACGTCAGCAATGACGACCTGATCGACAACCGCTTCGTCACCCCGCTCTAGGAGGCTGCATGTTCAAGCGCAATTCATGGCTGAGCCGCTGCATCACGCCCAAGACCGGATTGCCGGTCTCAGTGATCTGGAGCGCGAGCGGCCTGGCCTGGGTGCTGTTGGTCGGCCTGTGGGCCGGCTTGTCTTACGGCGGCGTGGTGCCGGGCATGTTCCTGCCGACGCCGGGCGCGGTGGTCGAGGCCGCCGTACGCCTGGGTCGCGACGGCACCCTCGGCCAGCATGTGTGGGCCAGCGTCGAAGTGGTGATGGTCGGGTTCATTGTGTCGTCCCTGGTGGCAGTGCCGCTGGGTTTGCTGATGGGCAGCTTCCGCATCGTCCAGGCCTTCCTTGAGCCGCTGGTGAATTTCATTCGCTACCTGCCAGTGACCTCTTTCGTGCCGCTGTTCATCCTGTGGATCGGCATCGGTCTGGAGCAACGGGTGTCGGTGATCATTTTCGGCGTGTTCTTCCAGCAACTGGTGATGATCGCGGACGTGTCCAAAGGCATCTCCAAGGACCTGATCAACGCCTCCTACACCCTCGGTTCGAACCGTCGTGATGCGGTGCTGCACGTGATCGCCCCGGCTTCCCTGCCAGGTGTGCTCGACACCCTGCGCGTGACCATGGGCTGGGCCTGGACATACCTGGTGGTGGCTGAACTGGTCGCCGCTTCCAGTGGCCTGGGTTACCTGAGCCTCAAGGCCATGCGCGGCTTTCAGGTGGATGTGATTTTCCTCGCCATCGCGATCATCGGCCTGCTGGGCCTGGTCACCGATCAACTGTTTCGTTTCCTACGTCTGAGGATCACCGCATGGGCTCAGTAACCGCCGCCACTCATCGTTTTACCGCCCCTCAGGCTGCCCCGGTGAACGCGCCTCGGCTGCAAGTGGACAAGGTCAGCCTGCGTTACAAGAAACCTGATGGCGGTACCTTTACCGCGTTGGAGGAAGTGTCGTTCGAGGTGCCGGACCAGCAATTTGCGGTACTGGTCGGACCTTCGGGTTGCGGCAAGTCGAGCCTGCTGTACCTCACCGCCGGCCTGGCCGAACCGACCTCGGGCGAGATTTACGTCGGCGGCCAACAGGTGGAAGGCCCCGGTGCGGATCGCGGCATGGTGTTCCAGAGCTACACGCTGTTCCCGTGGCTGACCGTGCGGCAGAACGTCGAGTTCGGCCTCAAGCGGCGCGGCATGCCAGCGGCGCAACGCAAGGACATCGTCGATTACTACGTCAACGAAGTGGGCCTGAGCGGCTTTGCCGACAACTACGCCAAGCAGTTGTCCGGCGGGATGATGCAGCGTGTCGCCATTGCCCGCGCGCTGGCCAATGACCCGCAGATCCTGCTGATGGACGAACCCTTCGGCGCCCTCGACAGCCAGACGCGCCTGCAAATGCAGCAGCTGTTGTTGCGGGTGTGGGGCAACAGCAAGAAGACCGTGTTGTTCGTGACCCACGACATCGATGAAGCGATTCTGCTCGGCGACCGGGTGTATGTGATGGGCGCCAGACCCGGGCGGATCAAGCAGATCCTCGATGTGCCGATCGAGCGTCCACGCAACCTGGACATGGTCATGGAGCGCTCGTTCATCGAGATGAAGCGCGAGATCTTCGGGCTGCTGCATGATGATCTGGAGGAGGTGCATTAAGGCTGATTGCGGCCAGGCACCATCCCACAGGTTTTGCATCTGGAGGGTTAGGGCGTTGCGGGTAGAAGGAACCGCGCAATCACCGGCAGGTGATCGGAGATACGCAATGTATCGTCTTGCCTCACCATAGCCTCGACCCGTTTGATCCGCGGACTGTAGAACAGGTAGTCGACGGTCCGGTCCGGGCCGTTCAGCCCAGGGTCGTTCGGGTAGTGGGTCAGCCAGCGTTCGCGGTCGATACCACTGGCTTCGTTGTTGGTCGGGATCATCGGGTACTTGTCCCACAGCACGTGCAACGGGCTGTCGGCGGAGTAGGGTGCGCGTTGCGCATCGGGCAGGCGTCGATACTGGCCTAGCGGCAACAGGTTGAAATCCCCACCGATCAGCCACGGCGTGCCACGGCTTTCGAATTTATCGAGGGCCCTGGCCACGGCGTTCACCTGGTTTTGCAAGTCGTTGTCGGCTTGGGTGGCGCGGTCCAGATGGGTATTGAGCACCGCTATCTGCCCGCCATCACTCAACGGCAAATAGCTCACCAGCAAGGCGTCCCTGGGGTTGAACTGGCGGCTGAGCGGATTGCCCGAGGCGATTGGCAGTTGCAGGCGTTCGGTATGTTCGATCTGGTAACGGCTCAGAGTTGCCAGTTGCCGGCCGACACTGCCGAAGATGTGCGGGTTCGGCACGAAGTCGGCTTTCCAGTCGAAGGCGCTGGTGCCACACGGATACAAATCGGCGAGCCGTTCTTGCAGCAGTTTGAACTGGTGCTGGTAATCGCTGGCCTTGGCGCCGTCGTCCAGCTCCTGTAGCAGCACGATGTCCGGTTGTTCGTCGCGAATTACCCGCGCCACTTCATCGAGGCTGAAGGCCATGTCTTCCGCTGTGGGGCGTTCGTCGGTACCGGCGGCCAGGTCACTCCAGAACACGTAACGCTTGCCGGCCAGGGACTGGACGTTCCAGGTCATCACCTTCAGCGCCTGCCCGGGGACCAGGGTCGGGGCCTGGGCACTGCAACTGACGGGCAACACTTCTTTGGCATCGGGGCGCCAGGTCAGGCTGTAGATCATCGCGGCGATCAGGCCGATCACGATCAGCAGGCCCAGCAGGGTGTAGCGCAGTAGACGGGTCATGGCTCGGCTTATTAGCGTTACAGGATTGTTCCCGAGCATACCCGAGAGCGATGGTCGCGCCCAAGGTCAGAGCGAGCTGTCATTTCTCTCAGGCAACGGGTTGATCAGCATGAACAGACGGAACAGCACCACGCTGGTAAACAGCTGCAGGAAACTGTGGGCGCTGTCGATCAGCACTGAAACCACCGGGTTCTGAGGTTCCGGGTACGCCGCCAGCGTCACGCCTTTGAGCAGCCACAACGGCCCCATCACACACAGAATGCACAGCAGGATGCGCAAGAAATGCCCTTGGGTCATGCGCAGGCTTTCCTTCATGGCCGCCAGCGGCGCCAGGCCGCGCAACACCAGCAGGTATTCGCCAAACGCCAGGGTCACCATCAGGTAGATACCCGGCAGGAAATACAGCGACAGGCCAAGCAGAATCAGCACGGTATTGAGCGCCGTCAGCAGGGCGAAGCGTGGCCACAGGCTTGCCGCCATCGCCAGCAGGTCGCGGTTGCGCGGCGACTCGCCCCGGCTGCGGGCGTCGAGAAACAGAATCAGCGCGGCGGTGTACAGCGGGTACACCAGCAAGCCGACGATCACGCTGATGCCGGGGAAACTGTCTGGCTCCGTGGAGTGGTCGACCACTTGTTGCAGCAGAGCCTCAAGCATCACCAGCGGCAGGCACAGCTGCACGATCTGGCCCAGATTGCGCTTGAAGAAATACAGGGAGTCACGCAGGACATCTAACGGATTCATCAGTTGGTATCGCAGGTTGGATGCAGTGGCTCACTTTAACCGATGAAGTGCTCGGGGACGCAAACGTAAACGTTCGGTAAAGGTCATTGAAACAACTTGTTTCAGCCTCCATTAAGGTCGAGCACCTTATTCTCAGTGGAAAAGGGCAACGATTTCCCCCGGCAATCTAAGAGGTCGCCATGAACAGCGAAGAACAAACCCTGATCGATGGACTGTTTTCCCGGCTGCAACAGGCCGAAACGGACTCAGCCCCGCGCGAGGCCCAGGCCGAGGCGCGGATCAAGGAACACCTGACGCGCCAGCCCGCGGCAGGTTATTTCATGACCCAGGCGATTCTGGTGCAAGAGGCAGCAATCAAGAGCCTCGACGAGCAGAACCAGCAACTGACCCAGCAAGTCCAGCAATTGCAGGCCGAACTGCAACAGGCCAAGGCCCAGGCGACCCCGGCTCCTGCGCAGAGTAGTGGTGGCTTTTTGTCGAGCATCTTTGGTGGCAGCTCTCGTGAGCCGCAGCCCGCGCCAACCCAGAGCGTACCGCCATCGAGCGGTGGCTGGCGTGAGCCGGGACGCTCGTCGTTCGGTTCGCAACCGCCACAGCAGAACTTCGGCGCGCCGCCGCAAAACTTTCCACAGCAGGGCTATGCACCGCCGCCACAGCAGGCTCCGGCAGCGGGCGGCAGCAGTTTCCTCGGTGGTGCGCTGAAAACCGCCGCCGGCGTGGCAGGTGGCGTGATGCTGGCCCAAGGCATCAGCAGTCTGTTCCATCACAATCAGCAACCGGAAGTCGTTGAAGTCATCAAGGAAGAGCCGGCCCAGGTCAATGACCAGGGCAACAATGGCTGGGGCGATGACCAGCGCATGGCTGGCAACGACTCCTACAGCAACGATCAGGGCGGGTTCAGCGACGCTGATTACAGCGATGACTCGCTCTTCGGCGGCGACGACGACTCCTTCGTCTGACACGCCATTCGTCCGGAGCGCGCCTGCGCKCCGGGCCGATTATTCGCGGAACAATCCTTGAGGCTGGCATACTGGGCGACTTTTCGGGCCTGGTGCCTGATTCAGCCTTGAGGAAAGCCGGTGAAAAAAATCGCAGTGTTCGCCGATGTCCAGAACCTCTACTACACCGTGCGTCAGGCTTATGGTTGCCACTTCAACTACGCCGCACTGTGGGCTGACATCAGCAAACAGGGCGAGATCGTCGAAGCCTACGCCTACGCCATCGACCGTGGCGACAGCAAACAGCAGCAGTTCCAGCAGATCCTGCGCAACCTCGGTTTCACCGTGAAGCTCAAGCCGTACATCCAGCGCAGCGATGGTTCGGCCAAGGGCGACTGGGACGTGGGCATTACCCTCGACATCATGGATGCCGCCGACCATGTCGACGAAATCGTCCTGGCCTCCGGTGATGGCGATTTCGACATGCTGCTGGAACGCATCATCAGCAAACACGGGGTGCAAGCGGTGGCCTACGGCGTGCCGGGCCTGACCGCCAACTCGCTGATCCGCGCCGCCAGCCGCTACGTGCCGATCGAAGGCGCGTTGTTGCTCAAGAATTGATTTTTACGGAGTTGAACCAGGTTTGGAACGCATAGCAGTCATCGACTTTGAAACCACCGGGATCTCCCCGAGCAGCAGTTGCCGGGCCACGGAAATCGCCGTGGTGATCCTTGAACAGGGGCGCATCGTCGAGCGTTACCAAAGCCTGATGAACGCCGGCGTGCGCGTCCCGGGCTTCATTGAGCAACTCACCGGCATCAGCAACGCCATGCTGCGCACCGCACCCTCGGCCGAGCAAGTGATGAACGAAGTGAATGAGTTCGTCGGTACCACGCCATTGCTGGCGCACAACGCGGCGTTCGACCAGAAGTTCTGGGACTTCGAACTCGGGCGAATCAAACGCACCCGCTTGCAGAACTTTGCCTGCTCGCTGCTGCTGGCCCGCCGCCTGATGCCCGCTGCGCCGAACCACAAACTCGGCACCCTGACCACGTTCGCCAACCTGCCCCACACCGGCAAGGCCCACCGGGCCATGGCCGATGCCGAGATGGCGGCGAACCTGACGGCGCACCTGGCCGAGGAGTTGCGGCACAAGCATGGCTTGCGCGAGCTGTCCCATGACTTGCTGTGCAAGTTGCAAAAGGTGCCGGCGGCGAAAGTGGGCGAACACCTCAAGCGCTATCGCTGATCTCGAAAACACCGCAAATCCCCTGTGGGAGCGAGCTTGCTCGCGATGGCGGAGTGTCAGTCGATTCACCTGTTGAATTGTAAATCGCTATCGCGAGCAAGCTCGCTCCCACAGTGGGTGCTTCTGTGTTTCGGAATTATTTGCCATTCCCTTCAATGTGCCCCAACGGCACCCGTTTCTCTATTGCACTCGACAACACAATCGACGTCTTGCTGAACCCGAACGTGGCAATCCGGTTGATCAGCTCTTCCAGCTCCGGCATCGAGCCCACCGCTGCTTGCATGATCACGCACGGGTCGCCGGTCACCCGATGGCATTCAGTCAGTTGCGGGATTTTGATCAGGTCGTCGTAGGCTTTCTGGTTGCCGTGCTGGTTCAGGCGCAGTTCGATCACGCACTGGATCGGCAGGCCGAGCTTGGCCATGTCGACCTTCGCCTGATAGCCGGTGATCACACCGCTGGCTTCGAGCTTGGCCACGCGCTCGGCCACGGCCGGGGCGGACAGGTTGACCTTGCGCGCCAGGTCCGCGTAGGACGCGCGACCGTTTTCCAGCAGGGCGCTGAGCAGCATGCGGTCGTACTTATCCATCGGGGTGACTCCTGAAAATGGCCGACTTTCGAAAACACGGTTTATAGCGCTGAACTCCGTGATTTGAAAAGTGTACTGGCGCTTTAAACAGGTTTTGTAACTTATTTTCCGAAGCTGGCCTTTCTAGAATAGCCGTTCACTTGTCCTTGCCTGTGAGCTGCCCCCATGTCCGGCCTTCGTCGCTTTCCCTTACCCTTGATCGCTGCCTTCTTCGCCTTGTATGTGATTTGGGGCTCGACCTACCTGGTGATCCGCATCGGCGTGGAGTACTGGCCGCCGTTGTTGCTCGCCGGTATCCGCTTCGTCATCGCCGGGACCTTGATGTACGCCTTTCTGCGCTGGCGCGGGGCGCCGGCGCCGACCTGGGCGCAATGGAAAGCCGCCGGGATCATCGGCATTTTGCTGCTGGCGTGCGGCAACGGCGCGGTGAGCGTGGCCGAGCACACGGGCGTGGCCTCCGGGGTGGCGGCTTTGGCAGTGGCGACGGTACCGCTGTTCACCTTGCTGTGCGGATATTTCTGGGGCGCGCGTAATACCCGTCTCGAATGGGCCGGGATTGTGCTCGGGCTGATCGGCATCGGCATGCTCAACCTGGGTTCCAACCTGCAATCGAGCCCGCTGGGCGCGGCGTTGCTGATTTTTGCAGCGGCGACCTGGGCGTTTGGCTCTGTTTGGAGCAAACACCTGCCGTTGCCTCAGGGCGCGATGGCCAGTGCTGTGGAAATGCTGGTGGGCGGTGTGGTGTTGCTGATTGCCAGCGCAGTCAGTGGTGAACACCTGGAAAAGGTGCCGCCGCTCGAAGGTTGGGCCGCATTGGCGTATCTGACCGTGTTCGGTTCGATCATCGCTTTCAACGCCTACATGTACCTGTTGAAGCACGTGCGTCCGGCCGCTGCCACAAGCTATGCCTACGTCAACCCGGCGGTGGCGGTGTTGCTGGGGATCGTGTTCGTCGGCGAAACCATCGGTATCGAAGAAGCCCTGGCGATGGCGGTGATCATCAGCGCCGTGGTGCTGATTGGCCTGCCGCAGTGGCGTCGCACGCCAGAGCGGCCAGTGGTGGCGACGGCGGTGCCGACAGAATCCCGTGTGAATTAGGGTAAACTGCGCGCCATTGCATCTTGTTTTGCACACTTGTTTTGAACAACCCGCGCTGAATTTTCCTACGGTACTCCCATGACTTTCGCCACCCTTGGCCTGATCGAACCCTTGCTGCGCTCCCTCGAGACGCTCGGCTACCAGACTCCGACGCCGGTTCAGGCGCAAGCCATTCCGGCGGTGCTGGCCGGTCGCGACCTGATGGCCGCCGCCCAGACCGGCACCGGCAAGACCGCCGGTTTCGCCCTGCCGCTGTTGCAACTGCTGGCCATGGAAGGGCCGAAAGTCACCGCCAACTCGGTCCGCGCGCTGATCCTGGTGCCGACCCGCGAGCTGGCCGAGCAGGTTCACGAAGCCGTGCGCCAGTACGCCGAGAACCTGCCGTTGCGCACCTACGCGGTATACGGTGGCGTCAGCATCAACCCGCAAATGATGAAGCTGCGCAGCGGTGTCGATCTGTTGGTGGCGACCCCGGGCCGTTTGCTCGACCTGTTCCGCCAGAACGCGCTGAAGTTCAACCAGCTGCAGACCCTGGTGCTGGACGAAGCCGACCGCATGCTCGACCTGGGCTTTTCCGAGGAGCTGGCGAACATTTACCGCGCGCTCCCTAAGAAACGTCAGACGCTGTTGTTCTCCGCGACCTTCTCCGATGACATCCGCCTGCTGGCCGGGCAGATGCTCAATGACCCGCTGACCATCGAAGTCAGCCCGCGCAACGTCGCGGCCAATACCGTCAAGCAATGGATCGTGACGGTGGACAAGAAGCGCAAGCCGGAACTGTTCGTGCACCTGATGCGCAAGGGCAAGTGGAAGCAGGTGCTGGTGTTTGCCAAGACTCGCAACGGCGTGGATGCGCTGGTGGATAAACTCCAGGGCCTGGGCATCAACGCCGATGGCATCCACGGCGACAAACCCCAGGCGACTCGTCAGCGCGCACTGGATCGTTTCAAGGCGAGTGAAGTGCAGATCCTGGTCGCCACTGACGTAGCCGCCCGTGGCCTGGACATCGAAGACTTGCCGTTGGTGGTCAACTTCGACCTGCCGATCGTGGCCGAAGATTACATCCACCGCATCGGTCGCACCGGCCGCGCGGGTTCGACTGGTGAGGCAATTTCCCTGGTGTGTGCTGATGAAGTGAATCTGCTGTCGGCCATCGAGATGCTGACCCGTCAGACCTTGAAGCGGCAGAACGAGCCGGATTTTGAGCCTGAGCACCGCGTGCCGGACACCGATGCCAGTGGCCAGGTCGTCAAGAAACCGAAGAAACCGAAGAAGCCCAAGGCTTCCGGTGGTGGCGGTGGTAAACGCAATCTGGGTCGGTGGGTTGATAGCGGAGAGGTTGCGCCGGCAGAGCCTTCGATCAAGCCTGTGCGCAAGGTGCCGGTGTTCAATACCGGGCCGCGTAAGCGTAAGCCTTAAAGAAGCAGCGGCAAGCGGCAAGCTACAAGCGGCAAGTTAGAGCCGTTAGCTTGCCGCTTATAACTTGCCGCTGCTCCTAAACCATTCCACCATCCCCAACCCCGCCGCTCGCCCGCTGGCGAAACACGCGGTCAGCAGATAGCCGCCGGTCGGCGCTTCCCAATCGAGCATTTCCCCGGCGCAAAACACGCCAGGCAGTTGCTTGAGCATCAATCGCTCATCCATCGCCTCGAACACCACACCGCCCGCGCTGCTGATGGCCTCGTCCAGTGGACGGGTTTTCACCAGTGTCAGTGGCAATGCCTTGATCGCGCTGGCCAGCAAGGCCATGTCGGCAAAGCAGTCGGCGCTGGTCAGTTCACGCAATAGCGCCGCTTTGACCCCATCGATGCCCAACTGACTGTGCAAATGCTTGGCCATGGATCGCGATCCCCGTGGCTTGCTCAACGCCGCTTGAACTTTATCCACAGGCCGGCCGGGCAACAGGTCCAGATGAATGGTTGCCGAGCCGTGCTGGATGATCGCCTCGCGGATCGGTGCCGACAGGGCGTAGATCAAACTGCCTTCGATTCCGGTGGCGGTAATCACACATTCGCCGAGCCGCGGAACGTCATCGTTAAGGCCGATGGCGATGTTTTTCAGCGGCGCGCCGGCGAATTTGCTGACCATCAATTCGCTCCAGGCCTGCACCTCAAAGCCGCAATTGCTCGGTTGCAACGGCGCCAGTCCTACGCCGTGTTGCTCCAGTGGCAGCATCCACGCGCCGTCCGAGCCCAGCCGCGACCAACTGCCGCCACCGAGGGCGAGCAGGGTGGCATCGGCCTGCACGGTTTTTTCACCTTCCGGGCTGTCGATGCGCAAACCGCCGCGCTCGTCCCAGCCGAGCCAGCGGTGGCGGGTGTGGATAACTACGCCACTGTCGCGCAGGCGCTTGAGCCAGGCGCGTAGCAGCGGCGCGGCCTTCATGTCGGTGGGGAATACCCGGCCGGAGCTGCCGACGAAGGTTTCGATGCCCAGGTCATGAATCCACTGGCACAGCGCTTCGGCACCGAAGCCGCGCAGCAGCGGGGCGATCTGCGGGGCGCGTTCGGCGTAGCGCGAGAGAAACGCCGGGTAGGCTTCGGAGTGAGTGATGTTCATGCCGCCGACGCCGGCCAGGAGGAATTTTCGTCCGACCGAAGGCATGCCGTCGTACAGGTCGACCTTGATCCCGGCCTGGCTCAACACTTCGGCCGACATCAGACCGGCGGGGCCGCCGCCGATGATGGCGACGTGAGGGGAGAGGGCTGGCGAGGATTGGGTCATGGAATGCGCTGCGGTCTGGCGGGATAAGCCGGGCATTCTAGCAGCCCGAATCCTTGTGGGAGCGAGCTTGCTCGCGATTGCGGCGTGTCAGATACATGGATGTTGGATGTGCCGACGCCATCGCGAGCAAGCTCGCTCCTACAGGGGGCGGTGGTGTTTGCTAATGCTGGTCAAAAAACAGCCAGCGCTCTGTAGCCTATACGCAGTGTGGGCTGTAGGCCCTTTCACTCAGGTTATCCACAGGCAGTTCCACAGGCATTGTGGGTAAAGCATCCACAGCTCAGTGACAACCTGATGACTGCCAGACGCGCTGCGCGCTGTGATGGAGGATGCCGTGACGGCGGGCCAGGGCCTGGCGGTCCTTGCTGTAGCCGCCGCCAATCACCCCGACCAGCGGAATGTCACGGCCCAGGCAATGGCGCATCACGCTTTCATCGCGGGCGGCGACGCCATCGTCTGTCAGCTTCAGATAACCCAGGGCGTCGTCCTTATGCACATCGACCCCGGCGTCATACAGCACCAGGTCCGGTTGGTAGAGCGGCAGCAGGTAGTTGAGTGCATCGTCCACCACCTTCAGGTAATCGGCATCGCCCATGCCATTGGGCAGTGGAATGTCCCAATCACTTTCGGCCTTGCGTGCGGGAAAGTTCTTTTCGCAGTGCAGGGAAACGGTCACCGCCTCCGGAGTGTTGTGCAGTATTCGAGCAGTCCCGTCGCCCTGATGCACGTCGCAATCGAAGATCAGCACCCGGTTCACCCGACCACTTTCCAGCAGGTAATGGCTGATCACCGCCAGGTCATTGAAGATGCAGAACCCGGCCGGGTAGTCGTAGTGCGCGTGGTGGGTGCCGCCCGCCAGGTGACAGGCCAGGCCATGCTCCAGCGCCTGCTCGGCCGCCAGCAATGAACCGCCGACCGCCCGCACCGTACGCCGGGCCAGGGCTTCGTTCCAGGGCAGGCCGAGGCGGCGCTGGTCTTCGCGGGATAATTCGCCACTCATGTAGCGCTCGATATACGAAGGGTCATGGGCGAGGGCGAGAATCTCTGCGGGACACAGCTCCGGGCGCAGCAAGTCGGCGTCGCGGGTCAGGCCACTGTCCACCAGGTGGTCGCGCAAAAGGCGGAACTTGTCCATGGGGAAGCGGTGGTCCGCCGGAAACTCGGGACTGTAGTCTTCGTGATAAATCAGCGGGAGCGGCATGATGATTTCATTCAGGAATGAGAGAAGGATCCTACCAGCGTTGTAGACTTGCAGCATGCAAACGGAGGGGCGGTGAGCAATGGAGCCAATACTGGAACTCGAAAGCGCGCGACTTCTGTTACGCCAGTGGCGCGACGAAGATTTGCCGGAGTTTGCGGCGATGTGTGCCGATCCGCAGGTGATGCGCTATTTCCCGGAAAGCTTGAGCCGGCTGGAAAGCGCATCATTGATCGGGCGAATCCGTGGTCATTTCGCCGAGCATGGTTATGGTCTCTGGGCCTTGCAGCGAAAGGACTCTGGCCAGTTCATCGGGTTTACCGGGCTCAACGTGGTCGGATTCGACGCGCCTTTCACCCCCGCCACGGAAATCGGCTGGCGCCTGGCCCGCGAGCACTGGGGCCTCGGTTACGCCAGTGAAGCGGCGTGGACCGCTCTGCGCTGCGGGTTCGACCGCTTGCCGCTGAAAGAGGTCGTGGCCTTCACGACGCAAACCAACCTGCCGTCAGAGAAAGTCATGCAGGCCATCGGCATGCACCATGATCCGGCGGATGACTTCGATCACCCGCGACTCGAAGCCGGTCATCCGTTGCGTCGGCATGTGCTTTATCGCATCAGCCGCGAGCAATGGCTGCAAACCTTGCATGGATAACCTGACACGGACGTTTACAATGGCCCTCATGGGCCCGGTCCAGAAACTGAATCGACCGTTGCAGCCAAGGCTGCGCGGCAATGTTTTGCGTGAGGAGCATCTGAATGAGCCAAGTGTTGGATGATCTGGTCGACCTGCTGACCCTGGAACCGATCGAAGAAAACCTGTTCCGTGGCCGCAGCCAGGACCTGGGTTTTCGTCAGCTGTTCGGTGGTCAGGTGCTCGGTCAGTCGCTGTCGGCGGCCAGTCAGACGGTTGAAGAGGCGCGCCATGTGCATTCGATGCATGGCTATTTCCTGCGTCCGGGCGATGCCGGGTTACCGGTGGTGTATCAGGTTGACCGGGTGCGTGACGGTGGCAGTTTCAGTACGCGCCGGGTGACGGCGATCCAGAAGGGTCACCCGATCTTCACGTGCAGTGCGTCCTTCCAGTACGACGAAGAAGGCTTCCAGCACCAGAGCGAAATGCCGGTCGTGGTCGGCCCGGAAAATCTGCCCTCGGAGCTGGAAATCACCCAGCAACGCGCGCATCTGATCCCCGAAAAAATGCGCGAAAAGTTGTTGTGCCCGAAGCCGATCGAGTTCCGCCCGGTGACCGAGAAAGATCCCTACAACCCGCTGCCCTCCGACCCGGTCAAGTACGTCTGGTTCCGCGCCGACGGGGCTTTGGCCGATTCGCCGGCGCTGCATAAATACCTGCTGGCCTATGCATCGGACTTCGGTCTGCTGGTCACGTCGATGCAGCCCCACGGCAAAACGGTGTGGAACAAGGACATGCAAGTGGCCAGCCTCGATCACGCGCTGTGGTTCCACCAGGATCTGCGTGCCGATGACTGGCTGCTTTACGCGATGGACAGCCCGTGGGCCGGCAACTCGCGCGGGTTCTCCCGTGGCAGCGTATACAACCGTGCCGGGCAACTGGTGGCTTCGGTCACCCAGGAAGGCTTGATCCGTCACCGCAAGGATTGGGCATGAGCCTGGCCGACGTACGTCACTGGGTGTTCGACATGGACGGCACCCTGACGGTGGCCGTGCACGACTTCGCGGCGATTCGCGTGGCGTTGGCGATCCCTGCCGAACACGACATCCTGACTCACCTCGCCGCACTGCCAGCCGATGAAGCGGCGGCCAAACATGCGTGGCTGCTGGAGCATGAGCGGGATCTGGCCCTCGGTTCGCAACCGGCACCGGGCGCAGTGGAGCTGGTGCGCGAGCTGGCCGGGCGCGGTTATCGCCTGGGCATTCTCACGCGCAATGCCCGGGAGCTGGCACATGTCACGCTGGAGGCCATTGGCCTGGCCGACTGCTTTGTGCTGGAGGATGTATTGGGCCGCGATGATGCACCACCCAAACCGCATCCAGGCGGGCTGCTGAAACTGGCCGAAGCGTGGAAGGTGCCGGCGAGCGAGATGGTGATGGTGGGCGACTACCGCTTCGATCTCGATTGCGGGCGAGCGGCGGGTGCACGGACTGTGTTGGTGAATTTGCCGGATAATCCATGGCCGGAATTGACTGATTGGCATGCGGCGGATTGTGTCGAGTTGCGGCAGATGTTGTCGGCTTGAAGAGTTTGTCGTCTGCTAAATCGCCATCGCGAGCAAGCTCGCTCCCACAATAGATCTGTGCGGACTCAATATTGAGGAACACCAGAGAACCACTGTGGGAGCGAGCTTGCTCGCGATGGCGTCAGTTCAGACACCCCGAACCTTATTGCCCGAACAAAGCCTTCTGCCCCTCCGGTGATGTAAACATCCCGTCACCGTTATGCCCAACCCCGGGTACTTCAATCAGTTGCTGATTCAACCCTTGCGGTTGCAGCCGCTTCAGATAATCAAAGTAAAAACGCCCGCGGGCCAATCGAGACGGCCCTTGCGCCCTGGCCTCACAGCTCTTGTCCAGCGCCGGATGATTCGGGTCGGTGTCCTGCTGCCCCAGCAGATAAACGACTTCACGCTTGAGGTAACTTTCCTGCAACTGCGCGGCGGTCTGCCCTTCGGCGTAGGCCGGTAAATCCGTCAGCCCGTACTTCCAGCGATTGAAATCCGGGCAACCGGCGTGACTGAACGCCACGGGTCGACGCTCATCGAAATAAGCATAGGAGGACGGATTGGCGATCACGTAGCGCACCTCCACGCCGGCCGCATCGAGCTCGGATTGCGCGTGACCGAGCAATGCATAGCGCTGAACCACCTGCGCGCCGCCGGAGTGCCCGGCGATGACGATTTGCTTCACATCCGGAAACTGCTGACGGTCACCCAACCGGGCGATGATTTCGTCGAGCGCCGCGTAGGAACTCAGCCGAAACGGTGCCGTGGATTCACCGCCAGCCATCCATTCATTGCCTTGCCAGCGCAAAACGGTGTCGGCCACCGGATGGACCGCAACGTCGGTTTCATTGAGGAATTGCGGGGCGATCACCAGGGTCGTTGCGCTTTGCCCGGCCAGTTCGGCCGCGTGCTCACCGCTTTGCAGATAGGTTTGCGCGTTGCGCAGGCGACCGTGGAGGATGATCAGCACCCGTTCGATTTTTGCCGGGGCGGGGCTGATGCCCACCGCGATTTCACCTGATTTCAACAGCAGGCGCCCAGAGCTGAGTTCCTTGACACCATGCTCGGCGGCCTGGGACGTTGCGCAAGTAAACAGAACAACCAACAACCACTTTTTCATCTACAGATTTTTCGCCGCAAAGGTATCGCACTGGCCAACCTGGCCTTGGGCGAAACCGGTTTTGAACCAGCGCACCCGTTGCGCCGACGTACCATGGGTGAACGAGTCCGGGACTACACGGCCCTGACCCTGCTGCTGCAAACGATCGTCGCCGATGGCGTTCGCTGCGTTCAGTGCTTCTTCGATGTCGCCCGGTTCCAGCCAGTTCAGGCGCTTCTGCGCATTGTTGGCCCAGACGCCGGCCAGGCAATCGGCCTGAAGCTCCTGGCGAACCAGCAAACCACCGTCGCCCTCCATCTGCCGACCCTGCTGGCGCGCTGCCTGAATTTTCGCGGAAACCCCGAGCAAGGTCTGCACATGGTGTCCGACTTCGTGAGCGATCACGTAGGCCTGGGCGAAGTCGCCCGCGGCGGAAAAGCGTTGGGACATCTCCTGGAAGAACGCCATGTCCAGGTAGACCTTCTGGTCGGCCGGGCAATAGAAGGGGCCGGTCGCCGAGGAGGCCAGACCGCAGGCCGAATTCACGCGGTTGCTGAACAACACCAGGGTCGGGTCCTTATATTGGCGGCCGGCTTGCTGGAATATCGCGCCCCAGGTGTCCTCGGTATCGCCGAGGATCGAACGCACGAACTCCGCGCTTTCATCATTGACCGGCGGTGCCTGGCGACTCTGGTTGGTGGCGGGTGCCGATTGCTGGTCCATTTGCCCGGTCAGTTGTCCGAGGATTTGCAACGGATCCTGGCCGGTGATCCAGCCGATGCCGACAATCAGGAGGATCGCCGTCAGGCTCAGGCCTTTGCCACCGCCAAAACGCATGCCGCCGCCACCGCCGTCAACATCATCGCCACGGGCGTCGACCACGTTGTCGCTGCGTCGGCCTTTTTTCCATAGCATGTGGGAATCCTCTTCTGTTCCGGGTAAAGCTCCGTGCGATGAGTGTTGCTGCCAAGTGGGAGCGGCGCCAGTCCGGTCGTCCGTCTTTTTCTGGTGCACAGGCTGATTCCCGGCCACCCGCGAAAGGCTGCCGAGAACATTTCAGGTTTGTATTGAACACGGATATCCCGTCGAATTCCGTCCTGCGATGGGTTTTTATCGAGAGGGCGATCGCCGGTCTTGCGGATTATTCGTCGAATGCATCCCACACCGGTGCAAAGTCAGGGCTGACCTGACGCTCGCGTTTGGACAGGCTGGCGATCAGGGCACGGTCTTCATCATCCAGTCGCACATCCAGCGCCGCGAGATTGGCCAGTTGATTGGACTCGCTGCTGGCCTTGGGAATCGCGGCCACGTTGGGTTGATCGAGCAGCCATTTGAGCGCGATCTGGGTCGGCAGTACGCCGTGTTTCGCGGCGATCTGCCGGATGGCCGGAATCTGCGACACCTTGTTGCGCGCCAGTGGCGTGTAGGCTGTCACCGCCAGATCGTGTTGACGGGCGTAGTTGAGCAGGGCGTTTTGTCCGAGCAGCACGTGGTACTCGACCTGGATCGCTGACAGCGGCGCCCCCAGTTCTTCGACGACTTTGCGCAACAAGGGCAGTGGAAAATTCGCCACGCCAATGTTGCGCGCCAGGCCTTGCTCCCTGAACGACACCAGGGCTTCTATGGTGCGCGGCAAATCCCAATCGGTGGTTGGCCAATGGAGCATGAACAGGTCGACGTATTCGCTGCGCAGGGCATTGAGGCTACGGTCCATGGAGTGACGCATGGCGTCGGGTTGCAGTTGGTCCCACCAGACTTTGGTCGTGACGTGGATCTGCTCGCGGGGTGTCGGACTGTTCGCCAGCGCCTGACCGACAGCGTCTTCGTTGTTGTAGGCCGCTGCCGTGTCGACGTGCCGGTAACCCAGGGCCAGAGCCTGCTCCACGGCACGGGTGCATTCCTCGCCAAGCATTGGCCAGGTGCCGAGGCCGAGTTTCGGCATGTTCAAACCCTGTGCGTTAACGATGTGCTGCATGGTCGATCTCCTTTTCATAAGCAGTGACGCCTGCAATGTGGCGCGCGGCGATGTAGCCGAAGGTCAGCGCCGGGCCGAGATTGATGCCGCCAGCGGGGTAGTGACCGCCCATGATGCTGGCCATGTCGCCGCCCGCCGCGTACAGGCCGGCGATGGGTTGCGCCGCGCCATCCAGGACCTGGGCATGTTGGTTGACCTTGAGCCCGGCAAAGGTGCCGAAGCAGCCCGGCTGGACTTTCACGGCATAGAAGGGGCCTTGTTCGATCGGCGCGACGCATGGGTTGGGTCGTTGCAGTGCGTCTCCCTGCTTGCGGTTGTAGGGCGTGGAACCACGACCGAACTGCGGGTCCTCGCCGTTGCGCGCGTGGCGGTTGTAGTCCGACACGGTGCTGCGCAAGCCGTTCGGGTCGATGCCGCAGGCTGCAGCCAATTCCTCAAGGGTGTTGCCGGTTTTCAGATAGCCGCTGCGGATGAAGGATGACAGCGGCACCGGAAATGGCCGAGAGATACCCAGGCCATATCGACGCTGAAAGCCATGGGTGCAGATCAGCCACGACGCCACTTCTTCACCCGGCGGGGCGGCGGCGACCATGGCCGTGACGTAGTCGTAGTAGCCGTTGGCTTCATTGACGAAGCGCTGGCCGTTGCTCAGCACACCGATGATGCCGGGTTTGCCACGCTCGATGATGTGCGGGAAGTGTCCCGTGCTGCCGTCGCCGTGCGGCACTTGCGAAACCGGCGCCCAGGCGACGGTAGACGCCATGTCGGTATTCACCCGGGCACCGGCACTTTCGCCCAGGCGCAGACCATCGCCGCAAACGCCGAGGGGCGGCAAGGCCAGATGCTCATGCCCGGTCGGTGTGCGGGGGAACAGTGCCTTGCGACGTTCGATGTCATTGGCGAAACCACCGGCCGCGAGCACCACGGCCTTGCGTGCATGGATGCGCACCGAGCCTTTGGCAGTGCTGACCACGGCACCTTGTACCTGATTGTTTTCGCGCAGCAAGCGGATCACGGGTGCAGACTCCCAGAGCAACACGCCGAGGTCGTCCGCGGATTTTGCCAGGCGCGCCACCAGTGCCACGCCGTTGACCAGTTGCATCGCCCGGCCATGGACGGCGAGGTCGAGCAGGTGACGGCTGAAGCGCCGCGTGACATGCCAGGCCGCCGACAGTGAACGGGTCAGGTTGAGGAATGCGGTGAGATCCGCCCCCGCCATGATCGGCATGCCCATGAAGGATGTTTCCCGCATGGTTTTGCGCAGACGCTTGAGCAACGTGCCGACTTTTCGTGCGTCGTAAGGGGCGGCGATCACCGAGCGTCCACCGGTGCCTGCCCCGGGCGTGTCGCCATGAATGTCGGCAATGGCGTTGCCGTCGGAAAATTGCAGCGAGGTGAACTGTTCGAAGAACGACACCATCCGCGGACCGGCCTCCAGGAAAGCGTCGATCATCGTCGGATCAAAGCGCTCGCCCAGTTCGTGCTTCAGGTAAGTGCGCGGCAGTTCAACGTCTTCGACAATGCCCGCGCGCCGGGCCAACGGGTTACAGGGCACCCAGGCCCAGCCACCGGACCAGGCGGTGGCACCGCCGAACACCGGGTCCTTTTCCACCACTATGACTTTCAGCCCGTGCCACGCGGCGGTCACGGCCGCCGACAGTCCCGCCGCACCGGAGCCAACGATCAGCACATCGCAGTCGATGTCGGGAAGAAAGTGCGCTTCGGCAGGCATTGTTTGAACTCCGGTGTTTTATTGTTTTAGAATCTGGTTCCAGAAAATATAAGAATCAGATAAAGCCAAACAAGTCTGGAGGGCGTAAAGCGGGCGGTTATCGAACGCTCAGTTCCAGATTTCGCATTCGTGCGGTTGTCTTCTAGAATCGGGCAAATTTTGTGTGGAAGCGACCATGGCCGGTAGTCAGATCGAACGTGTTTTCAGTGTGCTCGAAAGCCTCACCAGCGATCCCCGTGGCCTGCCGATGCAGACCCTGGCGGAGCAACTGGACATCCCCAAGAGCGCGACCCATCGCCTGCTGGCCGAGCTGATTCGCTTGGGCTATGTGCGGCAGAATCCGGATAATTTGCGTTATCACCTCTCGACCAAACTGGTGGCGATGGGCTTTCGTTACCTGTCGAGCTGCGGTGCCGATATTGTGCAGCCAGTGCTTGACCGACTGGCTCAGGAAGCCGGCGAGCTGGTGCGCCTCGGGGTGATCGACGGCGAGCGTCAGACCTGGATCGCCAAATCCCAGGGCGCCCGCTCCGGTCTGCGTTACGACCCGGACATGGGCCGCGATGCGCCGTTGTTTTACACCGCGTCGGGGCATGCGTGGCTGGCGTGCATGAGCGATGCCGAAGCCTTGTCGCTGGTGGAACGGCAGGGCGCGCAGGTGCCGGAACATGTGGGACCGAATGCGCCGCGCTCGAACATCGAATTGCTCGAACGCCTGCGTCTGGCGCGGGAGCAGGGCTACGCCTGGGTCGAGGAAAGTTCGGCGGTCGGCACTTCGGCGATTGCGGCAGTGGTGCGCCATCCCGCCGATGGACGGGTGATCGGCGTGCTTAGCATCGCCGGGCCGAGTGCCCGGATGCCGGGGGCGCGGCTGCATGAACTGGCACCGTTGTTGCTGGCGTACACCGAGGAGTTGTCGGCGGCGAGTTTGGCGTCGGAGTTGTTTGCTTAAAACCCTCGCAAAAAACCTTTGTAGGAGCGAGCTTGCTCGCGAAGAGGGAGTGTCAGTCGACATCCATATCGCATGACACACCGCCATCGCGAGCAAGCTCGCTCCTACAGTGCTCTGTGTTCAGCTTGAGAAGCTGTGCGCTGTTCGAACACTTTCAGGATAGGTCCGTGTAAGAATCTGGAATCAGGTTCTAAATTATTGGAATTCATCGTTCCAATAACACTCACAAGAGGACCGCATCTTGAATTCGCCACTTCGCATCGCCCTGATCGGTGCTGGCAACATGGGCCAGCAGCACTACCAGCACCTGCAATCCCTGACTGAAGCGACGTTGTGCGCCGTGGCCGATCCCGGACCGCAGGCGGTCAGTCTTGCGGCGCAATGGGGCGTAGCCTGTTTCGCCGATCATCGTCAGATGCTGGAGCAGGCGAAGCCAGACGCTGTCATCGTCGCCAACCCGAACACGCAGCACGTCGGCACGGCCCTCGACTGCCTCGCGGCCGGCGTGCCGGTACTGCTGGAAAAACCGGTGGGCGTGCACCTGGATGAAGCCAGGGAACTGGTGGCTGCCTCGAAGGCGAGTGGCGTTCCGGTACTGGTCGGACATCACCGTCGCCACAATCCGCTGATCGTCCGCGCCCACGAACTTGTCCACAGCGGCGCATTGGGTCGGTTGACCACGGTCACGGCGCTCTGGCAGTTGCGCAAGCCCGACAGCTATTTTGAAACACCCTGGCGCCGCGAGGCCGGCGCGGGGATGTTGTTGACCAACCTGATCCACGACCTCGATCTGCTGCGGCACTTATGCGGTGAAGTGCGTCAGGTTCAGGCCATCACCAGCAACGCCATTCGCGGGTTTGCCAATGAGGATTGCGCGGCGGTGTTGCTGCAATTCGACAACGGCGCACTGGGCAGCCTGACCGGCTCCGATGCGGTGGCGGCGCCCTGGAGCTGGGAGCTGGATTCGGGGGAGAACCCGGTGTATCCGCGTCATCCTGATCAGCCGTGCTACTTGCTGGCCGGAACGGGTGGGGCGCTGAGCATTCCGCAGCTTAAACGCTGGCACTACAGCGAAGTAGACGGCGGCTGGCATCAACCGTTGCTGGCAACCCAGGAAAGCTTCAGTGCCGATGAAGCCCTGCGTTTGCAGTTGCAGCACTTCGTGCGCGTTGCGCGCCGGGAGGTCGAGCCACTGGTGAGTGCCGCCGATGCCGCGCGTACGTTGGCGCTGATCGAAGCCATCCGCGAAGCCGCCGAAACCGGGCGTGCCTGTGCGCCATCGTTGATCGAGGGTTGAGCATGAGCGAACGTATCTTCTCCCTGGCCAGCCTGACCGTGCTGGAGTTGTCACCGCCCGACATGGTCGAGGTCGCCGCGCGGGCCGGTTACAGCCATGTCGGCTTGCGTCTGGTACCGGCGACCCCTGAGGAGCACCATTTTGCCCTGGTGGCCGACCACGAATTGCGGCGCCAGACCCTGGCGCGTCTGCGCGATACTGGTATTCGGGTGCTGGACGTCGAAATCCTGCGGCTCAAGCCGGAAACCGTCGTCGCCGATTTCGAAAGAATCCTCGCGGTGGGTGCCGAGTTCGGCGCCAGTGAGTTGCTGGTGGCCGGAAACGATCCTGACGAACAGCGGCTGACGCAGCATTTTGCCGAGCTCTGTGATCTGGCGGCAGCCTATGGACTGCACCCGCACCTGGAGTTCATGCCTTGGACCGATGCGCGCAATCTTCAACAAGCCACGCGTATCGTGGAAAACGCCGGGCGTGAAAACGGCGCCGTGCTGGTGGACGCCTTCCACTTCGATCGTTCGGGATCGCGGCTGGAAGATCTGGTCAAAGTTGCTCCCTCACGGTTACGGTATGCACAGTTGTGTGACGTCGCAGGACCACGGCCGGCCGATATGGCGGAGATCTTGCGTCAGGCGCGTAACGAACGGCGTTTTCCCGGCGATGGCGATTGTGATCTGCGGGGGTTGTTGGGGAGCTTGCCGGCTGACATTCCGTTGAGTCTGGAGATTCCCACCGTGCAGTTGCTGGAGCAGGGCGTGAGTGGATTGGACCGGGCGCAGATGGCGCTGGATAAAACCCGGGAATTGTTGGCGCAGCTCTAATCGGTGCTGCGCACCTATCGCGGGCAAGCCACGCTCCCACAGGTTCTATGCTGACTGGATGGACGCGTGGTTTGCCCGTGATGCTTTTGATTTCAAGTAAGGAAACCCCATGACCGTCAGCACCCCGCTTTCCGGCGTCAATCAGCCCTTCAAAGGGATCCTGCTGATCGTTGTCGCAACCTTCCTGTTTTCCAGCCACGATGCCTTTTCCAAATACCTCTCCGGTTTCTATCCCATTGTCATGGTGGTCTGGGCGCGCTACGTGGTTCACACCTTGTTGATGGCCGGGATTTTCCTGCCGCAATCCGGGCTGCGGGTCCTGCGTACCAAACGGCCATTGCTTCAGCTGATCCGGGCGCTGTGCTTGCTGGGCACCAGTCTGTTTTTCACCACGGGGCTGATGTACATCCCGCTGGCCGAGGCCACGTCGGTCAACTTCCTTGCTCCGGTACTGGTCACCGCGCTGTCGGTACCGCTGCTGAAGGAGCGAGTGACGCGGGGGCAATGGCTGGCGGTGATTTGCGGTTTTATCGGAGTACTGATCATCGTTCACCCTGGGGGCGATTTGTTTACCCCGGCGGTGTTGCTGCCGTTCTGCTCGGCGCTGTTTTTCTGCTTCTATCAACTGCTGACGCGCAAGCTCAGCGAGATCGACAGCCCAACCACCAGCAACTTTTTCGCAGGCTTGTGCAACACGCTGGTGATGAGTGCGCTGGTACCGTTCTTCTGGCAGACGCCGAACCTGGTACATGGCGCGATGATGCTGGCGCTGGGCGCCTGCGGGATGACGGCACACCTGTTCCTGACCCAGGCTTTCCGCCTCGCGGCACCGGCACTGCTGGCACCGTTCAGCTATTGCCAGATCATCTTCGCCGGCCTGCTGGGCTGGCTGCTGTTTTCCCATACGCCGACCCTGACCACCGTGCTCGGCATTGCCGTGATCTGCTGCAGCGGGTTGGCAGCGGCCTGGCAACAAAGCCGCCGCTAAGCTGCGGCAAAACGCAGACAATAAAAAGCGCAGGCCCGAGATCGGGCCTGCGCCGAGGGAACATCAGTCTTCTATTTTCGGAATCTTGCGCGGTGCCATGAAGTACATCCAGGTCAGTGCAATGAAGTACATCGCCGGAATGATGGTGAACAGCACGGTGTAGTTGTTGTTGGTGATGGTCAGGATGTGGCCGACCAGTTGAGTCATGAACATCCCGCCAATCGCCGCACACATGCCGCCGAAGCCGAACACCGTACTCATCATGTGCTTGGGCGTGTAGTCCATCACCAGGCTCCAGATATTCGCGGTCCAGGCCTGGTGWGCGCCGACGGCCAGGGAGATGGCGAATACGGCGACCCACAGGTTGCTGGAGCCGGCCGCCATGATCACGCCGATGATGCAGCAGGCGAACAGGAACATGGACATCAGTCGCGCCTTGATCGGGTTGACTCCGCGACCGATCAGGAACGAGGAGAGGATGCCGCCGCCAACGCTACCGAAGTCGGCAGTGAGGTAAATGATGATCAGCGGGATACCCATCTGGGTGACGTTGATGCCCAGGTTGTATTGCTGGTTGAGGAACGGCGGCAGCCAGTACAGGTAGAACCAGAACACCGGCGCCGTCATCGAGTAGGCGAGGGCGAAGGCCCAGGTGCCACGCATGCGAAGGATTTTCGAGAACGGCACGCGGGTTTGTTCCGGTTCGACTTCGTTCTGGATGTAGTCCAGCTCCGACTGTTTGACGCTCGGGTGGTCTTCCGGGTTGAAGTACTTCAGGCCCCAGAACAGCAGCCAGATCCCGCCCAGTGCCGACATGCACAGGAACGCGGCCTGCCAGCCCCAGACGTGCAGGATCAGTGGCAGCAGCATCGGGGTGAACATCGCACCGACGTTGGTGCCGGCGTTGAAAATGCCGGTGGCCACGGCACGCTCGCCAGCCGGGAACCACAGGCGCGTGGTTTTCACGCAGGCCGGATAGTTCGCCGCTTCGGTCAGGCCGAGGATGAATCGGCAAACCATGAAGCCGACCGCCGAAGTGGCCAGGCCGTGGGCGCCGGTCGCCAGGCTCCAGAGCAGCACCGCGCAGAAGAACACGCGTTTGACGCCGACCCGGTCGATCAAGCGGCCTTGCAACACGAAACCGATGGCGTAACCGACCTGGAACCAGAAGTTGATGTTGGCGTAATCCATCGCCGTCCAGCTCATTTCCTTGGCGAGGATGGGCTGCATCACGCCCAGGGCGGCGCGGTCGATGTAGTTCAGGGTAGTGGCGAAAAACACTAGCGCCAGCATGCCCCAACGGGTTTTGCCGACCGCCATGGCGCCGCGGATTTTGTCGCCGATGCCACCGGCAGTGACGTTCATGGCCGGAGCCATGCGTGAGCTTTGGGAAGGAATCATGTGTACCACCCGTTTTTTGAATTTGTTATTTGGTGTTTTGGACATCGCGGCCGGTGCTGCGTGTCCGGACTTAATGTGAGGACGATGTTGCGCAGTGAACAAAAAATCGTCAATTCGCTATCGGCCATTGTGTTCGATAATCGAACACAAAACTAACTGGGTAGTACACTTTAAATTGCCCTATGGACAACCCGGCTCAATAATCCGCTCACTCTTTTAAAAGCGGCGCAAATTCCCTGTAGCCGAAGCCTCCACCGGGAGCCGAAATATGCAGCGTTCCATTGCCACCGTATCCTTGAGCGGTACCCTGCCGGAAAAACTCGAAGCCATTGCCGCCGCCGGTTTCGACGGCGTCGAGATTTTCGAGAACGACCTTCTCTACTACGACGGCAGCCCGCGGGAAATTAAACAGATGTGCGCCGATCTCGGGATCGCCATCACTCTGTTTCAACCGTTCCGCGATTTCGAAGGCTGCCGCCGCGATCGATTGTCGCGCAACCTGGAACGCGCCGAGCGCAAATTCGACCTGATGCAGGAGCTGGGCACTGACCTGGTGCTGGTGTGCAGCAACGCCTCGGCCGAGTCCATCGGTGATGAACAGGTTCTGGTCGACGACTTGCGACTGCTGGCTGAGCACGCCGGGGCACGTGGCCTGCGCATCGGTTACGAAGCGCTGGCCTGGGGCCGGCATGTGAACACCTGGCAACAGGTGTGGAACATCGTGCGTCAGGCTGATCACCCAAGCCTTGGCGTGTTGCTGGACAGCTTTCACACCTTGTCGCTCAAGGGCGATCCAAGTGCTATTGCCGAGATTCCCGGCGACAAGATTTTCTTCGTGCAAATGGCCGACGCGCCGATCCTGGCCATGGACGTGCTGGAGTGGAGCCGGCATTTTCGCTGCTTCCCGGGCCAGGGTGAATTCGACTTGCCGGGGTTCCTCGCGCCGATCATCAAGAGTGGGTACACCGGGCCATTGTCGCTGGAGATCTTCAACGACGGTTTCCGCGCCGCACCGCCACGGGCTAACGCCGCCGACGGCTTGCGTTCGTTGCTGTATCTGGAAGAGAAAACCCGCAAGCGCCTGGCGCAGGAAGCCAAGCCCGCGGCCAACGCCGAGATTCTGTTCGAAACGCCCAAGGCCAGCGAGTACAACGGCATCGAGTTCCTGGAGTTTGCCGTGGACGAGAGCCTCGGTGCCAAGCTCGCCCATTGGCTGGAGCGACTGGGTTTCGTCAAGGCCGGGCAGCATCGTTCCAAGAGTGTCAGCCTGATGCGCCAGGGCGATATCAACCTGATCCTCAACTCCGAGCCTTACTCGTTCGGTCACAGTTTCTTCGAGGCCCACGGCCCTTCGTTGTGCGCTACTGCTGTGCGGGTCAAGGACAGCGCCAGTGCGCTGGCTCGAGCCGTGGCCTACAAGGGCCAGCCCTATCGCGGGCTGGTCGGCCCCAATGAACTGGAACTGGCGGCGGTGCGTGCGCCGGATGGCAGCCTGATCTATCTGGTGGACCAGGATGCCGACGTCTACGGCACCGACTTCAATCTGCTGGCGGATGCGCCGGTCAGCGGTGGCCTCAAGCGCATCGACCACATGGCCATTGCTCTGCCGGCCGACAGCCTCGACAGCTGGGTGCTGTTCTATAAGAGCCTGCTGGATTTCGAGGCGGACGATGAAGTCGTGCTGCCGGATCCTTATGGTCTGGTGAAGAGCCGCGCGTTGCGCAGCCGCGACAGTTCGATCCGCCTGCCACTGAACATTTCCGAGAACCGCAATACCGCGATCTCACACGCGCTGTCGAGTTATCGCGGCTCCGGTGTGCATCACATTGCGTTTGATTGTGATGACATCTTTGCCCAGGTCAGCCGTGCAAAAGAGGCGGGCGTGCCGCTGCTGGATATCCCGCTCAACTACTACGATGACCTGGCGGCGCGGTTCGATTTCGACGACGAGTTCCTCAGCGAACTGGCCTACTACAACGTGTTGTACGACCGCGATGCCCAGGGCGGTGAACTGTTTCATGTGTACACCGAGCCGTTCGAGGGGCGATTCTTCTTTGAGATCATCCAGCGTAAAAACGGTTATGCCGGCTATGGCGCAGCCAACGTCGCGGTGCGCCTGGCGGCCATGGCCAAATCCCGTAGCGGCGCATTGCGTCAGGCGAAGTTGTAGGAAATTCGTAAACGCGGGATTAAACGTGGGTCGCGCGGCTTCCTTCACCGTGTCGCGCGGCCCATAATCGCCAGCCTGTGCAGTGATGGCCGTGAGCCCGCAATGACAATGACCTCAGAACTCCCCGCAGCCTCCGTAGAACCTGGTGCCGAGCCGCGCAAGAGTCGCAAGAACAACCCGGAAAAGACCCGCGAAAACATCCTGCAGGAGGCGATTGTCGAATTCGTCCAGCAGGGGCTTTCCGGTGCTCGCGTCGATGCCATCGCCGAGCGCATCCACACCTCCAAGCGCATGATCTATTACTACTTCGGCAGTAAGGAACAGCTCTACGTCGAGGTGCTGGAGAAGCTTTATGGCGATATCCGCAACACCGAAAATCGCCTGCACCTGGCGGAGCTGGCGCCGGTCGAAGCCATTCGGCGGCTGGTGGAGTTCACCTTCGATCACCATGATCGCAACGTCGATTTCGTGCGCATCGTCAGTATCGAGAACATTCACAACGCCGAGTACGTGAAGCGTTCCGATGCGATCAAGGCGATGAACAACACTATCCTCGATTCACTGGGCGAGATTCTGCGTCGCGGCGCCGAGCAAGGGCTGTTCCGTACCGGTCTTGATCCGCTGGATGTGCATCTGTTGATCAGTTCGTTCTGCTTCTATCGCGTCTCGAACCGCCACACCTTTGGTGAGATCTTTCAGATTGACCTGCCGGACGAACGCATCAAGCAGCGTCATCGGGAGATGATTTGCGAGTCGGTATTGCGTTATTTGCAGGCTTGAAAAGATCGCAGCCTTCGGCAGTTCCTACGTAAATCGCATTGATCTGTAGGAGCTGCCGAAGGCTGCGATCTTTTGATTTTCAGTCATTCATGCTCTGGAAATGCTCAAGCATCCGCTGGGCATCCGGCACCACGCCGCTGAACAACTCGAACGCCTTCACCGCCTGAAACACTGCCATGTTGCCGCCGTCCAGCGTCCGGCAACCGAGGGCGCGGGCGTTGCGCAGCAGTTCGGTTTCCAGCGGGAAGTAAACGATCTCCGCCACCCACAATTCGGTCCGCAGCAACTCGACCGGCACCGGCATGCCCGGCAGTTTTTTCATGCCCATCGGCGTGGTGTTTACCAGGCCGTCAGCCTGGGCCGTGGCGCTCGGCAGGTCATGCCCGGCGACCGCCCGACCGACGCCGAAATGCTGATTGAGGTTGTCGGCCAGATCCTGGGCGCGGCGGATGTCCACATCGAAAATGCTCAGCTGTTGTACGCCTTCGCTCAACAACGCGTGGGCCACCGCCGCACCTGCGCCGCCAGCGCCCATCTGTACGACACGTTCAACGGCAACGCCCTTCAAGCCTCGGCGAAAACCCTCGGCAAAGCCCAGGCAATCGGTGTTGTGGCCGATGCGTTTTCCATCCTTGAGCACGACCGTGTTGACCGCACCGATACCGCGGGCCTCCGGCGAGAGTTCGTCGAGCAGCGGGATGATCGCCTGCTTGCATGGAAAGGTAATGTTCAGCCCGGTGTAGTTCATACGCTCGGCAGCCATCAACAGGTCGGGCAGGGCGTTGCTGTCGAGTTTCAACTGATCAAGATCAATCAGGCGATAGAGGTAACGCAGCCCCTGGGCATCGCCTTCGTGCTCGTGCAGCGCTGGCGTGCGGGAAGCCTGGATGCCGGCGCCGATCAGCCCGGCCAGTATCACGTGGTTCTGAGTCACGGCGATCACCCCTTCAAACGATGACTGAAGTGTTCCAGCGCCAGGCGATAGCCATGACTGCCAAAACCGGCCATCACCGCCGTTGCAATGGCGGATACGAACGAGTGGTGGCGGAAGGGCTCGCGGGCGTGAACGTTGGACAGGTGGACTTCGATCACCGGCAGTTCGCTGGCGACCAGGGCATCGCGGATGGCGACCGAGGTGTGAGTCCACGCGGCAGGATTGATGACGATCCCGGCACAGCGACCGCGGGCCGCGTGAATCCAGTCGAGCAATTCGCCTTCATGGTTGGTCTGGCGAAACTCCACTGCCAGGCCGAATTCTTCGGCGGCACGTGCGCACAGGGCCGAAATGTCTGCCAGGGTTTCGTGGCCGTAAGTCGCCGGTTCACGGGTGCCGAGCAGGTTCAGGTTCGGGCCGTTGAGCACCAGAACAATAGGGGACATCGGAATCTCTCCACTTATTATTTTTGGAATCGGCCGAGGACTTCAGCCTGTGGAGATAAATTGTACTAACTAGTTAATTTGGTCAATTGAAGTGACGACGCACTGACTGTTTGTGGGCGGTGATCGGACACTTTCGCAGGTCAGCGCGGCAGGTGCTCCACAAGGAAATCGATAAACGCCCTCAATCGCAGCGGCACATGACGACTTTGCGGGTACAGCAAGGTAAACGGCCGCGAGCGCCCGCCATAGGGCTTGAGCACTTCCACCAGCGAGCCGTCGGCCAGTTCCTTTTCCACGATAAAACGATAGGTCTGAAACAACCCCGCCCCGTGTTTGGCCAAGGTGACACCGCCCAGTACGTCGTCGGAACAGCTGAGGCTGCCCTCAGCCAGAATCTCCCGGGACACGCCTTCATCGTTGAACAACCAGGCAATGCGCCGGCCGCTACTGGGCAGTTCGTACTGAATGCATTCGTGGTGTTCGAGGTCGTCGAGGGTTTGCGGAGTGCCGGCCCGTTTCAGGTAGTCGGGGCTGGCGATCATCACCAGGGCGGCATCTTCCAGCTGTCGGGCGATCAGGCCGGAATCCGGGATGGCTCGCACACGAATCGCCATGTCGTAGCCTTCGCCGACGAAATCGATGTTGCGATTGCTGATGTGCGACTCGACCTTCACCGCCGGATAGCGCGCCCGAAACTCGGGCAACAGCGGCAGGATTCGATGATGCGCGTAGGTGGTCGGAATACTGATGCGCAAAGTACCGGACGGCACTTGCTGCTGGCCCATTACCTCGCGCTGGGCCTCGACCAGTTGCGCAAGGGCCTGGCGGCACTCCTCGTAATAGCGGCGACCACTGTCGGTTAGCTTCACGCTGCGGGTGGTGCGCGCAAACAGGCGCACGCCCAGGCGTTCCTCCATGCGCGACACCGAACGGCTCACGGCAGCGGGGGTGACACCCGCCACCAGCGCCGCGGCAGTAAAACTGCCGGCCTCGGCGGCCAGGCAAAACAGCTCAATGCTGCCCAACTGAAGATCGTCGAATTGTCGCTGCATGATTGATGACACCGGGGATCAAATGAAAGAACTGAATCAGTATTTATCAGGTGCCAGCGCCGTAATGAAAGGATTTCTTACCATTTTGCGTGGTGTTCCGCAGGGCCGGGAAACGCCAGGACGCTAGCCTGAGGACGCAAGAAATGATTCGACGGCCAATGCCAGCGGTCGGATTTTCCAGGGAATGCCGGATCCTCGGATTCATTAACCTAACGGATGGGTTAGCATGAAGGTATGCAATTACAAAGGACTGTCGGTAGTGATCATGTTGCGAGACGAGCATTGTCCGCCTCATGCGCATGTGGAGGCGGGTACGTGGAGTGCGAGATTCAGGTTCAGCTTTTGGCACAACGGTGTCGAGCTCTGGGATGTAGTTCCGCTATCGCGTCGGCCACCGTTGGCGGTGCTTGAGGGATTGCGCCAATCGCTCCAGCAACCTGCCCATTTGCGGCGCGCCCGGGGCATCTGGTGGCGAAAATTACAAACGGCCTGTCTTGATAATCAACTGTGGGACTGGCAAAGCAACGAAGTCGTTGTGGTGAAAAGGGTTGTCAGTACCACCAATATGATTGGATCGGCTTGCTACGAACCTGAATCGAACAAGACGTTGCTGTCCCTGATAGGTACACAGGAAAGTGTGGAGATCGAGTTATGAAAACGATAAAAGCCAAGGTTCAGGCCGATAGTCCCGTTACGGAAAGTAGCCTGGACAAAGCCATTGAACGTGGCGAACTACGTAGAAAAAATAGCTTGCAAGCGACAGCGGTTACCTACTTGGCCCCCTGTCTGGCCGTCAGCTTCGAAGACGGCAGCGGCGTATTGTTGCCCGTGGCCAACTATCCGGAGTTCGATGATTTTGAGGGCGGGGACTTCGCCAGTCTGACTGTCGGCTACGCGGGTACTGCCCTGTGCCATGAAGGCAAGGACCTGCATGTATCCATCGCCGGGATGATTTCTGCGAGCAAGCCGCTGATGGCCATGGCGGCCTCGGTTGTCGCTTCGCGCAATGGTCGCCAGAGCAGCGCCGCAAAGTCTGAAGCCGCGCGGGCCAACGGCAGGAAAGGCGGGCGCCCGCGCAAGGTCGATGTTGTCGTGTAAGTGTCCACAAAAAAGCCGTCGTGAAGACGGCTTTTTTGTGTCTGGCAGGAGCCATCAACGCCGGGTCAGCATCACCCCGGATTCCATGTGATGGGTCCACGGGAACTGGTCGAACATCGCGCACCGGGTGATGCGGTGGGTGTCGTGCAGTTGGGCGATGTTGGCTGCCAGGGTCTCCGGGTTGCAGGAGATGTACAGGATGTTGTCGAAGCGCCGGGTCAGCTCGCAGGTGTCCGGGTCCATGCCGGCGCGTGGCGGGTCGACGAACACGCTGCCGAACTCGTAGCTCTTGAGGTCGATGCCGTGCAGGCGACGGAACGGGCGAACTTCGTTCAGGGCTTCGGTCAGCTCTTCGGCGGACAAGCGCACCAGGGTGACGTTATCCACCGCGTTTTCGCTGAGGTTGCTCAAGGCCGCGTTGACCGAGGTCTTGCTGATTTCGGTGGCCAGCACTTTGCGCACGCGGGTGGCGAGGGGCAGGGTGAAGTTGCCGTTGCCGCAATACAGCTCCAGTAAATCGTCGCTGCGATCGCCAAGCGCGTCGTATGCCCAGTTGAGCATCTTCTGGTTCACCGTGCCGTTGGGCTGGGTGAATGCGCCTTCGGGCTGGCGATAGCTGAAGGTGCGGCCGCCGACTTCCAGCTTCTCGACCACGTAATCGTGACCGATGACTTCGCGCTTGCCCTTGGAACGGCCGATGACGCTGACGTTCAGGTCCGCCGCCAGTTTCGACGCCGCTGCGTGCCAGTGCTCGTCCAGCGGGCGGTGATAGCACAGGGTGATCATCGCATCGCCGGCCAGGGTGGTCAGGAACTCCACCTGGAACAGCTTGTGGCTCAGGGGCGCACTGGCTTGCCACGCTGCCTTCAGTTGCGGCATCAACTGGTTGATGCGCAGGCTGGCAATCGGGAACTCTTCGATCAGGATCGGCGTGCGTTTGTCTTCCTGGGAAAACATCGCGTAGTGACGCTCGCCGGCTTCACGCCACAGGCGGAACTCGGCGCGCAGGCGAAAGTTTTTCAGCGGCGAATCGAAAACGGCTGGCTCCGGTGCATCGAACGGGGCCAGCAGGTCACGCAAGCGCGTGACCTTTTCTTCGAGCTGAACGGCGTAGGCCTGGGAATCAAAAGTCATGCGTTGAACCAACCCAGCTTGATCACAAACAGAATCGACAGGATCACCAGCGCCGGGTTCAGCTCACGGCCACGACCGGACATCAGCTTGATGGCGGTCCAGGAAATGAAACCGAAGGCGATGCCATTGGCGATGGAATAAGTGAACGGCATGGCCAGCGCGGTGATCACCACTGGCGCGGCGACGGTGATGTCGTCCCAGTCTATTTCGGCCAGTCCGGATGTCATCAGCACGGCGACGAACAGCAGGGCCGGTGCAGTGGCGAAGGCTGGAACACTGGCGGCCAGTGGCGAGAAGAACAGCGCCAGCAGGAACAGGATCGCCACGACGATGGCAGTCAGGCCGGTGCGACCACCGGCACTCACGCCAGCAGCGGACTCGATGTAGCTGGTGGTGGTCGAGGTGCCCAGCAGGGAACCGGCCATGGCTGCAGTGCTGTCGGCGATCAGCGCGCGACCCATTTTCGGCATGTGACCGTCTTTGCGCATCAAACCGGCGCGCTTGGCGACGCCGATCAGAGTGCCGGAGTTGTCGAACAGGTCGACGAACAGGAAGGCGAAGATCACGCTGACCAGACCGATGTCCAGTGCACCCTTGATGTCCAGTTGCAGGAAAGTCGGGGCCAGGGACGGCGGCATCGACATCACGCCGCCGAACGGGGTGAAGCCCATCACGATCGAAGCGATGGTCACCACCAGAATGCCGATCAGCACCGCACCGCGCACGGCAAGGGCTTCGAGGGCGACGATCAGGGCAAAACCGAGGGTGGCGAGGATCGGAGCCGGTTGTTTCAGGTCACCGAGGCCGACCATGGTCGCCGGGTTGCTGACCACGATACCGGCGTTGTGCAGGGCGATCAGCGCCAGGAACAGGCCGATACCGGCAGCAATCGCCGAGCGTAGCGGCAGCGGGATGCTGTTGATGATCCATTCACGGATGCGGAAGATCGACAGCAGGAAGAAGCACACCGCCGAGATGAACACCGCACCGAGCGCCACTTGCCAGGTATGGCCCATGTGCAGGACTACGGTGTAGGTAAAGAAGGCGTTCAGGCCCATGCCCGGTGCGAGGGCAATCGGGTAGTTGGCGATCAGGCCCATGGTCGTCGAGCCGATGGCGGCGGCCAGGCAGGTGGCGACAAACACTGCGCCCTTGTCCATGCCGGTTTCGCCGAGGATGCTCGGGTTGACGAACAGAATGTAGGCCATGGCCAAAAAGGTCGTGACGCCCGCCAGAATCTCGGTCCGCACGTTGGTGTTGTGTGCCTTGAGTTGAAACAGCCTTTCCAGCATGTCTGCTCCCCGTGGCGCGCCGGGCGCCGTGAATGTATCGACCTCAACAGCAAAGCACAGGCAGCAGAACGCGCCTGGAATTTACTGTGGGCCGGAAAAAGCCGCGCATCATACCAGTAGCTTGGGAATATGGCTGCTTATGGCAGTGATCGTCGTCGATGTTTTGCGACAAAGCCAAGTGCGCCATACTGCGCGCTGGTTTTTTTGGGTGGAAAGGTCCTGAATGAAAAGGCGTCTGGTTAGCGTGCTCGGCGTATGGATGGCGTTGCTTCTCGGGGCACAAACGGCCACGGCGGTATCGGCTGCGCCACTGACGCAATTGAAAGTGCTCAAAGTCGCATCGCCGTCCTGTGGTGTCGAGAACATCGACGAAGGGCAAACCCGGACGCGCTGCGATCACAATGGCCCGAACATCACGGTGTACGTGCTGGAAGTGGGTTACGGGCGTGAGGCCCATGTCGCCCTCGACGGTTTCGAGGTGAACGGCACACGGACACCGGTTTGCGCATTCAAGAACGGCAACCTGACCAGTTGCACCCCCGGGGAAAAAACCGTCGGCTATTTGTACGCCCTCGATCTGGCTGGCAAGCAGGAAGGCACGCTGACCTTCAGCAATACCTCGATCAACGCGCCTGGCAATACGATGTCGACGCAACTATTCATCAAGTAACCACACGTCTCGAACAAGGGTCAGGAAAGCTGACTACGCTTAAAAGATCATTCTGTGGACAATACCTGATGACCTTTAGAGCCTTGATTGCCCTCGCCGAGGGCACCGATGACCTGCAAACCGTGACCCTGATCGACGTACTGCGCCGCGCCAAAATAGAAGTGGTGGTGGCCAGTATCGAAGGGCGGCGCATGCTCACCTGCGCCCGGGGCACTCGTTTGACGTCCGATGCGATGCTGGTGGACTTGCTGGCGCAGCCCTTCGACCTGATCGCCTTGCCGGGTGGAGCGGTGGGTTCGCAGCACCTGGCAGCCCACCAACCCCTGCAACAATTGATCAAGGATCAGGCGGCAGCCGGTCGCCTGTTCGCCGGTATCGCCGAAGCGCCCGCCGTGGCGCTGCAAGCCTTTGGTGTATTGCGTCAACGGCGCATGACCTGCCTGCCCTCGGCCAGCCATCAACTGTCGGGCTGTACCTTCGTCGATCAACCGGTGGTGGTCGACGGCAATTGCATCACCGCCCAAGGCTCGGCTGCCGCTTTGGCGTTTGCCCTGGCGCTGGTGGAGCAACTCTGCGGGAAAGCCACACGTACGGCGGTGGAGGGGGAGTTGTTGGTTTAGCCTGCTTAGACTTTCGCCTCTTCCTTCTCTTCATCTTTAGCCACGTGCATGCGATCGCGGCTCGCCAGTGTCGGGAACAGTTTGACCCACACCCCGGTTACCACCAGCGTGCCGATCCCACCCATGACCACTGCTGGCACGGTGCCGAACCAGTGGGCGGTCAGGCCCGATTCGAATTCGCCCAATTGATTCGAGGCACCGATGAACAGACCGTTCACGGCGCTGACCCGTCCGCGCATTTCATCCGGGGTTTCCAGTTGAACGAACGAGGCGCGGATCACCATGCTGATCATGTCTGCCGCGCCCAGCACTACCAACACCGCGAGGGAAAACCAGAACGAGGTCGACAGACCGAAGGCGATGGTTGCCACGCCGAAGACGCCCACGGCGGTGAACATCACCCGCCCGACGTTTCGCTCCACGGCAAACCGCGCCAGGAACAGCGACATCAGCAGCGCACCCACTGCCGGTGCCGAGCGCAACAGGCCCAGCCCCCACGGGCCGGTCAGCAGGATGTCCTTGGCGAACACCGGCAGCAACGCCGTCGCACCACCCAAAAGCACAGCGAACAGATCGAGGGAGATCGCCCCGAGAATGTCCGGACGACTGCGGATAAAGCGAATGCCCGCCAGCAGTGAATCCAGAGTGGCCTTGCCCTTGTTCAGCGGGGTTTGCCGGGCTGGCAGGTTGAGCATCAGCGAACAGGCGATGACATACAGCAGCACCGTCGGGCCATACACCCAGACGCTGCCGAAGGCGTAGAGCAAACCGCCGAGGGCCGGGGCGACGATGGTGGCTGATTGCTGAGCCGATTGCGCGGCGGCGACCGCACGGGGAAACAGCGCGCTGGGCACGATGCTTGGCAGAAGGGCCTGAGTGGTCGGCATTTCAAAGGAGCGGGCGGCACCGAGCAGAAAGGCCAGGATAAAGATCATTTCCCGGGTGACATGATCGGTGGCGCTGCCGATGGCCAACGACAGGGCGATCAATGCCTGCAGGAACTGGCATATCGCCGCGACCTTGCGCCGGTCATAGCGGTCGGCGACGTGCCCGGTGTGCAGCATGAACAGCACGCGAGGGGCGAACTCGACCAGGCCGACCAGACCCAGGTCGAGCACGTTGCCGGTTAATTGATACAGGTTCCAGCCGATGGCCACGGTGAGCATCTGGAAGCCGCTGGCGGTAAACACCCGGGCCAGCCAGAACGCGAGAAAAGGGCGATGGTGACGTAACAGCAAGGGCTCTTGGCTGGGCATCTGCGGGGAAATCTGGGGAAAGGGGAACGGCGAGATTATCACCAACCTGTAACAGGAAGTTGCCGTGACAAAAAAATTAGTTAGCCAGACATCGACTTTCTCCAGGCTTCCACTGGGAATGTGTTGCTGGCGATGACAAAAGCCGTGAGGCAACTTGTCACGCGGCAAAAGACCACGCGGTTCATCCCCGAAATTGGGACTACTCTTTCAACGTTGATTGATCCAGATCAAAACCCACAAAAGGAATTGATCCGGCGGCCGCAAGGCCAGATTCCCTGCGTTGTGATGCGTGCAAAAAAAGAACAAACAGAGATTCGCCACACTCCATATCCGTGGGGGCCGTGGGTGCAGGCTTCCAGCCAGCAGCCGTACTACCTGACAGAGGAAGACTTATGTTCGGTTTAGAGGCACTTGATCTCGCCCGAATTCAGTTCGCGTTCACCATCTCGTTCCACATCCTGTTTCCGGCCATCACCATCGGCCTGGCGAGTTACCTGGCGGTACTCGAAGGCCTGTGGCTGAAAACCCATAACGACACTTACCGTGACCTCTACCATTTCTGGTCGAAGATCTTTGCCGTCAACTTCGGCATGGGGGTGGTTTCCGGCCTGGTGATGGCCTATCAGTTCGGCACCAACTGGAGCCGTTTCTCGGACTTCGCCGGTTCCGTGACCGGGCCGTTGCTGACCTATGAAGTGCTCACGGCATTCTTCCTCGAGGCCGGGTTCCTCGGCGTCATGTTGTTTGGCTGGAACAAGGTCGGGCGTGGCCTGCACTTCTTCGCCACCGTGATGGTGGCCATCGGTACATTGATCTCGACCTTCTGGATTCTTGCCTCCAATAGCTGGATGCAGACCCCGCAGGGCTTCGAGATCGTCAACGGTCAGGTCATACCCACCGACTGGCTGGCGGTTATCTTTAACCCGTCGTTCCCGTATCGCCTGATGCACATGGCCACGGCAGCCTTCGTCGCCACAGCCTTCTTCGTCGGTTCTTCCGCGGCCTGGCATTTGCTGCGCGGCAAGGACAACCCGGCGATTCGCAAAATGCTCTCGATGGCCATGTGGATGGCATTGATCGTCGCGCCGATCCAGGCTGTCATTGGTGATTTCCACGGTCTCAATACGCTTGAGCATCAGCCGGCAAAAATCGCCGCGATCGAAGGCCACTGGGAAAACAAGGGCAACGAGGCGACTCCGCTGATCCTGTTCGGCTGGCCGGACATGAAGGAAGAAAAAACTAAATTCGCCGTCGAAATCCCTTACCTGGGTAGCCTGATCCTCACGCATTCCCTGGACAAGCAGGTGCCGGCGCTCAAGGAGTTCCCGCCTGAAGACCGACCGAATTCGACCATCGTGTTCTGGTCGTTCCGGATCATGGTCGGCCTGGGCTTCCTGATGATCTTCACCGGATTGTGGAGCCTGTGGCTGCGCAAGCGTGACAGCCTCTACACCTCGCGGCCGTTCCTGTACCTGGCGCTGTGGATGGGGCCGTCCGGCCTGATCGCGATCCTCGCCGGCTGGTTCACCACGGAAATCGGCCGTCAGCCGTGGGTGGTCTACGGCCTGATGCGCACGGCGGATGCGTCGTCCAACCATAGCTTCACGCAGATGAGCATCACCCTGATTCTGTTTGTCGTGGTTTATTTCGCGCTGTTTGGCGCCGGTCTTGGCTACATGATGCGCTTGGTGCGCAAGGGGCCGAAGACCGACGAAGGCAAGGAAACCAACGACGGAGGCCCCGGCCAGAAACGCACTCCGGCCCGTCCGCTGTCCGCAGCTGACGACGATCACGCCGATGCCGGCCACAGCCTGACCAAGGAGATTTGAATCATGGGTATTGATCTTCCGCTGATCTGGGCCGTGATCATCATCTTCGGCATCATGATGTACGTGGTCATGGACGGTTTCGACCTGGGCATTGGCATTCTCTTCCCGTTCGTTCCGGGCAAGACGGATCGCGATGTGATGATGAACACCGTCGCCCCGGTCTGGGACGGTAATGAAACCTGGCTGGTGTTGGGCGGCGCAGCATTGTTCGGCGCCTTCCCGCTGGCCTATTCGGTGGTGCTCTCTGCGTTGTACCTGCCACTGATCCTGATGTTGATCGGGTTGATCTTCCGCGGTGTGGCCTTCGAGTTCCGCTTCAAGGCCAGGGACGACAAGCGCCACCTGTGGGACAAGGCGTTCATCGGTGGCTCGGTCACTGCGACGTTCTTCCAGGGCGTTGCACTCGGCGCGTTCATCGATGGGCTGCCAGTGGTCAATCGGCAGTTCGCCGGTGGTTCACTGGACTGGCTGACACCGTTCACGATGTTCTGTGGTGCGGCGCTGGTGGTGGCGTATGCGCTGCTCGGTTGCACCTGGCTGATCATGAAGACCGAAGGCAAGTTGCAGGAACAGATGCATGACCTGGCACGGCCATTGGCCTTCGTGCTACTGGCGGTGATCGGCATCGTCAGCATCTGGACCCCGTTGGCCCACACGGATATTGCCGCTCGCTGGTTCACCATGCCGAATCTGTTCTGGTTCATGCCGGTGCCGATCCTGGTGCTGGTGACGATGTACGGACTGATCCGTGCCGTGGCCCGCAACGCGCATTACACGCCGTTCCTGCTGACCCTGGTGCTGATCTTCCTCGGTTACAGCGGGCTGGGTATCAGCCTGTGGCCGAACATCATCCCGCCGTCGATCTCGATCTGGGATGCCGCCGCGCCGCCGCAAAGCCAGGGCTTCATGCTGGTGGGCACGCTGTTCATCATCCCGTTCATCCTGGGTTACACCTTCTGGAGCTACTACGTGTTCCGCGGCAAGGTCACCCATGAAGACGGTTATCACTAGCCCTGTGCACCGCGAACCTGCTCCGGGCGGCGTTCCGACGATGGCCTCATGACGGACGCCCCCCACCTTCATTGGAGGATTAAACAATGAGCGGAAAACACACCCTGCACGACATTGAAGAAGCCGAAAAAAAGCCGCTGTGGCAGCGGCTCGGCTGGTTGGCCCTGATCTGGGGCGGCAGCGTGGGCGCCTTGTTCATCGTCGCCAGCCTGATGCGTCTATTCATGAACGCGGCCGGTCTGACCACACACTGACATCCCTCCCGTGGCCTCAGGGCACGGATTTACGACCCTCCGACCGGAGGGTTTTTTTTGCCTGTTACTTGCGCGCCTTGAGGATGACGAATTTCGGATTGGCTGCCACTTGTTCGACGCCCCGGAACAAGCGCGCCAGCTTGCTGTGGTAACCCAGGTGACGATTGCCGACGATGTACAGCGCGCCGCCCACGACCAGCGCTTCGCGCGCCTGCTGGAACATCCGCCAGGCCAGGAAGTCGCCCACTACTTGTTGCTGGTGAAACGGTGGATTGCACAGCACGACGTCCAGCGATTGCGGTTCCTGGCCGGCCAGACCGTCACCGGCTCGCGCGTTCACTTCCCGTTCACCCAGCGCTGCGCGCCAGTTTTCGCAGGCCGATTGCACGGCCATGAATGACTCGTCCACCAGCGTGTAGTGGGCCTCGGGGTTTTGCAGGGCGCTGGCAATGGCCAGAACGCCATTGCCGCAACCGAGATCGGCGACCCGCGCCGAGCCAAGGTTTTTCGGCAGGTGTGGCAAAAACGCCCGGGTGCCGATGTCCAGGCCTTCGCGGCAAAACACATTGGCGTGGTTGAGCAGTTCAATAGCCGGTTCGTCGAGTCTGTATCGCGTTGGGTAAGGCGATGCAGCTGGAGTTTTGTCTTGAGCCGTGGCAATCAATAGCCGCGCCTTCTTCACCGCCAACGAGGCTTGCACGGGGCCGATGTAACGCTCCAGCAAATCGCCTGCCGCCCGGGGCAGATGTTTGATCATGGCCGCGGCTACCACTTCGGCGCCGGGTGCCAGTTGGCCTTGCAGGCGGATCAGTTGTTCTTCCAGCAGTGCCAGGGTTTTCGGTACGCGGATCAGCACCCGGTCGAACGGCCCCACAGGGGCCTCGCTGGCGGGGACGCTTGGCACCGCATCAAACGCCAGGCCGTTGCGCACCAGGTTCTTTTCCAGACCCTGGAAAGCCAGGAACGAATCACCGCTGCTGACCACCTTCACCTTGCCCGCCAGGCTGGCGGCCAACGCGCCGAAACTGTCATTGAGCACCAATACCCGGGTGTCCGACGCCGGCTGCTGTTCGGCCAGATGATTGAGCAGGTATTCATCGGCCGCATCGAAAGCTTGCAGCGGTTCGTTCTGCTGTTCGGGCTGGCGGATCAGGTCGAGGCTGGCGAAGGGTGTTTCGAGCAAAGGCATGGGGCGGGGCTCTGGGTAATCAACGGATGTCCCGCTGCCCGAAGGCGTTGGAGCGGGTGGAGCCGTCCGAGTGCACTGCGTCGTGAAGGTCTTCACGCCATCACTCAGGAAGGACCGCAAATGGTACGGTTTTTTTGCCTGGATTACCCGCAGGTTTTCCCGGAATCGGGCGCTTTCAGATGGCTCCGGACCGGGCCGCGGCGATGACTGCCGCAATCTTGTTGTTGACGCCGAGCTTCTCGATAGCCCTGTGCACATGAAAGTTGACCGTGCGCTCACTCAAATTGAGGATCCTGGAAATTTCATAGGCCGTCTTGCCTTCGGCCGACAGTTTCAATACTTCGAGTTCCCGCCGTGACAAAGGGGGGGCCTGAGGGCGAGCCGGTTTTTTCGGTTGCATTGCGATCACCAGAGCGTGCAAATGGCGACTGATGAACACCGAGAATCCAAGATTCTCGTACAGCTCATAGGCTGAAATCGGGCAATGGCTTCTGGCCAGGCTGAGAATACTGCACAGACCGGTTTCCTCATCGTGGATCGCTTGGGACCAGCCATGCCGCAGACCGTGTTGCTGCAGCAACTGCCATAACCATGGCGTCCTGGAAAAAAGCTCTTCGCTCCAGAGAACAGGCAACATTGAATGGTTGCAGTGCGCCACTACTGGATCTATTTGCGTGGCGTTGTTTTTTTCATATTGAATATTCCACTCATGGGGGAAATTGTTCAGGTTCACCGTACTGGTGCCGACCCCGAATGAGTTCGAAGTAATTGAAAAGCCACAAAATTTATATCCAAGGTTTCTAGCGAAGTTGAGCGCGATTCGATAGGCAGTATTGATCTCTTGCGTATGCGCCAATTGTTTGAGCTGTGACTCCTTCCAGATCTCCATACAATGATCTCCATCAGTGTGTCTTCTGGGTGCAATTTTGGATCCAATATCCGGCACGTCACGAAGTGTAGGACAGTTCCTACTGTAAAGGTTCGACAATTTTGCTCTTTTGAGTGCTGGAAAAGTGTGTTCCAGGTTCTTAGGCAATCGATGCGTTATAAAATGCCATATGGCATTTTATAATCATGGTTGTGTGTCCATTTAGCAAACAGTCACTAGTGCATATTAATGTCACTACAAATTGTCGGTGTTTACGCTGCTTTCTTTGCGGGACACTGGGGTATCTTTTGATTGGAGCCCTCCATGTCCGTCAGTGAAGAAAAATTTACGCGCCAGACCTTGCTCGAGGTTCATCCGCTGACCCCGAATCTGTTTACCCTGCGCGCCACGCGGGATGCAGGGTTTCGTTTTCGGGCGGGGCAGTTTGCCCGATTGGGTGTCACCAAGGCTGACGGCAGCACGGTATGGCGCGCCTACTCCATGGTGTCCTCGCCCTTTGACGAGTTCCTCGAGTTCTTTTCCATTGTCGTACCGGGCGGTGAGTTCACCAGTGAGCTCAGTCGCCTGGGCGTTGACGATACATTGCTGGTCGACCGCCAGGCCTTCGGCTACTTGACGCTGGACCGTTTTGTCGATGGACGCGATCTGTGGTTGTTATCCACAGGCACGGGCATCGCGCCGTTCCTGTCAATACTCCAGGATTTCGAAGTCTGGGAGAAATTCGAGCGGATCATCCTGGTCTACAGCGTTCGCGAAGCCCGGGAACTGGCTTATCAGGAGCTGATCGCGGGACTGGCGCAACTTGAGTATCTGGCGGAGTACGCACACAAGCTGCAATTCATCGCCACGGTTACTCGTGAACAGCATCCTGGCGCATTGAACGGACGGATCACCACGCTGATTGAAAACGGCGAGCTGGAGCGCGCCGCAGGTGTTGCGCTGATGCCTGAGCATTCACGGGTCATGCTGTGCGGCAACCCGCAGATGATCGATGACACGCGCAAGCTGCTTAAACAGCGGGACATGCACTTGAGCCTCAGCCGGCGACCCGGCCAGGTGGCGGTGGAAAACTTCTGGTAAGAAAAACGGCGCCTCAAAGGCGCCGTTTTTTTGCTAGAGCAGTCAAGGCCGGTTGTTTTGGGCCTTGAGCAAGTCGCGGATCTCGCCCAGCAACTCTTCTTCCTTGGTGGGAACCGGCGGCAGGCTAGGGGCCACGGCCTCTTCGCGCTTCAGGCGGTTGATGGCCTTGACGCCCATGAAGATTGCAAAGGCGACAATGACGAAGTCGATGATGGTCTGGATGAATTTGCCATAGGCCAGCACCACCGCAGGAATGGCGCCGTCTGCTGCCTTGAGCGTTATGGCCAGATCACTGAAGTCCACGCCCCCGATCAGCATCCCGATTGGCGGCATGATCAGGTCACCGACAAACGACGTAACGATCTTGCCGAAGGCCGCACCGATGATGATGCCGACGGCCATATCGACCACGTTGCCTTTGACCGCGAAGGCCTTGAACTCGTTTAGCACGCCCATAGGTTATTTCCTTGTTACAGATGAGGTAGATGAACGCAGTGTAAATCAGCAAATCGCATCCTGCTCGAATCAACTGCCTGCTGTGCTTGCCAGCCATCGACCCTGGTGGTGTTGAAAAATTCACTGATTGATCGCATCTGAGGGGCGGCCAGGCCTTCTGCGGAGTTCGCATACGACATTTTTTTCAGCGAAATGGCGTCGTTTGTGTGGGCGAGCCAAGGTTGAGAGACCATCCCTGAATCGGAGCGTTAAAGATGATCGGGCAGTTAGTGGTCGGGAGGCTCTATTGAAAATTAACTGCAGTTGCAGTGATATGAACTGTTTAGTTGGTTTTGGGTGTCTGACAAGTTGCGTGTTTCCCTGAATCAATGCTGCGTTTTGTGTGAATGTTTTCGGAGTTGTGCAAAAAGTATGTAAATGAATAAAGTTTGTATAGGTTTTCAAAGCGTGCGATATGGCATGTCACTAGAGTTTGTTGGCCGAGTTGAGCAAAAAAACTTATACAAGGTTTTGTATGGTGGGTGTCTCTCAATATACCTGTATTTTATGTGGTTATTTGAAATTATCAAAGAGGTTGCGAAATATCTGGCCGCACTCACGCGCCCTGGCTGAGCTATCATCGCGTTTTTTTCCGGGAGTTCCGATGGCCAAGGCCAAGCGCATGTACGGCTGCACCGAATGCGGCTCAACCTTCCCCAAATGGGCCGGCCAGTGCGGTGAGTGCGGGGCCTGGAACACGCTCACCGAAACCATGGTGGAAAGCGGCGGGGCAGCCGCCCCCAGCGGTCGTACCGGCTGGGCCGGCCAGCAGGCGCAGATCAAGACCCTGGCCGAAGTCAGTGTCGAAGAAGTTCCGCGTTTCTCCACCGCTTCCAGCGAGCTGGACCGGGTTCTGGGGGGGGGGCTGGTGGACGGCTCGGTGGTGCTGATCGGTGGCGACCCCGGCATCGGCAAGTCGACCATTCTGTTGCAAACCTTGTGCAACCTCGCCAAGAGCATGCCGGCGCTGTACGTCACCGGTGAAGAATCCCAGCAGCAAGTGGCCATGCGTGCGCGGCGCCTGGGATTGCCTCAGGATCAATTGCGGGTCATGACCGAAACCTGCATCGAAACCATCATTGCCACGGCCCGTCAGGAAAAGCCCAGGGTGATGGTGATCGACTCGATCCAGACGATCTTTACCGAGCAACTGCAATCGGCACCGGGCGGTGTATCCCAGGTGCGTGAAAGCGCGGCGTTGCTGGTGCGTTATGCCAAACAGAGCGGTACGGCGATTTTCCTGGTGGGCCACGTCACCAAGGAAGGCGCGCTGGCTGGCCCTCGGGTGCTGGAGCACATGGTCGACACCGTGCTGTATTTCGAAGGTGAGTCCGACGGGCGCCTGCGTCTGCTGCGGGCGGTGAAGAACCGCTTCGGTGCAGTCAATGAACTGGGCGTTTTCGGCATGACCGACAAAGGTCTGAAAGAAGTCTCCAACCCGTCGGCGATTTTTCTGACCCGTGCCCAGGAAGAAGTCCCGGGCAGTGTGGTGATGGCAACATGGGAAGGTACGCGGCCGATGCTGGTGGAGGTTCAGGCACTGGTGGACGACAGTCACCTGGCCAACCCGCGTCGGGTCACGCTGGGGCTGGATCAAAACCGGCTGGCGATGTTGCTGGCGGTGCTGCACCGTCACGGTGGCATTCCGACCCACGATCAGGACGTGTTTCTCAACGTGGTCGGCGGGGTCAAGGTGCTGGAAACGGCGTCCGATCTGGCGTTGATGGCGGCGGTGATGTCCAGTTTGCGCAACCGGCCGTTGCCCCACGATCTGCTGGTGTTCGGTGAGGTTGGGCTTTCCGGTGAGGTGCGTCCGGTGCCGAGCGGTCAGGAGCGTTTGAAAGAAGCCGCCAAGCACGGCTTCAAACGGGCCATCGTGCCCAAGGGCAATGCGCCGAAAGAGGCGCCGGCTGGGTTGCAGATCATTGCTGTCACTCGTCTGGAGCAGGCACTGGACGCATTGTTCGAATAACTTGCAGGTTGAATACAAACCCTGTGGGAGCGAGCTTGCTCGCGATAGCATTGATTCAGACAATCTCTTTATTGACTGAACGGCCGCCATCGCGAGCAAGCTCGCTCCCACAAAGATTTTCGGTGATGGCTAGATCTCGATCAGCGCACCTAGTTCTCGCTCCAGTTCCTGCGGATCAGCGAGATTGAGCTCGATCAATCGCCGCAAGCGTTCGATGGACTCCAGACTGATGTGCAGGCAGACAAAGCCGAGTTGGCCATGGTCGTCGTGGGCGAGTCGCACATCCATGGTAATGTCGGCCTCTTCGCTCAGATGAATGTCGACCAGAAAATCCTGCTGCGGATTGCCCAACCACGGATCGGGTCGCTCAATCAGTAATCCCTTGAGCGACAGATCAATCAACTTCACCGGCCAGGTGGATTCGCCCTGACTCAGCTCGGTCCGGGCATCGAACGCAATACGTTTGAAGCGGCGACGTTCGGCAGGGTGCTCGCTCATGGCGCGATCCTCGTAGATTTACGCTGACTATAGACCTGCATTCTTGAAGGCGGCCAGCGCGTGCAGGCGTCTAGACCAATGTCGGGGTATGGCCTTTGTCGTCAGGAGCGCTAAACTCGGGGTGGCTGTCTTTCTTGTCCACTCTGGCTGGAATAATAAAATGAAAAATAATAATAGCCCGCTACGCCATTTGCCTTGGCTGGTGCTGGCAATCGTAGGTGCGTGCGCCCTGGGTGTCGTGGCATTGCGCCGAGGCGAGGCAATCAACGCCTTGTGGATTGTGGTCGCTGCCGTGGCCATCTATCTGGTCGCCTATCGCTACTACAGTCTGTTCATCGCTCACAATGTCATGCAACTCGATGCGCGACGGGCCACTCCCGCTGTGCTCAACAATGACGGTCTGGACTACGTTCCGACCAACAAACACATTCTCTTCGGCCACCACTTCGCGGCCATCGCTGGCGCTGGTCCGCTGGTCGGCCCGGTATTGGCAGCGCAGATGGGCTATCTGCCCGGCACGCTGTGGCTGATTGCCGGCGTGGTGCTGGCCGGTGCGGTGCAGGACTTCATGGTCCTGTTCATGTCCACCCGCCGCAACGGCCGGTCCCTCGGCGACATGGTCCGTGAGGAAATGGGCCGCATCCCCGGTACCATCGCGCTGTTCGGTTGCTTCCTGATCATGATCATCATCCTCGCGGTGCTGGCGCTGATCGTGGTGAAAGCCTTGGCCGAGAGCCCTTGGGGCATTTTCACGGTAATGGCGACCATCCCGATCGCGATGTTCATGGGCATCTACATGCGCTACATCCGTCCGGGTCGTATCGGCGAGATCTCCGTCATCGGCGTGCTGTTGCTGCTCGGTTCGATCTGGCTCGGCGGGCAGATTGCCGCGGATCCGGTGTGGGCCAAGGCGTTCAGCTTTACCGGTATCCAGATCACCTGGATGCTGATCGGTTACGGTTTTGTCGCGGCGGTATTGCCGGTGTGGCTGATCCTGGCGCCCCGTGACTACCTGTCGACCTTCCTGAAAATCGGCACCATCGTCGCTCTGGCCATCGGTATCCTGGTGACCATGCCCGAGCTGAAAATGCCGGCCCTGACCCAGTTCGTCGACGGCACCGGTCCGGTATGGAAGGGCGGGCTGTTCCCGTTCCTGTTCATCACCATCGCCTGTGGCGCGGTATCGGGTTTCCACGCGCTGATCTCTTCCGGGACCACGCCGAAACTGCTGGATAACGAAACCAACGCCCGCTACATCGGTTACGGCGGCATGCTGATGGAATCGTTCGTGGCGATCATGGCGATGGTCGCCGCGTCGGTGATCGAACCGGGCGTGTACTTCGCCATGAACAGCCCGGCCGCCGTCGTCGGCGGGGATGTGGTGGCGGTAGCGACAGCGGTCAGCAACTGGGGCTTTGCCATCACGCCGGAAGCGCTGCAGGCGGTGGCCCATGACATCGGTGAAACCACCATCCTGGCCCGTGCCGGTGGTGCGCCGACCCTGGCGGTCGGTATTGCACAGATCCTGCACAGTGTTCTGCCGGGTGAAAACACCATGGCGTTCTGGTACCACTTCGCGATCCTGTTCGAAGCGCTGTTCATCCTGACGGCGGTCGACGCCGGTACCCGTGCCGGGCGTTTCATGCTCCAGGACTTGCTCGGCTCGTTTGTGCCGGCCCTGCGCCGCACCGAATCCTGGACCGCCAACCTGATCGCCACCGCCGGTTGCGTGGCCATGTGGGGTTATCTGCTGTACCAGGGCGTGATCGATCCATTGGGCGGCATCAACACCCTGTGGCCGCTGTTCGGTATCTCCAACCAGATGCTGGCCGGTATCGCGCTGATGCTTGGCACCGTGGTGCTGATCAAGATGAAACGCCAGCGCTACATCTGGGTAACCTTGCTGCCGGCGGTATGGTTGCTGATCTGCACCACTACGGCGGGCTTCATCAAGCTGTTCGATGCCAACCCGGCGATCGGCTTCCTGTCGCTGGCGAAGAAATACAGCGATGCGCTGGCCAACGGTCAGATCCTCGCCCCGGCCAAGGACATCACCCAGATGCAGCACGTGATCTTCAACGCCTACACCAACGCGACGCTGACCGCGCTGTTCCTGTTCGTGGTGTTCAGCATCCTGTTCTTCGCGCTCAAGGTCGGTATCTCCGCCTGGGGCAGCAAGGAGCGTACGGATAAAGAAGCGCCATTCCAGGCGCTGCCGGAAGCGTGATCGAGGATTTGCACCATGTTCAATGACCTGAGTCGCCTCGGTAAATACCTCGGTCAGGCTGCGCGCCTGATGGTCGGCATGCCCGACTACGACAACTACGTCGAGCATATGCAGACCAAACACCCGGACAAACCGGTGATGAGCTATGAGATGTTCTTTCGGGAGCGTCAGGAAGCCCGTTACGGTGGCAAGGGTGGGCCGAAGTGCTGTTGATCCGGTTGTCGGATTAACGGCAATACCTGTGGGAGCGAGCTTGCTCGCGATGACGGACTATCAATCAACAGTGATGTTGAATGTTAAGCCGCCATCGCGAGCAAGCCCGCTCCCACATTTGTTTTGTGTACTTTTTTGATTTTGTGCAACAGGAGATCCAGCGTGTCCTCTCCCATCCCCGTAACAATCCTCAGCGGCTTCCTCGGCGCCGGCAAGACCACCCTGTTGCGTCACCTGCTCAAGGCCGAGCACGGCCTGAAAATTGCCGTGATCGAGAACGAGTTCAGCGATGCCGGTATCGATACCCAGTTGTTGGGCGATGAGCCGGTGCAAGTGATGACGCTGTCCAATGGCTGCGTCTGCTGCACCATCCATACCGACCTGACCAAAGCGCTTTACTTGTTGCTGGAGCGTCTGGATAGGGGCGACATCGCCTTCGACCGCCTGGTGATCGAATGCACCGGTCTGGCCGACCCTGCGCCCGTGGCGCAAACCTTTTTCATCGACGAAGAGTTGCGCGAGCGCTATATCCTCGACGGCATCATCACCCTGGTCGACGCGGCACATGCCGATTTGCACTTGGCCCAGACCATCGCCCAGGCGCAGATCGGTTTCGCCGACCGATTGCTGGTGAGCAAGCGCGATCTGGTAGACGAGCCGACCTTCACCGCATTGAGCGAGCGCCTGACCCGCATCAACCGTCGCGCCCCGATCCGCGTGGTCGACCACGGCAAGATCGACCTGGCCGAGTTGCTCGACGTGCGCGGGTTCAACCTCAATGCCGATCTTGGTGGCGGGGTAAATTTGCGCCCGGTGAGCAAAGCGCCGTCCATCGACCGGATTTCCAGTCTGGTGCTGCGTACTGAAAAGCCGCTGGATATCGATAGGCTCAGCGAGTTCATGAACGAACTGCTGGAAGACCATGGCAAGCAACTGCTGCGCTACAAAGGTGTGTTGAATATCCTCGGCGAATCGCGTCGCATGGTGTTTCAGGGTGTGCTGAAACTTTATGGTTTCGACTGGGATACAGAGTGGGCTGAAGAGGAAGTGCGCGAGAGCGTGATCGTGTTCATTGCCGATGATTTGCCGGAAGGAAAGATTCGCGAAGGGTTTGCGCGGGTGGCGGCGGATTAAAGTCAGAAATTGCAGTGAGCCTTAAGCCGCCATCGCGAGCAGGCTCGCTCCCACATTTGAAGTGCAGTTCCCTGTGGGGGCAAGCCTGCTCGCGAAAGCGGACTAACCTGCGGCACAGTTTTGGCCCAGTGCCGATGCAGGACTCAGCAACAAATCTTCCAGGTCATCCAGATGCCGGTTGAGCGCGACTTGCGCCGTCGCGGCATCTCCTCGCTCCAGCGCATCCAGAATCTCCATGTGCACTTGCCCCGCGCAATAATCCTTCTGCTGTAGATCAAACTGCGCAATCGCCAAGGAAGTCAGCGGTACCAGGCTCTCAAGAAAATGCGCTAGCGGTGCATTCCCCGCCATTTGTGCCAACTGCAGATGAAATTCTCCCGACAAACGAATCGCCCGGCCACGCTCGGCGCATTGACGCTCGTTTTCGACCAGGGTCCGCAGGCGCTTCAAGTCTTGCGCGCATGGACGCTGACAGGCCAGCCGCACCAGCATGATCTCGGCCAGACGCCGGGCATGCAGTGTCTGCCGGGTCTGCTCGGCATCAAGCTCGGCGACGCGGGGACGATGGTTGACTCGAAGGATGATGATCTGCTGATGGGACAGTCGCTTCAGCACGTCACGCATGTCGCTGCGTCGAGCACCGAACATCTGCGCCAGGCTTTCTTCCGTAAAGCGACTGGCCGAATGGATGCGCTGTTCGAAAATGGCATCGAGGACCCGTGAATACAGATCATCCACCGAAGGGCGGACGGGCAGGGTGGCGAGCGTTTGTGGCGAGGCAAAGCTGTTCATGGCCAATCTCCAGTTCGAAGAGGTTTCAACTGCCGAGGTTGTCTTCCGGGATGTTCAGTTCGATGCCCATGCGCTGGCCTTCGCACAAAATATGTCGACGCATCTCGGCACTGGCCTGGGCGCTGTTCTTGCTACGGATCGCCCGCACCACGGCTTCGTTTTCTTCAAGGCGTTCAGCCAGGTGCTCCGGGGAGTTGTGCAACACCTCGGCGCTTTGCTTGAGGGCATTGCTGGTTTGCTGGACCACGCTCTGGAAGATCGGGTTCGACGTCAGCGTGAACAGCTCTTCGTGGAACGCGATGTAGGCGCTTACGCCGGCTTCACTGTCATTGGCCTCCAGGGCTTCGCGCATGTCCATCAGGGTCAGGCGCAGTTGCCCGACCTCCTTACTGCTGATGGACTGCGCCACGAGGCCGACGATGAACGGCTCGAGGGTGTAGCGCAGTTGCAGCACGTCTTCCAGGCTCGCTGCGGCCACTGCACTGTCATGCGCCTGGCTGTCGGCGAGATTGGCTTCGAGCACCACCACGCCTTTGCCCGGCATCGAACGCACCAGGCCAAGGGTTTCCAGGACAATGACCGCCTCACGCAGGCTCGGGCGGCTGATGCCCAGTTGTTCGGCCAGTTCGCGTTGCCCCGGCAGCATTTCGCCGGAGCGCCACTGACCGCGGGCCAGTGCGGCCCGAAGTTTTTCCACGACTGAATTTACAACGGTCGACGAGGTAATCACTGTTCGCTCCATGAGCATCTAAAAGTGGTGAAAGTGTGCCGGCCAAGGTGGGGCCGGCACACCGATGATTCAGAATTCCTGCTGATGCGCCGGTGCGACCGGTTTTCGCGGTTGGAAGGTATAACCCGCCTGGCCGGAAAGTACCTTGTTCGCCCGCTGCACATCGATGTCCTTTTCCCACCGCGCGATGGCGACGGTCGCCACACAGTTGCCGATCAGGTTGGTCAGCGCCCGGCCGATGCCCATGAACCAGTCCACGGCCAGCACCAGCACCAGACCCACCACCGGAATTGCCGGAATGGCTGTCAGGGTGGCCGCCAGAATAACCAGCGCCGAGCCCGGAATGCCGTGGGCACCTTTGGAGGTGATCAACGATACCAACAGAATCGTCAGCAGGTCGGTCATCGCCAGCGGCGTGCCGGTGGCATTGGCGATGAACACAATGGCCAGGGTCAGGTAGATCGAGAAGCCGTCGAGGTTGAACGAGTAACCGGTAGGAATCACCAACCCGACCGTCGAACTGCCGATGCCCAGATGCTCAAGCTTGCGCATGATTTGTGGCAGCACGGCATCGGAGGACGCGGTGCCCATGACGATCAACAGTTCTTCGCGCAGGTACTTGAGCAACGGCCACATCTTCAGGCCAGAGAGGCGCATCACCAGGCCGAGAATCAGGGCCACGAAGGCAGTACAGGTCAGGTAGAACAGGCCGACCAGGCTGCCCAGGTGTTGCAGCGAGTCCAGACCATATTTGCTGGTGGTGAAGGCGATCGCGCCGAACACGCCGATCGGTGCCAGTCGCACGATCATGCCCATGATGCGGAAGATCACGTGGCTGAGTTCATTGATCAGCCGCGAAATACCCGATGCCGCCTCGCCCACCAGATTCAGTGCACTGCCAAACAACACTGAAAACAGCAGGACCTGCAGGATATTGTTATCGGCAAAGGCACCGATCACCGAAGTCGGAATCAGGTCCATCAGGAACTGTGTGGTGGTGTGCATGTGCTGACCGCGCTGGGCAATGTCGCCCATGTCGGCTGCGGAAAGCTGCTCCAGATGAATGTTCGCGCCGCTGCCGATGCCGGTGCTGAAGGCGAACACCAGACCGATCACCAGGGCGATGGTGGTCAGCACTTCAAAGTAGATCACCGATTTCAGGCCGATACGGCCGACCTTCTTCAGGTCGCCGGCACCGCTGATGCCGCTGACCACTACGCAAAACACAATCAGGCCGATGAGCATTTTGATCAGCTTGATAAAACCGTCACCGAGCGGTTTGAGCTGAGCTGAGTATTCGGGAAGGGTCAGCCCGCAGACGATGCCGAGCACCAGTCCGAGAACCACTTGGAGGAAGATTGAACGCGAGCACCATCTGAGCATGGGAGGAATCCTGGTCGGTGTTCTGGCTGCCGTGTGCGGGGCACATCAGATTCAGAACTTAATTATTGTGGTCTTACCGGTATGTCCAGTGCAGGCGCAGTCTAGGCGCTGTTTTTGGGTGTTCGCAAGTAAAAATTAGAAAATTGGCATGACCGGTCTTACCAGTTGGTGAGTGAGCCCGGTTTAGAGCCTTTCCCCCGGCTGAATAAAAAACGGGCGAAAAAAAACCGGCCATCTCTGGCCGGTTTTTATAGCTACGGTTTAACGGGCTGATTAAGCGCCGTACACCGGCAGCTTCTTGCAGATGGCCTTGACCTTCTCACGAACGGCATCGATCACCGCTTCGTTGTTCAGGTCAGCCAGGATGTCGCAGATCCAGCCGGCCAGTTCCTTGCACTCTGCTTCCTTGAAGCCGCGAGTGGTCACAGCCGGAGTGCCGAAGCGCAGGCCTGAGGTGACGAACGGGGAGCGTGGGTCGTTTGGCACGGAGTTCTTGTTCACGGTGATGAACGCTTTGCCCAGAGCGGCGTCGGCGTCTTTACCGGAGATTTCCTGCTTGATCAGCGACAACAGGAACAGGTGGTTCTGAGTACCGCCGGAAACCACGTCGAAGCCGCGTTCGATGAACACGCCGGCCATGGCCTGGGCGTTCTTCACCACTTGTTGCTGGTAAACCTTGAACTCAGGCTGCAGTGCTTCCTTGAAGCAGATCGCCTTGGCTGCGATCACGTGCTCCAGTGGGCCGCCCTGGGCGCCCGGGAATACCGCGGAGTTCAGCTTCTTCTCGATGTCGGCGTTGGCGCGAGCCAGGATCAGGCCGCCACGTGGACCGCGCAGGGTCTTGTGGGTGGTGGTGGTCACGACGTCAGCGAATGGAACCGGGTTCGGGTAGACGCCAGCGGCTACCAGACCAGCCACGTGGGCCATGTCGACGAACAGGTAGGCACCTACCTTGTCGGCGATTGCACGGAAGCGCGGGAAGTCGAGGATCTGCGAGTAGGCAGAGAAACCGGCCACGATCATTTTCGGCTTGTGCTCGACAGCCAGGCGCTCGACTTCGTCGTAGTCGATCAGGCCGTTGGCGTCGATGCCGTACTGGATGGCGTTGTACAGCTTGCCGGAGGACGAAACGCTGGCACCGTGGGTCAGGTGACCACCGTGGGCCAGGCTCATGCCCAGGATGGTGTCGCCAGCCGACAGCAGGGCCAGGTAAACGGCGCTGTTGGCTTGCGAACCGGCGTGCGGCTGAACGTTGGCGTAGTCGGCGCCGAACAGCTCTTTGGCGCGATCGATAGCCAGCTGCTCTACGATGTCTACATACTCGCAACCACCGTAGTAGCGCTTGCCCGGGTAGCCTTCGGCGTACTTGTTGGTCAGTACCGAGCCTTGAGCTTCCATCACCGCAGGGCTGGTGTAGTTTTCCGAAGCGATCAGCTCAATGTGCTCTTCCTGGCGCTGAGCTTCTTGCTCCATGGCGGCAAAGAGATCGGCGTCGTACTTGGCAATAGTCAAATCACGGCTGAACATGGCGGTCCTCAAGGATCGGGGGCGGAAAAGGGGGGCATTCTAACCCAATGGCTTTTGGAAGGCATATGAAACGACATCATGTCGCAGACAAGTGGTGTTCATGCGGGGGTTAGCGGTGATCATGCCGGCCCAATCGCGAGCAAGCTCGCTCCCACAGGGCTCTCGGTTGTACACAAAGTGTACGAACACTGTAGATCCACTGTGGGAGCGAGCTTGCTCGCGATGAGGCCAGTAGCCGCGCCGCAAATTTCAATCAAACATGAACAGCGCATCATTGCTGAACTGCCCTTCGAACCGACCCGCCGGCATCGGACGGCCGAACAAGTAACCCTGCACCTCGTCGCAACCGTGCTCCCTCAGAAAATCAAGCTGCTCGTGGGTTTCCACGCCCTCAGCGATCACCGCCAGGTTCAGGCTGTGGGCCATGGCAATTATCGCCCGGGCGATCTGCGCATCCTGCTCACCCGACGGCAGGCCGTCGACGAAGGTGCGGTCGATCTTCAGTACGTCGATCGGGAACTGCTTGAGGTAGTTGAGCGATGAGTAACCGGTACCGAAATCGTCGACCGCAATGCTCAGACCGAGGTTTTTCAGGCCATCGAGGATCTGCATCGCCTCGCTGACTTCGCGCATCAGGATACTTTCGGTGAGTTCCAGTTCCAGGCACGCCGGCGGCAGGCTGGTTTCCTTGAGGATGGTGGCGATTCGCGTGCCGAGCTGGCCGTCGGAGAACTGCCGCGCCGAGATGTTCACCGACACCTTCGGCACCCGTACCTTGGCCTGGTGCCAGGCTTTGAGTTGGCGGCAGGCTTCGCTGATCACCCAGTCGCCGACATCCACCACCAGCCCGAGCTCTTCGAGCACCGGAATGAAATCCCCCGGCGGCACCAGGCCGCGGCGTGGATGGCGCCAGCGCAACAGTGCCTCGGCACCGGTCAGGCGCTTGCCGTCGCCGCTGAACTGCGGCTGGTAATACAGCACGAATTCGTTTTGTTCCAGGGCATGGCGCAAGTCACTTTCCAGTTCCAGGCGCTCCAGGGCGCTGGCGTTCATGTCCGCCTGATAGAACTGGAAGTTGTTCTTGCCACGCTCCTTGGCGTGGTACATCGCGGTGTCGGCGTTCTTCATCAACTGGCTGAGTTCGTTGCCGTCCTGCGGGCTCAGGGCGATACCGATACTGGCCGTGACGAAGAACTCACGGCCCTCGAGCACGAACGGTTTCACCAGGCTGGCGAGAATCTGTTCGGCCACATGAATTGCCCGGTTCAGGGCGATTTCACGGTTGGCTCGCGGTTGCAGGAGCAAGGTGAATTCGTCACCGCCCATACGCGCCACGGTGTCGTCATCGACGACGCAACCGAGCAGACGCGTGGCCATTTCCTTGAGCATGCGGTCGCCGGCGGCGTGGCCGAGGGAGTCGTTGATCGGCTTGAAGCGATCAAGATCGAGGAACATCAGCACCACCCACGACTTCTGCCGTTCGGCCGATTGCAATGCCGTGTGCAGGCGATCCTGGAACAGCGATCGGTTGGGCAGGTGGGTCAGGGCGTCGTAGTAGGCGAGGCGGTGAATCCGTTGCTCGCTGGCCTTGCGCTCGCTGATGTCGCTGAAGAAACACACATAGCTGGCCAGGTCGCCTTCGTCGTCGAGTACGGCGGTGATCCCGACCCAGGCCGGGTAGTGCTCGCCGTTGCGGCGCTTGAGCCAGACTTCGCCTTCCCAGGTGCTGTGCTGGCCCAATTGCTTGAGCACGTAGTGCAGGTGGGCTTCCTGTTGGTCGTCGACGGTCAGCATGTTCGGCAACTGGTCGAGGACCTGCTCCACGGCATAACCGCTGACACGACTGAAGGCTTCGTTGGCCTGGACGATGTAGCCGGCCGGGTCGGTGATCAGGATCGCCGAGGTCGAGTGTTCGAATACCGTGGCGGCCATGCGCAAGTCTTTTTCGGCCCGGCGTTGCTGGCTGATGTCGCGGCCGACGCCGAGCACGCCTTCGAACGTACCGTGTTCGTCCCAGACCAATACCAGGCGCAGTTCGATCGGAATCTTGCGCCCGTCGGCCCGCAGGCAGTCGAACAGGAACAGTTGGGTTTGCACCTGGCTGCGCAACAGCGCGAGTTGGTCCGGTTGATCCAGCGCTTTGCTGACCCGGTCCATCAGGTGGTAGATGCCGGTCAGTTGTTGCGGATTGGCAATGGTCGATTGCCAGCCGTTCTGGAAAATCCACTCGGCGTCGTAACCCAGCACCGCTTGCACCGAAGGGCTGACGTAATTGAGGTTAAGGCGGCTGTCGGTGGAGAAGATTACGTCGCTGATGCTTTCGGCGAGCATCCGGTAGCGCTGCTCGCTGTCGCGCAGGGATTCGCTGGCTTCGATCTGGTCGGTGATGTCCTTGGCCACGCCGATGATGCGCGTGACTTGATCGTCCTTGTCCCGCGCCAGTGCCTGCTCGCGAATCTCGAAGCGTCGCCACTGGCCGTCCCGATGGCGGAAGCGCAGCTGGCACTGCATCAATTGGCGATAACCGGCCTGGCGCTGGACCTGGCGGGAGCGATGGTAATAGTCGGCGTCTTCGGGATGCAGGAGGATTTCCCAGAAGTACTCGCCCATCTGGTGCAGTTCGGTACGGTTGTAACCCAGGGTCTGGCCCAGATGGTGGTTGCTGTAGATCATGCGCTGGCTGATCACATCCTGCACATACAGGTGATCCGGTACGGTGCGCACCACGTCCGACCAGAACCCTTCGCGCTCCTGCAATGACAGTTCGATGAGCTTGCGGCTGGTGATGTCGGTGATGCTCAGGATCACCGCTTTATAGTCGTCCTGGGTTTGCGGCAGGCGCAGCACCAGCCACAAATGCTGGTCGCGACCGCTGGCATCCTTGAGTTTGAATTCCAGCTCAAGCTGTTGCTGCTGGTTGAGCACCGCGTCGAGCACCTGGTTGCCGATGGCGGAACCGTCCTGCGGATGGCCGTCGATCAGCAGTTTCCAGGCTTTGTCGGCGCTATCGACATTAAGCAGTTGCAGCGCGACCTGGTTGACCTCGGTGATCCGCAGTTCCTTGAGCAATGGCCGGCGTTGCTCCGGGATCGCCAGCCACGCGTGCAGTTGTTCTCTGCCCTGCCGTTTTGCCTTGTCGAAAAAGACCTTGAGCCCGGACATGTCCAGGACACACAAAGCCACGCCGGTGCCTTCGAAAATGTCCTGATAACGCCGGCGGCCTTCGCTCAATTGGCGCTGACGCCGGCGCATGTTCAGCAAGGCGATGAACGGCAGCATGGAAAACGCCAGGCCCAGCAGGCATTTGCCGATGAACGCCGGTAGCAGTTCTTCCAGCACGCGCTGACGGTCGAACAAGCCGCGCAGTTGCCAATCGCTGCTGCTCAGCGGAACCGTCAGCACGCTGTTGGCGACATCGTCCTCGGTCAGCATGCCCGGATTGACCGAGGGCAGCGTTTCGTCGCGGCTTATGATCTGGTGATTGATGCGGTTCTCCACCAGCCACAACGGGCGGCCGCCGGCCTCACTTTGCTTGGTCAAGGACGAAAAGAAGGTGGGCGTCAGGCGCAAGGCCCAGTAGCCGCGGGAACTGCCGCTGGCCTGATGCAACAATAAATACACCACGGAGCCGTCGGTGGCATTGCTGAAATAGTGCGCCTGGGCGTGGCTGCGGCGTACCAGTTCACCCAGGTAGTCGCTGTCATCGCTGTCGGGAGCGCTGTCACTGATGACTCTTCCCGAGGGGCTGAGCAAAGTCAGGCTGCGCAGATCCGGCAGCGACTGTTGCAGCTTGCGCAGCAGGGCCTGCAGCTCATCGGCGTCCTGCGGTTGCTCGACGATCGGCAACAGGTTGAGGGCGATCTGCGCGTTGAGCGCCATGTTCAGGCTGACCTGCGCGGCCAGATCGGCGGTGTAATCGATGGTGTATTGACGCTGGTTTTTCTGGGTTTCGCGCAACTGATCGAGCAACTGCCAGAACAGCAGGGCCAGCAGCAATAATGCGAGTGTCGCCAAGGTGCCCTTCAAGGTCCCGCGCAGGGGGGGGCCAGGCTCTGTGGCCGGCGCACTGGAAGTCAGAGGCGGAGGGACTTTGGACAAGCTGTCATCCTGCGGTTTGGCTGGACTGGCGCGACGTGCACTATAAGCCGGACGCCCGAAGGGCGGCTAGCATGCCTTGAGTTGTGGCGAAGTGCCAGCCCCTGTCCGTCGGCTGGACTGCCACCGGTCATTAAGGTAGCTTTGCCGGTTACGCGGGAGCGTTCCAGCTCCTAGACTCAGACTTTTTCAGCGTCGCCTCTTACGGACGACGCGCACGGTCTGGCCGGGCATTGCCTGCGCTCCAATCATTCATCAGTCACTGACCCTAGGTTCTCCATGGCTCAATACGTATTCACCATGCATCGGCTGGGCAAAGTTGTTCCGCCGAAGCGGGAAATCCTGAAAAACATTTCTCTGTCCTTCTTCCCTGGCGCCAAGATCGGCGTACTCGGCCTCAACGGTTCGGGTAAGTCCACGCTGCTGAAAATCATGGCTGGCGTCGACACCGAGTTCGAGGGCGAAGCCCGTCCGATGCCGGAGCTGAACATCGGCTACCTGCCGCAGGAACCACAACTGGATCCGACCAAGACCGTGCGTGAAGTGGTCGAGGAAGCGGTCAGCGTGATCAAGGACGCCCAGGCGCGCCTGGACGAGGTCTACGCGGCCTACGCCGATCCGGATGCCGACTTCGACAAGCTGGCGGCCGAACAGGCCAAGCTCGAAGCCATCCTGCAAGCCAGCGACGGCCATAACCTGGAGCGTCAGCTGGAAGTTGCCGCCGATGCGCTGCGTCTGCCGGCCTGGGATGCCAAGGTCGAAGTTCTGTCCGGTGGTGAAAAGCGTCGTGTGGCCCTGTGCCGCCTGCTGCTGTCCGCACCGGACATGCTGCTGCTCGACGAACCCACCAACCACCTGGACGCCGACTCCGTTGCGTGGCTCGAGCACTTCCTGCACGACTTCCCAGGCACTGTGGTAGCGATCACGCACGACCGTTACTTCCTGGACAACGTTGCCGGCTGGATTCTGGAACTCGACCGCGGTGCGGGCATTCCATACGAGGGCAACTATTCGGGTTGGCTGGAAGCCAAGTCCGATCGTCTGGCTGCCGAATCCAAGCAGCAGTCGGCCCACGAAAAAGCCATGAAGGAAGAACTGGAGTGGGTGCGCAAAGGCGCCAAGGCCCGCCAGTCGAAATCCAAGGCACGTTTGCAACGCTTCGAAGAAATGCAATCCCAGGAATTCCAGAAGCGCAGCGAGACCAACGAGATCTACATCCCGGCCGGTCCGCGCCTGGGCGACAAGGTCATCGAATTCAAGAACGTCACCAAGGGTTACGGCGATCGCGTGTTGATCGACAACCTGTCGTTCTCCATGCCTAAAGGCGCCATCGTCGGCGTGATCGGCGGTAACGGTGCCGGTAAGTCGACCCTGTTCCGCATGTTGATGGGCAAGGAAACGCCGGATTCGGGCAGCATCGAAGTCGGTGAAACCGTGCAGCTTGCTTGTGTGGATCAGAGCCGCGAGGACCTGGACGGCAGCAAGACCGTGTTCCAGCAGATCTCCGACGGTTCCGACCAGATCCGCATCGGCAACTACGAAATCCCGTCGCGTACCTACGTCGGTCGCTTCAACTTCAAGGGCGGCGATCAGCAGAAGTTCGTCAAGGACCTGTCCGGTGGTGAGCGCGGTCGCTTGCACCTGGCCCTGACCCTGAAAGAGGGCGGCAACGTCCTGCTGCTCGACGAACCGTCCAACGACCTCGACGTTGAAACCCTGCGTTCCCTGGAAGAAGCCCTGCTGGACTTCCCGGGCGCCGCCATTGTGATCTCCCACGACCGGTGGTTCCTTGACCGCGTCGCGACTCACATCCTGGCGTACGAAGACGACTCGCAAGCGGTGTTCTTCGAAGGCAACTACACCGAGTACGAAGCCGACCGTAGAAAGCGCCTCGGCGAAGCGGCTGCCCAGCCGCATCGTGTACGCTACAAGAAGCTGGCCTGATTTCGGGTTGGTTGCATAAAGAGCGGAGCCTTCGGGCTCCGTTTTTTTTGCCTGTGTTTTTTCAATGATTCTGCGGCGCGGCTATCGCGAACCTGCTCGTGATAGCCGGTTTGCTGATGGTGCAGGATTTGAATTGTGAATCCCCATTCAGGTGCAAATATGCTCAAAAAACCGGATTAATTTATATCCTGTGCACCATTTAATTTCATAACTGCGACATTTTGCGCTGTTCCTGTGCGCGAATCGTTTGTTACAGTCCGGCTCAATCTCCTCCAACGACAATAAATTTGCCGAGACTTTTCCATGATCGAATCCGTCGAATCCTTCCTTGCGCGCCTGAAAAAACGCGACCCGGATCAACCCGAATTCCACCAGGCTGTAGAAGAAGTCCTGCGCAGTCTGTGGCCGTTTCTTGAAGCCAACCCGCATTACCTGACCTCGGGCATTCTGGAGCGCATCTGCGAGCCGGAGCGGGCGGTGGTGTTTCGCGTGTCGTGGGTCGACGATCAGGGCATGGTCCAGGTCAATCGCGGTTTCCGCATCCAGATGAACAGCGCAATCGGCCCGTACAAGGGCGGCCTGCGTTTCCACCCGTCAGTAAACCTGGGCGTGCTGAAATTCCTCGCCTTCGAACAGACCTTCAAAAACTCCCTGACTTCATTGCCCATGGGCGGCGGCAAGGGCGGGTCGGACTTTGACCCCAAAGGTAAAAGCGACGCGGAAGTCATGCGCTTCTGCCAGGCCTTTATGAGCGAGTTGTACCGCCACATTGGTGCCGACGTTGACGTGCCGGCCGGGGACATCGGTGTCGGCGCGCGGGAGATCGGTTTCCTGTTCGGCCAGTACAAGCGCCTGAGCAACCAGTTCACCAGCGTGCTGACCGGTAAAGGCCCAAGCTACGGCGGCAGCCTGATTCGCCCGGAAGCCACCGGTTTCGGTTGCGTGTACTTCGCCGAAGAAATGCTCAAGCGCCGCGGTTTGGCAGTCGAGGGCAAGCGCGTGGCAGTCTCCGGCTCCGGCAACGTTGCGCAATACGCCGCGCGCAAGGTCATGGACCTGGGCGGCAAAGTGATTTCGCTGTCCGACTCCGAAGGCACGTTGTATTGCGAAAGCGGTTTGACCGAGGAGCAATGGCTGGCGGTGCTGGAACTGAAAAACGTACAGCGCGGGCGTATCCGTGAACTGGCCGGCCGTTTTGGCCTGGAGTTCCGCGCAGGTGAGCTGCCATGGAGCCTGAGCTGCGATATCGCGCTGCCTTGTGCGACGCAAAACGAACTGGATGCCGAAGCCGCTCGCACCTTGCTGCGCAATGGCTGCATCTGCGTGGCCGAAGGCGCGAACATGCCGACCACCCTTGAGGCAGTGGACCTGTTCATCGAAGCCGACGTTCTGTTTGCGCCGGGCAAGGCATCCAACGCCGGCGGTGTGGCGGTGAGCGGGCTGGAAATGTCGCAGAACGCCATGCGCCTGGCGTGGACCGGTGGCGAAGTGGACAGCAAGTTGCACGCGATCATGCAGTCGATTCACCATGCTTGTGTGCATTACGGCGAAGAGAACGGCCGGGTCAATTACGTTAAAGGCGCGAACATCGCCGGCTTCGTGAAGGTCGCCGATGCCATGCTGGCCCAAGGCGTCGTTTAGGCGAAGCCTACGCCGGTTCGATACGAATCACTTCTATCAGTTGATCCCCGGCGGGGCGCTGCCACAGCACTTCGTCGTTGAGTCGTGCACCGAGCAGTGCCCGACCCAGCGGCGAACTCCAGTTGATCAGGCCGTGGGCTGCATCGGCCTGATCTTCGCCCACCAGTTGTACCCGGCGTTCGGTGGCATGTTCGTCGGCGTAAGTCACCCAACTGCCGATTTGCACTTTCTCGGTCGAGGTCGCAGCGAGTACGACCTGAGCGCTGCCCAGGCGCTGCTTGAAGTAACGCAGATCACGTTCGAGATCGGCCAGGCGCTGTTTGTCCGCCTGCTCGCCTTTTGCCGATTGCTCGGCATGCAGGGTTTGCAGTTCGGCGACTTTGTCCTGCAACAGCTTCAGGCCTTGCGGTGTGACGTAATTGGGCTGCGCGCTGACCTGCCGTTCGACAGGCTGATCGGCTTGCGCGGTGGCGTTATCTTCATTGACGAAGGCACGGCTCATGGAGTTCTCCCGGTATAGGGTTTGGGTCATGGTCGCAGGCATCTGGTTTCACTGGATGTCTGAAAGCGACTTACGGCGAGCGATAGGCCCGGACGGCGTCCTGATCCTTCTGTTGCTGCCAGGCTTTGTCCCGTTCCTCCAGATGACTGTTGCGCTCATCCCCGCGGTCCTGGATACGCCGCCCATAGAGAAAGTCTAGAAGTGGATTCGTCGGGTGGTTGTGAAAGGTGTGCATGCATTATGTCGAGCGCCACACAACCCCTGTGGGAGTTGCGTTGCATTCGGGTCAGTAGTGATACCACTTCAGCTCAAGCATCACTTCGTTCTCGGGCGTCGCCAAATGGCTGAACTCGCGCCGGGCGCTCAAGCGCAGTCCGAGATTGCGGGATATTTCCCATTGCTGATTCAGGCTCAGACTACGACGCACTTCGCCATTGCTGAAAAAATCCCCCTTGGCTTCCAGGCTCAAGTTGCCCAGCGGGTTTTTCCACAGCACACCACTGTTGAAGCCAGCGGCCGGTGCGATGAACGCGGCGAAGTCGTTGTTGTGCTCGATACGCACGGTGCCCAGGGCAAAGCCGAGCAGATCGTCGCCCAGTTGCCAGGTGCCGCCGCCGCCACCGTTGACGTGGCTGACCAGGGTCTGGTCATCGTGCTTGCCCGGCACCCGCTCCAGACCACCTGTGACTTGCCATGACAGCGGTTGCAGCAGCTCGTTACGCGGGGTCAGGGAGCGAATGGTCGCCAGGTCCAGTTGCTGCATTTGCCAGTCATTACCTTCGTACTGGCGCAGTTTCAATTGCAGGATTTCGATCTGCGCGCCAAGGGGAAAGCTTTTGTTGTTGTCATTGAGGTCGTGATAAGCCATACGCAAGCCGTACTCGCCAAAGGCCTTATCTCCACGGCTGCCGAGGCCGAGCTGCCAGGTACGGGACTCGTGACCGTCTTCAGGCAGGCCCGGTTGCGGGATATCCAGCTCCGGTGCCGGGTTCTGGTTGATTGCCCGCAGCAGTTCGAAGCTGCGCTGGGCGCGCGCCGGGTCGCGTTCCTGGCCGTTGGCGCGATAACGCTCCAGACGATAGGCCGCATCGATGATCAGCGCCTGACGGTCGCGGGGTTGTGCCTTGAAGGCCGGGTCCTGCAATTGTTTCTGATCGGCGCTGACTTTCAGCACCCATTGCTGCTCTTCAGGGTTCAACGGCTCGGCGCGGCTGAGCAACTCACGCTCTCGGGACGGACGATACTGGATGGACTCCACCAGTCCGGCATTTTTCACGGCTTTGACCGTGTCGGTCGGGATGGCGGTGAGCGGGAATTGCTCGGTCAGGCGCAGGCCCGGGCGGGCCACTTGCAGCAGTTCCAGCAAGCGGTATGAGCAGTTTTCGTCGAAGAAGAAATAGTCGAACTTGATCTGCTTCAGCTCCCAGACGTGCTCGACCATGCGCGCGGTTTCCTGCTGGGTCAGGTTCAGGCGGTATTCCCACAGGTCGCGGTTTTCCAGGCTGCGGTATTCCGAGAGCTTTTCCTGATAGGGCACCATCGCGAACAGGCCGGGATAGCCGCCCATCAGGCCTTTCCAGGCATAGAGGATGCTGTTGTCCGAGCCCTCGATGTAGGCGCCGAAGTTGATCGCGTAACTGAGCAGCGAAGTCTTGTCGCTCTTCACTTCGGCCTGATCGATGCGCAGCAGGGTGTGGCCAAACATCGAGGACGGGCTGTTCAGGTAAGCCGCCGGAAATATCATCACCGCACTGTCGGGCGAGACGTCCTTGAACCATTGTTTGAATTCAGCGCAGGCCGGCGTCGGCAGTCCGCTCAGGCTGAGTTGTTCTTTCAGCCAGCGGGTGCGGGCCGGGTAGACACATTGCGCGTGCTTTTCACCGGCACTGGCCGGGGCGTACAAGGCTTGTACAGTCGCCGCCAGTTCATGGTCCGGATGTTCATTGCCGTCAGCGGCGAGGAAGAATTTCCGGTCGCTGACATAACTGCGCCAGCCGCCGAGCTTGGCGGTTTCGTAATGGCCCAGGGATATCCAGAAAGGGTCGTTGGCCAGTTGCTGCAAACGTTGTGGGTCGATTTGAGGCGCGGCGGACAGCGGGGTGCAGACAAACAGCGCCAGCCAGGCAAGGCGTTTGAGCATAGATGGCAACTTAACTCGAAAAAAAATAAGCCCTGTGGGTGCCATTTACCTGTAGGAGCTGGCTTGCCAGCGATGGCTTCAACGGCGCTGTGTTTATCCAGTAAACACGCGTGATCGTTAACGACCATCGCTGGCAAGCCAGCTCCTACAGTCAAGCGGTATTACCCAAAAAGAGGCAGGTCCAAAAAACAAAATCCGCTTCCCGAAAGAAGCGGGGCGGGTCGAGCTTAAGCTTGAGTCGCGTACTTGGCCAGACGAGGGTCGGCTTTGAGCACGGCCAGGGTATTGGTATGCACGTCTTCGGCAGTCACGTCAGCCTTGCTGAAGATCTGCTGGAAGTGCTCGTGAGTGACGGCGGCGAAGTGAGCACGGTCTTCCGGCGCCACGCCCAGTACCACGGCATAGGTGGTCAGCGCCTCTCCCTGACCTTTGGCCATGTCTTCGGACAGCTCGTTCATCATGCCATTCATGGCAAACCAGGATTTGCCGCCATAGGTCAGCGACGCATTGGTCGCGCAACCGTTGGTGCCGGAGGTCATGCCGAAGGTTGCGTTGCCGGAGGTGCCGTTGGTGGTGGATGCCAGGAAGTGAGCTGGAGTACCACGCTGACCTTCGAACAGCATGTTGCCCCAACCGCAATCCGGGCCGCCCGGCGCCTGAGCCATGGCGTTGATGGATACAGCAGTGAAGAGAGTACCGAGAAGAATCCGTTTCATAGCTTTGTTCTCTTTATGTGCATACCAATGGACAAGTGGGCCGGTCATTAGTCCAGCCGCGCAGTCTGGAGTTTAGGCACGATCACCGGGCTCCGTGATTTTTTACAAAACATTCATGGGAAACCGCGGCGCAAGCCCGGCCCGCCTGGGGTTGGCGGATTGACGATGCTCAGGCCTGCGGCGCTCCTTGCCAGTCGGGCATGGGCAGCGCCAGAATGCTGCCATCTGCCCCGCCTGATTGTTAAGGAAGCCCGATGCCTGATCCTGTTGCTGCCAGCTTGCGTCTGTCGCCCGAAGCGCTGACCCGTCCGTTTTCCGCTGAACAGTTCAGCTTCTCTACCACCAATGATCTGGAGCCCTTTCGCGGTGTGCTTGGCCAGGAACGTGCGGTCGAAGCCTTGCAGTTCGGTGTGGCCATGCCACGCCCCGGTTACAACGTATTCGTCATGGGCGAGCCCGGCACTGGCCGGTTCTCGTTCGTCAAACGCTACCTCAAGGCCGAAGGCAAGCGCCTGCAGACCCCGGCGGACTGGGTCTATGTCAACAATTTCGATGAGCCGCGCGAACCACGTGCCCTGGAATTGCCATCGGGCACTGCCGGTAACTTCATTGGTGATATCAACGGTCTGATCGACAACCTGCTGGCGACCTTTCCGGCAGTCTTCGAGCATCCGTCTTACCAGCAGAAGAAAAGCGCCATTGACCGCGCCTTCAACCAGCGCTACGACAAGGCGCTGGACGTCATCGAGCGTCTGGCACTGGAAAAGGACGTCGCGCTCTACCGCGACGCCAGCAATATCGCCTTCACCCCAATGGGCGACGGCAAGGCGTTGGACGAAGCTGAATTCGCACAACTGCCGGAAGCCGAGCGCGATCGCTTCCACGAGGATATTTCCGTGCTGGAGGAACGCCTGAACGAAGAGCTCGCCAGCCTGCCGCAATGGAAGCGCGAATCGAGTAACCAACTGCGTCATCTGAACGAAGAAACCATCACCCTGGCCTTGCAGCCATTGTTGTCACCATTGTCGGAGAAGTACGCCGAGAACGCCGCGGTATGTGGTTATCTGCAAGCCATGCAGGTGTACTTGCTCAAGACCGTGGTCGAGCAACTGGTGGACGACAGCAAGACCGACGCTGTCGCCCGCAAGTTGCTGGAAGAACAATACGCGCCGAGCCTGGTGGTCGGTCATTCGGCCAGCGGCGGTGCGCCGGTGGTGTTCGAGCCGCACCCGACCTATGAAAACCTCTTCGGTCGTATCGAATACAGCACCGACCAGGGCGCTCTGTACACCACCTACCGCCAACTGCGGCCGGGTGCCTTGCATCGGGCCAACGGTGGTTTCCTGATCCTTGAAGCGGACAAGATGCTCAGCGAGCCATTCGTGTGGGATGCGCTGAAACGTGCCCTGCAATCGCGCAAGCTGAAAATGGAATCGCCGCTGGGCGAGATGGGGCGTTTCGCGACCGTCACCCTTACGCCGCAGCATATTCCGTTGCAGGTCAAAGTCGTCATCATCGGCGCCCGTCAGCTGTATTACACGCTGCAAGACCTCGATCCGGACTTCCAGGAAATGTTCCGCGTCCTGGTGGATTTCGATGAAGACATCCCGATGGTCGACGAGAGCCTGGAGCAGTTCGCCCAGTTGCTCAAAACCCGTACTTCCGAAGAAGGCATGGCGCCGCTCACTGCCGATGCGGTGGCACGCCTGGCGACTTACAGTGCGCGTCTGGCCGAACACCAGGGGCGCTTGTCGGCCCGTATCGGTGACTTGTTCCAACTGGTCAGCGAGGCGGATTTCATTCGTCACCTGGCTGGTGATGAAATGACCGACGCCGGGCACATCGAGCGTGCACTCAAGGCCAAGGCCACGCGGACTGGGCGGGTTTCGGCGCGGATTCTCGATGACATGCTGGCCGGGATCATCCTGATCGACACCGCGGGCGCGGCGGTCGGCAAGTGCAACGGCTTGACGGTGCTGGAAGTCGGTGATTCGGCCTTTGGTATACCTGCGCGGATTTCCGCCACGGTGTACCCCGGCGGCAGCGGCATTGTCGACATCGAGCGCGAGGTCAACCTCGGCCAGCCTATCCACTCCAAAGGCGTGATGATCCTAACCGGTTATCTGGGCAGTCGTTACGCCCAGGAGTTTCCGCTGGCGATTTCCGCGAGCATCGCCCTGGAGCAATCCTACGGTTATGTCGATGGCGACAGTGCTTCCCTGGGCGAGGCCTGCACCCTGATCTCGGCCTTGTCGAAAACCCCGCTCAAGCAGTGCTTTGCCATCACCGGTTCGATCAACCAGTTCGGCGAAGTGCAGGCGGTCGGCGGAGTCAACGAGAAGATCGAGGGCTTCTTCCGTCTGTGCGAAGCCCGCGGGTTGACCGGCGAGCAGGGAGCAATCATTCCTCATGCCAACGTCGCCACGCTGATGCTCGACGAGAAGGTGCTGGCGGCGGTGCGTGCGGGGCAGTTCCATGTCTACGCGGTCCGTCAGGCCGACGAAGCCTTGAGTTTGCTGGTCGGCGAGCCGGCCGGCGAGCCGAACGAGAATGGCGAATTCCCTGAAGGCAGCGTGAACGCACGGGTCGTGGAGCGCCTACGGGTTATCGCGGAAATGATCAGCGAAGATGATCTGAAGGAAGCCGAGAAAGAGTTGGCGCAAGAGGCGTTGGCGGAAACCAAGCCGGCCTGATGCATCGTTGATCTGAAACTATGCAATCCCCTGTGGGAGCGAGCTTGCTCGCGATAGCGGACTTTCATTCGACCAATAGGTTGAATGTTCGACCGCCATCGCGAGCAAGCTCGCTCCCACATTTTTTTTGTGGTGAGCGTCGAAAAGCGTCATCGAAATGGCGTCAATATTCACACCGTGACCATTCGGCGCCTTTCGGTCTCACCCGGCCTGCAAGGCAGACTTTTCTTCTATTCTCAGCTCAAGGATATCGACAGTAATCACAGGATCGAAACAGCCTTCACATGGGGGCTGAATACCGGATCTACCGAGGGTCGCCGCCATGTCGCGCAACCTCTGCCTCACCCGTCAATGCCTGGGCCTTGAGACCCGTATAGAGTGTGCCATCCGTCCGTTGGCGGGAGATACGGGCATGTGGACTCTGCTGTTCGCCGCCGGAATGGCCGGCGAACAACCTTCGGCCATCAAGGCCCAAGGCCCGTTTCACGGTCCGTTCGTCGCTGAATCAATCCTCGACACCATCGTTGAAAGCCTGACTTTGCACGGCTACGAGTTGGCCAACGATCCGCAAATCTGGTGCCTGCACCTGCAAGCCCAGTTGCGGGAAATCAACGGTGGTCGCTGCCGAAACATGGGCGGCTTCGAGTTTCACCCCGAGCACTGAGTCGTACTATTGATCAAGGCGTGTGATGTCGGCCTTGTCGAGTTTGACCTCGAAACCATATTGCACGGTGGCGAGGTCAATGCGCTGATAGGTTTCCAGGCACGTAGGCTGCCCGTAGTAGTAATGCACGGCAAACTGCGCCGGACCCTGTGCGCTTGCGCCATGGCTGACCGATAGAATTTCCTTCAAGTAATTGCCGCTGTCGTCCTTGGCGAAAAAGCGCCAGTCCTGGGCGGGAAACGCCTTCAAATCAACCACCAGAGCATTGGCTTTGAGCTCAAGGCCTTTGGGCAGTTGGCGGGCATCGACGTTTTTTTGCTCGACTGTGGCCAGGAACAGCGGCATCGAGCCCACTGCATAGGCCGGCGTTTCCGGAAACAGATTCAGATCGTAAGTGATGGTGCCGCGCAGGGGATCGATCTGGTACGCCTCAGGCGGCAGCTCGATCGGCTCGTCGCGTTTGCCGCGAGCGTCTTCGGTGAAGAAACTCACCGGACTTTCACCGGGGTTGAACGATGTGCCGAGCAGTTCATCGTTGAAGCTGCGCAGATGAGTGAATTCGATTCGCGCAGCGCTGGGGTCGTCGACCGATTGACTGATGCTGACGTTCTTTTTCAGTTGCTCCTTGCTCAGCGTCGCACCTTTGAGCCAGCCCGGCGCCTGGTCGTCATAGACCACCACGGGCAGGTTCAAGGGCTGGATGGACTTGTCCGTGGTATTGGCATCGAAGCGCCGGATCGGCAGGTCGAGGTCCTTGCGGGTGACCGTGACGGCGGAAAAATCCAGCATGCTGACTTCGAGAGTTTCGATCGTCCCGTTTAAGTACACCTTCGAATAATGTCGAGCCTGCTGTTTCTCAAAGTTGCGTTGTTCTTCGTCGAGCTGTTTTTCCAGGGACTCGCTCCAGCTCTTTTGCTGCTGCATCTTGGCCAGTTGCTGCTGATAGAAGGCAATTTGTACCGCGGTTTCGTTGATTGAGCCGGCGCGCGAGATGAATTGCCCGGTGCTGTCCCTTGCCTGGATGATCAGCGGGTTCAGCGGCGTTTCACTGACTTCCGGGGCCAGGGGCGCGCTGTTGTTGTATTCGATTTCCGCGTAGTTGTTCGTCAGTGTGAGCAGGGTGACGCTCAGGTTGTCATTGGTGCGAGTCTGGCCAACGTCCTTTTTCGTCAGCTCGAAGCTATAGAGGCGGCGTGGCGCGATGACTTCGACTTTACCTTGCAGGCTCACCGGTTGTGGTTGCTGCTTTCTGTCGATGTCGAGACCTTCGATGAAGGGGTAGGCCACGGTCAGGTCATCGGGGTTGGTCAGGTTGGAACTCGATGGGCTGAGTTGAATGCCGGGGTCGGTTTCCGACCATTCCGGCTGGAATGGAATCACTCGTTTATTGCTTAGGGTGACCGACTGCCATTCCAGGCCATGGGGAAACAAGAACGCGGCAGGAACGCTGAACGTGAACGGGAACACCGGTTGCAGATCGGTCAGGTAGTCGGAACTGGAGTCCTTTTGCAGCACGAACAACCCGTTGATGTAGGTATCGACCAGGGCCTGCGGGGTCGGGTAGTGCTTGAGTATGGCGAGGGCGTCTTCGCCGTATTCGGTTTCCACCGGTTTGCTGTCGAGCTTGAGTTGCGCGCGTTCGAGCAGCAGCAGTGAGCCGCCCAGCTCCGACACGGCATCCTTGCGTTTCGGATCCTGGATGGCGTCCAGCGACTTTTCGAACTGCGCGGTTTTTTCTTCGAGGCTGACCTGGCGTTTTTCATCGCTGGGTGAGCAGCCGCTTAGCAGCAGCGCCAGGCAAATTCCGGCGCTCGTCAAAGGCCATCGCACATCCATTTCCAGTCTTCCTGTCCGACATCATTGAGCAGTCAATGATTTGGACACTAGCAGAAAAACTTTGATACACAGGCGCAGGTGGCGGATTTTTCGACGGTTTCTGGCTGCTTCTGGGTATAGACGGGTGGCTGGTATACTCGCGGCCGTTTTTAGTCCACATGTGAGATTCAATGGAACGCTTTATCGAAAATACAATGTACGCCTCGCGCTGGCTGCTGGCGCCGATCTATTTCGGTCTGTCCCTCGGGCTGTTGGCGCTGGCACTGAAATTCTTCCAGGAAGTCTTCCACGTCATCCCGAACGTGTTTTCGATGGCCGAATCGGACTTGATCCTGGTGCTGCTGTCGCTGATCGACATGGCGCTGGTGGGCGGTTTGCTGGTGATGGTGATGATTTCCGGCTACGAGAACTTCGTCTCGCAACTGGACATCGACGATTCCAAGGAAAAGCTCAACTGGCTGGGCACCATGGACTCTTCGTCGCTGAAAATGAAGGTGGCGGCGTCGATCGTGGCGATTTCGTCCATTCACCTGCTGCGCATCTTCATGGACGCCAAGAACGTCGACCCTGAACATTTGCAGTGGTACGTGATCATCCACATGACTTTCGTGGTATCGGCGTTCGCCATGGGTTACCTGGATAAACTCACCAAGCACTGATCCATTGCTGGCCCCATGAAACACGCCGCCCGTCTGTTGCAAAACAGACGGGCGGCGTCGTTTGTGGCTTGTGCTTTGATGCGCCGAGGCCTATCCCTGTAAGTATGTTGGCTCGCCACTGCGTGAGGTGCGTTCATGACCCTGCATGAGTTGAATGCGTATGCCGTCGCCGGAAAGGTCGATGAGCTGAACCTGATCTCCATGGAGGGGGGCATCTACCTGCTGGAAGCACGGATGCATGGCGCGGCGTACCCCCTGAGCGATACGCACGGCCATATGATGAGCCTGCGTTCGGTGGAGCATGCCCGTGATGTGCTGCGTTCCTTTCCCAAGTTGCACTTCAACCTCGTGCACACGGTCGTGCATGACGAAATGTGCGGGTTGGTTGCCGATGTCGAGGAAAACCTGAAGGTGCCGATCGCCTGACGTCCCTCATCAATGGCATGACATCTGTGCTAGTCTGCTGGCCCTTTTGGTTCCGGGCGCTCCGGGACGCGCTGTGCACGCATGGCAAGTTCCCGAGCCGTCCGCACAGCGGAGCAGTGTCATGTCCGAAGTAAATCTGTCCACCGACGAAACCCGCGTCAGCTACGGTATTGGCCGTCAGCTGGGCGACCAACTGCGCGACAACCCGCCACCGGGTGTAAGCCTGGACGCGATCCTGGCAGGTCTGACCGACGCATTCGCCGGCAAGCCAAGCCGTGTGGGTCAGGAAGAAATGTCCGCCAGCTTCAAAGTCATCCGCGAAATCATGCAGGCCGAAGCTGCAGCCAAGGCTGAAGCGGCTGCTGGCGAAGGCCTGGCCTTCCTGGCTGAAAACGCCAAGCGTGACGGCATCACCACTCTGGCTTCCGGCCTGCAGTTCGAAGTGCTGACCGCTGGCGAAGGCGCCAAGCCATCCCGGGAAGACTCCGTGCGTACTCACTACCACGGCACCCTGATCGACGGCACTGTTTTCGACAGCTCCTATGATCGCGGCCAGCCTGCAGAATTCCCGGTTGGCGGCGTGATCGCCGGCTGGACCGAAGCCCTGCAACTGATGAACGCCGGCAGCAAATGGCGCCTGTACGTGCCGAGCGAACTGGCATACGGCGCTCAAGGCGTTGGCAGCATCCCGCCGCACAGCGTACTGGTGTTCGACGTCGAGTTGCTCGACGTTCTGTAATACCCGCTGATTACCTGTACCTGTAGGAGCGAGCTTGCTCGCGATGGGCGTCAACGATAACGCGGCCATCCTGAATGAACGCGGTGTGTTTGAGTTCTTCGCGAGCAAGCTCGCTCCTACAAAGTTTTGCAGCGTTTTTCATATCTCGATCTTATGGTTCAGATCGTGCGACGGGCGCAACGCCCGGGCATAGCAGAACAAGAACAGATTACGCACCAGTTCCTTGAGTACTACAGGCTCGCTGGAACTCAGGCCGCTGACGTCCAGGTCACCCTGATCCTGCAGTTCACTCAGGGCTTCCTCTTCCAGCACGGCACAGACTTCCCCGGTTTCCCGATGCAGGATCCTGAGGTAAGGGTGTGGGCGGTCCAGCCAGGCATCGATCAAATAAGTCATGGTTCTCATCTCCACTGAAGGTTTTATGAGAATAATTCTTATTCACTAAATAGCAAGGGCCTATTGGCGGTTTGCGTTTTTTTCCGGGTAAAGATTGCGTCAGGTCAAAACGACTGGCGTTTGGCTATTGCGAGGATTTACTGGGCGAAACGGGGGAGGGTGAGGCGCCATCCCGCGTCGGGCGCGGGATGGATAACAGCAGGTTCAGACTTTTCTGACGAACTCGGATTTGAGTTTCATCGGGCCGATGCCGTCGATCTTGCAATCGATGTCGTGATCGCCATCACACAGGCGGATGTTCTTGACCTTGGTGCCGACCTTGACCACCAAAGACGTACCCTTGACCTTGAGGTCCTTGATTACGGTGATGGTATCGCCGTCCTGAAGAACATTGCCGACCGAATCCTTTTTCACTGCGTCATCGGACGCTGCTTCGGCTTCACCGCTGGCGGACCATTCGTGGGCGCACTCGGGGCAGATTAGCTGGGCGCCGTCTTCATAGGTGTATTCGGAATTGCATTTTGGGCAGGGTGGCAACGTGCTCACTAAGGCTCCTTGGATTCAGGATCGCTAAAAAACGCACATTATATAGGGTTTTTCATGCGCGGGGAGCTGAAAGCAAAAGATCGCAGCCTTCGGCAGCTCCTACAGAGTTTGTGTAGGAGCTGCCGAAGGCTGCGATCTCTTGATCCTGCTTTAGAATCAGTGCGTACGTGCGACCGCGAACTCGCTCAGTTCAACCAGTGCATCGCGGTATTCGCTGGCGGGCAGCGTTTCGAGGCACTTGATCGCACGGGCCACATAATCGCGGGCCAGTTGCGCGGTGTACTCCAGCGAGCCCGAGGCTTCCACGGCTTCGCGGATGCTTTCCAGGTCTTCGATTCCGCCTTTCTGGATCGCCTTGCGCACCAGGGCGGCCTGCTCCGGCGTACCTTCACGCATGGTATAGATCAGCGGCAGGGTCGGCTTGCCTTCGGCCAGATCGTCACCGACGTTCTTGCCCAGGGTTTCGGCGTCGCCTTTGTAATCGAGCAGGTCGTCGACCAGCTGGAAGGCCACGCCCAAGTGATCACCGAATGTACGCAGGGCTTCGGCTTGTTCCGCCGTGGCTTCGCACAGGGCGGCGGCGCTGTGGGTCGAGGCTTCGAAGAGCATCGCGGTCTTGCCGCGGATGACTTCCATGTAGGTTTCTTCGCTGGTGCTGGCGTCACGCACCTTCGAAAGCTGCAACACTTCGCCTTCGGCGATGATGCGCGTGGCTTGCGAAAGGATCTTCATCACTGGCATGGAGCCCAGCTCGACCATCATTTCGAAGGAGCGCGAATACAGGAAGTCACCCACCAGCACGCTTGGCGCGTTGCCCCACATGGCGTTGGCGGTCGAGCGGCCACGGCGCATGCCGGACATGTCGACCACGTCGTCATGCAACAGGGTAGCGGTGTGCAGGAATTCGATGGTGGCGGCCAGCAGGCGCAGTTCGTCGCCTTCACGGCCCAGGGCCTTGCCACACAGCAACACTAATAATGGACGCAGGCGTTTGCCTCCGGCCGAGGTGATGTAATCGCCGATTTTCGATACAAGCGGCACGCGCGAAGTCAGCTGTTTCTTTATGATGCCGTCGACGGCGCTAAAATCGTCGGCCACCGCGCGGTAGAAAGCTTGGGGTTGCATCAGCGACAGTCGCTCCAGAAGGGTTGCGCGGCATGCTAGGACCCACGCTTGCAGGTGTCAAGGCGCGATGGATGGCCCCTTGCAAGGCGCTCGTGGCTTGCGTACAATCGCGCACCCTGAACTTCCTGGGCAGCACCTGCCTTACGCAATTGCAAACGGGCCTCCAGCCCCATGCAGCCATGCCAGCCAATACCTCTTCTTATAAAGAGCTGGGTGAGCAGGATTATCGGAGAAATACCATGTCTTATGCAGTAATCGTTACTGGCGGCAAGCAGTACAAAGTCGCCCCAGGTGAATACCTGAAGATCGAAAAACTGGAAATCGCTACCGGCGAATCCGTTACCTTTGATCGCGTTCTGTTGGTTGCCAACGGTGACGACGTGAATATCGGCGCTCCAGTTGTTGCTGGCGCTACCGTTGTGGCTGAAGTGATCTCCCAAGGTCGTCACGATAAAGTCCGCATCATCAAGTTCCGTCGCCGTAAGCATCACATGAAGCGTATGGGCCACCGCCAGTGGTACACCGAGATCAAAATCACCGGTATTCAGGCTTAATTTCAGCCTAATTCCTCACTAGGAGAATTGAACTCATGGCACACAAAAAAGCTGGTGGTAGTACCCGTAACGGTCGCGACTCAGAAGCCAAACGCCTTGGCGTGAAGATGTATGGCGGCCAGGCTATCAAAGCAGGCAACATCATCGTGCGTCAGCGCGGCACCCAATTCCACGCTGGCTACGGCGTTGGCATGGGTAAAGATCACACCCTCTTCGCTAAAGTCGAAGGCGTGATCAAGTTTGAAGTAAAAGGCGCCTTCGGTCGTCGTTACGTGAGCGTAGTCGCAGCTTAATTGCGCGATCGCTGGAAAAGCCCTGTCTCGCGACGGGGCTTTTTCGTTTGTGGGGTGAGTCTCTTGCAAAGCTGTTTGTATGGGCTGTCGGCGTACGATGTGGTAATCGTGGTTTGGGGTCGCTGCGCTCATTTTTGCAAGAGTCTTATGTCTTGATTGTTTTTCGGCTCGTCCGTATGGCGAGAGGCGTTTGTTATGAAGTTTGTTGATGAAGTATCGATTCGAGTAAAAGCCGGTGACGGCGGCAATGGCGCCATGAGTTTCCGTCGGGAAAAATTTATCGAGAACGGTGGCCCGAACGGCGGTGATGGCGGTGACGGCGGTTCCATCTACATGATGGCCGACGAAAACCTCAACACCCTGGTGGACTACCGTTACACCCGGCACTTCGATGCCGAGCGTGGCTCCAACGGCGGCAGCACCGACTGCACCGGCAAGAAGGGTGAAGACCTGATCCTGCGCGTTCCGGTCGGCACCACGGTGATCGACTCCGCGACTCAGGAAGTCATCGGCGACCTGACCAAGGCCGGTCAGAAATTGATGGTAGTGCAGGGCGGCTGGCACGGTCTGGGTAACACCCGTTTCAAATCCAGTACTAACCGTGCGCCGCGCCAGACCACTCCGGGCAAGCCGGGTGAGCAGCGCGACCTGAAGCTGGAAATGAAAGTACTGGCTGACGTAGGTCTGCTGGGTTTGCCGAATGCCGGTAAAAGTACCTTTATCCGTTCGGTTTCGGCTGCCAAGCCGAAAGTTGCCGACTACCCGTTCACCACGCTGGTGCCGAACCTGGGTGTGGTCAGCGTCGATCGCTGGAAGAGCTTCGTCATTGCCGATATTCCGGGTTTGATCGAAGGCGCTTCCGAAGGTGCTGGTCTGGGCATTCGCTTCCTCAAGCACTTGGCGCGTACGCGTCTGCTGCTGCACCTCGTGGACATGGCGCCGCTGGATGACGCCAGCGCACCGGATGCCGCTGAAGTGATCGTCAACGAGCTGATCAAGTTCAGCCCGTCCCTGGCGGAGCGTGATCGCTGGCTGGTCCTGAACAAATGCGACCAGATCCTTGATGAGGAGCACGATGCTCGCGTCAAGGAAATCGTTGATCGCCTGGAATGGACTGGTCCGGTCTATGTGATCTCGGCCATCTCCAAGCTCGGTACCGAGCGTCTGTGCCACGACATCATGCGTTACATGGAAGATCGTGCTGATCGCCTGGCCAATGACCCGGCTTACAAGGAAGAGCTGGCCGATCTCGATCAGCGCATCGAAGACGAAGCTCGTGCGCAACTGCAGGCGCTGGATGACAAGCGTGCCCTGCGTCGCAGCGGCGTGAAGTCGGTCCACGACATCGGCGACGATGATTGGGACGAAGAAGATGTGGATGACGAAGACGGTCCGGAAATCATTTACGTGCGTGACTGATTCGTTGCGATAAACTTAAGCGCCGCTCAATCGAGCGGCGTTTTAGTATCTGGAAATCGGCAGTCACGAATAACGTCACGGGCAGCGCTGGGTCGCGCTGCCCTCAAGCTAAGGTTGAAGATGATGCGGAGCAAGGTGACAGGTGCGCAGCGTTGGGTCGTGAAGATCGGCAGCGCTTTGCTGACGGCGGACGGCAAAGGCCTGGATCGCGCGGCAATGGGTGTCTGGGTTGAGCAGATGGTGGCCTTGCATGAGGCGGGTGTCGAGCTGGTGCTGGTGTCCTCCGGGGCGGTGGCGGCCGGTATGAGCCGTTTGGGCTGGACCTCGCGACCCAGTGCGATGCACGAGCTTCAGGCTGCTGCCGCAATCGGCCAGATGGGGTTGGTGCAGGCCTGGGAGTCGAGCTTTGCCGAGCATGGCCGGCATACCGCGCAGATTCTCCTGACTCACGACGACTTGTCCGATCGCAAGCGCTACCTGAACGCCCGCAGCACCTTGCGTGCGCTGGTCGAGCTGAAGGTTATCCCGGTGATCAACGAGAATGACACCGTGGTCACCGACGAAATCCGTTTTGGCGACAACGACACCCTGGCGGCACTGGTGGCGAACCTGGTCGAGGCTGATTTGCTGGTGATCCTGACGGATCGCGACGGCATGTTCGACGCCGACCCGCGCAACAATCCGGATGCCCAGCTGATTTACGAGGCGCGTGCCGATGATCCGGCGCTCGACGCGGTGGCGGGCGGTACTGGTGGTGCGCTGGGTCGTGGTGGCATGCAGACCAAATTGCGTGCTGCGCGTCTGGCGGCCCGCTCCGGTGCTCACACCATCATCGTTGGTGGGCGCATCGAGCGTGTGCTGGATCGCCTCAAGGCGGGCGAACGCATCGGCACCTTGCTGTCGCCGGAGCGCGGCATGCTGGCGGCACGCAAGCAGTGGCTGGCCGGTCATCTGCAAACCCGTGGCACCCTGGTGCTGGATGCTGGTGCGGTGATCGCGTTGTCCCAAGGCAACAAGAGCTTGCTACCGGTGGGCGTCAAATTGGTGCAGGGCAGCTTCCGTCGCGGTGAGATGGTGGTCTGCGTGGCGCCGGACGGTCGTGAGATTGCCCGTGGCCTGGCCAACTACAGTGCGCTGGAAGCGCAAAAAATCATCGGTCAGTCGTCTGAGGCGATTGTCGGTCTGTTGGGTTACATGGCGGAGCCGGAACTGGTTCACCGCGATAACCTGATCCTGGTCTGAAGGAATACCTGAATGCGTGTGGCAAAAGGGTTGTTGGGGTTGCTGATGGCGATGCCGCTGCTGGCTTCGGCGGAGGAAATTGGCCAGGTCTCGACGGTGTTCAAGTTTGTCGGGCCGAATGACCGGATCGTGGTCGAGGCCTTTGATGATCCCAAGGTCGATGGCGTGACTTGCTATCTGTCGCGCGCCAAGACTGGTGGGGTGAAGGGTGGTCTTGGTTTGGCCGAGGATCGTGCTGAAGCGTCTATCGCTTGCCGGCAGGTCGGGCCCATCAGCTTCAAGGGTGAGCTCAAGGATGGTGACGAGGTGTTCAAGGAGCGCACGTCCCTGGTATTCAAGACCATGCAGGTGGTGCGCTTCCTCGACAAGAAGCGCAATACGCTGGTGTATCTGGTGTATAGCGATCGCCTGATCGAGGGTAGTCCGCAGAATGCGGTAACGGCGATTCCGATTTTGCCGTGGGCGCACGCTCAGTAATCTGACGTAAATCGAACTGTGGGAGCGAGCCTTGCTCGCGATTGCGGACTGTCAGTCAACGATGATGTTGAATGTGATGGCCCCTTCGCGAGCAGGCTCGCTCCCACATTTTTTGCGTCGAATTCACTGAATCGCAGGCAATAAAAAACCGACCCTGAGGTCGGTTTTTTAATGAGCGAGTCGCTTAGGCAGCAGCGGCAACGTTCAGGGCCTTGACGTGGCCATTCAGGCGGCTCTTATGACGAGCGGCCTTGTTCTTGTGGATGATGCCTTTATCGGCCATACGGTCGATAACTGGCACAGCCAGAACGTAAGCGGCTTGAGCTTTGGCAGCGTCTTTTGCGTCGATGGCTTTAACTACATTCTTGATGTAGGTACGAACCATGGAACGCAGGCTGGCGTTGTGGCTGCGACGCTTCTCAGCCTGTTTTGCACGTTTTTTGGCGGAAGGTGAGTTGGCCACCGTCGAGCTCCTCGAAAGACTTTTTAGGAAATAGCAAACAAAATAGGCCGCGAATCATGCCGATGAGTTGAGGTCTTGTCAAGGGCGGTTGAGACGTTCCGCTAAGTGGTAGGTGAAGCAAGCTTGGAGATTTCTTTCCAGCGTGCGACCTGTAAACTCGCGAGCTTTGGCTCTGTGCTGTTGCGGCGCGGAGTATCGCACAAGTAGGCGCGTAGTTCGCCTGCTGTTTATCGACAGGCACAAACTCTTTCCATGAATCTGCTCAAATCGTTGGCCGCCGTCAGCTCTATCACAATGCTTTCCCGGATTCTGGGATTTGTTCGTGACACCCTCATCGCGCGTGCATTTGGCGCGGGAATGGCGACCGACGCCTTTTTTATCGCCTTCAAATTGCCCAATCTGCTGCGGCGGATATTTGCCGAAGGGGCGTTTTCCCAGGCGTTCGTGCCGATTCTTGCCGAATATAAAAGCCAGAAGGGTGAGGAGGCGACGCGTACGTTCATTGCCTACGTCTCGGGCCTGCTGACGCTGGTGCTGGCACTGGTCACGGTGTTGGGCATGATCGCCGCGCCGTGGGTCATCTGGGTGACCGCACCGGGTTTCACCGACACGCCGGAAAAATTCGAACTGACGTCCAGCCTGCTGCGGGTGACCTTTCCCTACATCCTGCTGATTTCCCTGTCGTCGTTGGCCGGCGCGATCCTCAATACCTGGAACCGCTTTTCGGTGCCAGCCTTCGTGCCGACCCTGCTCAACGTCAGCATGATCATCTTTTCGGTGTTTTTGACGCCGTACTTCGATCCACCCGTAATGGCGCTCGGCTGGGCGGTTCTGGCGGGCGGCCTGGCGCAGTTGCTCTATCAGCTGCCGCACCTGAAAAAGATCGGCATGCTGGTGCTGCCACGCCTGAACCTGCGCGACACCGGCGTCTGGCGCGTAATGAAGCAAATGCTGCCAGCAATCCTCGGTGTCTCGGTTAGCCAGATTTCGCTGATCATCAACACCATCTTCGCTTCGTTCCTGGTTGCCGGTTCCGTGTCGTGGATGTACTACGCCGACCGTTTGATGGAGCTGCCGTCCGGCGTGTTGGGCGTGGCGCTGGGGACGATACTGCTGCCGACCCTGGCCAAGACCTATGCCAACAAGGATCGTCACGAGTATTCGCGCATCCTCGACTGGGGCCTGCGCCTGTGCTTCGTATTGGTGCTGCCTTGCTCGCTGGCATTGGGGATTCTGGCGGAGCCGCTGACGGTTTCTTTGTTTCAGTACGGCCAGTTCAATGCATTTGATGCATCGATGACCCAGCGTGCCCTGATCGCTTATTCGGTCGGTTTACTCGGAATTATCGTGATCAAAGTGCTGGCCCCCGGCTTCTATGCGCAACAAAACATCCGTACACCGGTAAAAATTGCGATTTTCACCCTGGTGGTCACTCAGCTGTTCAACTTGATGCTGATCGGGCCGCTGGCTCACGCGGGCCTGGCTTTGGCGATCAGTGCCGGCGCCTGTCTCAATGCCGGGTTGCTGTTCTATCAACTGCGCAAGCAGCAGATGTACCAGCCGCAGCCGGGCTGGGCCAAGTTCGCGTTTAAGCTGCTGGTCGCGGTGGCGGTGATGTCCGCGGTACTGTTGGGGGTAATGCATTTCATGCCAGCCTGGGATCAGGGGCATATGCTCGAACGTTTCTTGCGTCTGGGGGCGTTGGTGGCGGCGGGTGTGGTGGCTTATTTCGGCATGTTAGTGTTGATGGGCTTCCGTTTGCGCGACTTCAATCGCAAGACGCTGGGCTGAGGTTCTGGCCTCGATAAACACGGGCGAGCTGGCGGTTTTGTCGGCTTGATCACTTTGGGTTACGGTGTTGCCTGTCGTCGGCCGCCGGGTGTGGTTATAATCGACCACTTTATGAGCAAGAAGCGCGTTATGCAGCTGGTTCGAGGCCTCCACAATCTGCGCCCCCAGCATCGGGGCTGTGTCGCCACTATTGGCAACTTTGACGGTGTTCACCGTGGTCACCAGGCTATCCTGGCGAGGCTGCGTGAGCGTGCGCTCGAGTTGGGCGTGCCCAGCTGTGTGGTGATTTTTGAGCCGCAGCCGCGAGAATTTTTCGCCCCGGACACGGCCCCGGCCCGTCTGGCCCGGCTGCGGGACAAACTGCAGCTGCTGGCCGACGAAGGTGTCGACCGCGTTCTGTGCCTGGCCTTCAACCAGCGGCTGAGCAAGCTCAGCGCCAGCGAATTCGTTGATACCATCCTGGTGGACGGCCTTGGCGTACAGCACCTTGAAGTCGGTGACGACTTCCGGTTCGGCTGCGACCGCGTAGGGGATTTCGATTTCCTGCAACAAGCCGGCATCGTTCAGGGCTTTACCGTCGAGGCAGCGCAAACCGTTGAGCTGGACGGTATTCGCGTCAGCAGCACTCAGGTCCGCAATGCCCTGGCCGCAGCTGATTTTGCCTTGGCCGAGCGACTGCTAGGTCGGCCGTTCCAGATTACCGGGCGGGTGCTGCACGGCCAGAAGCTGGCTCGCCAGTTGGGTACGCCCACGGCCAACATTCAACTCAAGCGCCGTCGCGTTCCGCTTTCCGGGGTTTACCTGGTCAACGTCGACATCGACGGCAAGACCTGGCCAGGCGTCGCCAATATTGGCGTGCGGCCAACGGTACAAGGTGATGGCAAGGCCCACCTCGAAATACATCTTTTAGATTTTGCCGGCGATCTATATGACCGGCGTTTAACGGTGGTTTTCCACCACAAGCTGCGTGAAGAGCAGCGTTTCGCCTCTCTGGAGGCGTTGAAAACGGCGATCAACGCGGATGTCGCCGCCGCCCGTGCACTAGCCGCACCTAGCGCCCATCGCTAATGAAGAGCCTTAAATGACCGACTATAAAGCCACGCTAAACCTTCCGGACACCGCCTTCCCAATGAAGGCCGGCCTGCCTCAGCGCGAACCGCAGATTCTGCAGCGCTGGGACAGCATTGGCCTGTACGGAAAGTTGCGCGAGATTGGCAAGGATCGTCCGAAGTTCGTCCTGCACGACGGCCCTCCGTACGCCAACGGCTCGATTCACATCGGTCATGCGCTGAACAAGATTCTCAAGGACATGATCATCCGCTCGAAGACCCTGTCGGGCTTCGATGCGCCTTATGTCCCGGGCTGGGACTGCCACGGCCTGCCGATCGAGCACAAGGTCGAAGTGACCCACGGCAAGAACCTGGGCGCGGACAAGACCCGCGAACTGTGCCGGGCCTATGCCACCGAGCAGATCGAAGGGCAGAAGTCCGAATTCATCCGTCTGGGTGTGCTGGGTGACTTCGCCAATCCGTACAAAACCATGGACTTCAAGAATGAGGCCGGTGAAATCCGTGCCCTCGCCGAAATCGTCAAGGGCGGTTTCGTGTTCAAGGGCCTCAAGCCTGTGAACTGGTGCTTCGACTGCGGTTCGGCCCTGGCCGAGGCGGAAGTCGAGTACGAGAACAAGAAGTCCTCCACCATCGACGTGGCCTTCCCGATTGCCGATGAAGCCAAACTGGCTGCCGCCTTCGGTCTGCCAACCCTGAGCAAACCGGCTTCGATCGTGATCTGGACCACCACCCCGTGGACCATCCCGGCCAACCAGGCGCTGAACGTCCACCCGGAGTTCAACTACGCCCTGGTCGACGTCGGCGACAAGGTGCTGGTGCTGGCTGAAGAGCTGGTCGAGTCGTGCCTGGCGCGCTATTCGCTGGAAGGCTCGGTCATTGCGACCACCACCGGTAAAGCGCTGGAACTGATCAACTTCCGTCACCCGTTCTACGACCGCCTGTCGCCGGTTTACCTGGCCGACTACGTTGAGCTGGGCGCCGGCACCGGTGTGGTTCACTCCGCTCCGGCCTACGGCGTGGACGACTTCGTGACCTGCAAGAAATACGGCATGGTCAACGATGACATCCTCAACCCGGTACAAAGCAACGGCGTTTACGTGCCGTCGCTGGAATTCTTCGGCGGCCAGTTCATCTGGAAGGCCAACCCGGCCATCGTCGACAAGCTGACCGAAGTCGGTGCGCTGCTGCACACCACCATCATCGAACACAGCTACATGCACTGCTGGCGCCACAAGACCCCGCTGATCTATCGCGCCACCGCGCAGTGGTTCATCGGCATGGACAAGCAGCCGACCACCGGCGACACCCTGCGCCAGCGCTCACTCAAAGCCATCGAAGAGACCGAGTTCGTTCCGGCCTGGGGCCAGGCGCGCCTGCACTCGATGATCGCCAACCGTCCGGACTGGTGCATCTCCCGTCAGCGCAACTGGGGCGTGCCGATCCCGTTCTTCCTGAACAAGGAAAGCGGCGAACTGCACCCGCGCACTGTCGAGCTGATGGAAGAAGTCGCCAAGCGCGTCGAAGTCGAAGGCATCGAAGCCTGGTTCAAGCTGGACGCCGCCGAGCTGCTGGGCGCTGAAGCGCCGCAGTACGACAAGATCAGCGACACCCTGGACGTCTGGTTCGACTCGGGCACCACGCACTGGCACGTCCTGCGCGGTTCGCATCCGATGGGCCACGAAACCGGACCGCGCGCCGACCTGTACCTGGAAGGCTCGGACCAGCACCGTGGCTGGTTCCACTCGTCGCTGCTGACCGGTTGCGCCATCGACAATCATGCACCGTATCGCGAACTGCTGACCCACGGCTTCACTGTCGACGAGTCCGGCCGCAAGATGTCCAAGTCTTTGGGCAACGTGATTGCGCCACAGAAAGTCAACGACACCCTGGGCGCCGACATCATGCGTCTGTGGGTTGCCTCGACCGATTACTCGGGTGAAATGGCAGTTTCCGAGCAGATCCTGCAACGCAGTGCGGACGCCTACCGGCGTATCCGTAACACCGCGCGCTTCCTGCTTTCGAACCTGACCGGCTTCAACCCGGCCACTGACCTGCTGCCGGCCGAAGAAATGCTGGCTCTGGACCGTTGGGCCGTAGACCGTACCCTGCTGCTGCAACGCGAGCTGCAAGAGCACTACGGCGAATACCGCTTCTGGAACGTGTACTCGAAGATCCACAACTTCTGCGTGCAGGAGCTGGGCGGCTTCTACCTCGACATCATCAAGGATCGCCAGTACACCACCGGCGCCGACAGCAAGGCCCGCCGTTCGTGCCAGACCGCGCTGTTCCACATCTCCGAAGCGCTGGTGCGCTGGATCGCGCCGATCCTGGCGTTCACCGCCGACGAACTGTGGCAGTACCTGCCGGGCGAGCGTAACGAGTCGGTCATGCTCAACACCTGGTACGAAGGCCTGAGCGAACTGCCGGAAGGCTTCGAGCTGGATCGCGCTTACTGGGACCGGATCATGGCGGTCAAGGTCGCGGTCAACAAGGAAATGGAAATCCAGCGTGCAGCCAAGGCTGTCGGTGGCAACCTGCAGGCCGAAGTGACGCTGTTCGCCGAAGACGCACTGACCGCCGACCTGGCCAAGCTGAGCAACGAACTGCGCTTCGTACTGATCACTTCGACCGCCAGTGTTGCACCATTGGTGCAGGCACCGGCCGATGCCGTGGTCACCGAAGTCAGCGGCCTGAAGCTGAAGATCGTCAAGTCGAGCCACGCCAAGTGCGCCCGTTGCTGGCACTGCCGTGAAGACGTCGGCGTGAACCCGGAGCATCCGGAAATCTGCGGCCGTTGCGTGGATAACATCAGCGGCGCTGGCGAGGTCCGTCACTATGCCTAATGCCGTTGGCCGTTTCGGACGGCTGAGCTGGCTCTGGTTGAGTTTGCTGGTCCTGGTCATCGACCAGGCCAGCAAGTTCTACTTCGAAGGCAAGCTCCAGATGTACCAGCAGATCGTAATCATCCCCGATTACTTCAGCTGGACCCTGGCCTACAACACTGGCGCGGCGTTCAGCTTCCTGGCTGACAGCTCCGGCTGGCAGCGCTGGCTGTTCGCGTTGATCGCTGTCGTGGTCAGTGCGGTGCTGGTGGTGTGGCTCAAGCGTCTGGGGCGCAACGATACCTGGCTGGCGGTTGCGCTGGCACTGGTGCTCGGCGGCGCACTGGGCAATCTGTATGACCGCATTGCCCTGGGCCATGTGATCGATTTCATTCTGGTGCATTGGCAGAACCGCTGGTATTTCCCGGCGTTCAACTTTGCCGACAGTGCCATCACTGTTGGTGCTGTCATGCTGGCACTGGATATGTTCAAAAGTAAAAAGACCGGAGAAGCCGTTCATGACTGAACAGGTATTGGCTGAGCAACGCATCGGCCAGAACACGGAAGTCACCTTGCATTTCGCATTGCGCCTGGAGAACGGCGACACGGTGGACAGCACTTTCGATAAAGCCCCGGCGACCTTCAAGGTCGGTGACGGCAACCTGTTGCCAGGTTTCGAAGCGGCCCTGTTCGGTTTCAAGGCCGGTGACAAGCGTACGCTGAGCATCGAGCCGGAAAACGCTTTCGGCCAGCCCAACCCGCAAAACGTACAGATCATCCCGCGCTCACAGTTTCAGGACATGGAACTGTCGCCTGGCTTGCTGGTGATCTTCAACGATGCGGCCAATACTGAATTGCCCGGCGTGGTTAAAGAGTTCGATGATGCGCAAGTGACCATTGACTTCAACCATCCGCTGGCTGGCAAGACGCTGACCTTTGACGTGGAAATCATTTCCGTCAAAGCGCAGTAACTGCTTTTCTGTAGGAGCGAGCTTGCTCGCGATGATCGTTAACGAATACGCGTTCTTCTGAATTAACGCGGTGTCCTTTAGTTTTTCGCGAGCAAGCTCGCTCCTACAGGGCAAGACACGAGGCACAGCATGCAAATCAAACTCGCCAATCCCCGTGGCTTCTGCGCCGGTGTGGACCGGGCGATCGAAATCGTCAACCGCGCCCTGGAAGTCTTCGGGCCGCCGATCTACGTGCGCCACGAAGTGGTCCACAACAAATTTGTCGTCGAAGACCTGCGCTCCCGTGGTGCGATTTTCGTCGAAGAACTGGACCAGGTGCCGGACGATGTCATCGTGATCTTCAGTGCCCACGGCGTTTCCCAGGCCGTGCGCAGCGAAGCGGCTGGTCGTGGGCTGAAAGTGTTCGACGCCACCTGCCCGCTGGTGACCAAAGTCCACATCGAAGTTGCGCGCTACAGCCGTGACGGCCGAGAGTGCATTCTCATCGGCCACGCCGGTCACCCGGAAGTTGAAGGCACCATGGGCCAGTACGATGCCAGCAGTGGTGGCGCGATCTACCTGGTCGAAGACGAGAAAGATGTCGCGGCATTGCAGGTGAGGAACCCTGAAAAGCTTGCCTTCGTGACCCAGACCACATTGTCGATGGACGATACCAGCCGTGTTATCGACGCTCTGCGTTCGCGCTTCCCGGCCATCGGTGGGCCGCGCAAGGACGACATTTGCTACGCCACGCAAAACCGTCAGGACGCGGTCAAGCAACTGGCCGACGAGTGCGACGTGGTGCTGGTGGTCGGCAGCCCGAACAGCTCCAACTCCAATCGCTTGCGCGAATTGGCAGAACGCATGTCCACGCCGGCCTACCTGATCGACGGTGCCGAAGACCTGCAAAAGAGCTGGTTCGACGGCGTCGAGCGTATCGGCATCACCGCTGGCGCATCTGCCCCGGAAGTCCTGGTGCGCGGCGTGATCCAGCAGTTGCAGGCCTGGGGTGCCACTGGTGCCGATGAACTGGCCGGTCGCGAGGAGAACATCACGTTCTCGATGCCTAAAGAACTGCGCGTTCGCTCGTTGCTCTGAGTTTTTCCCTTTCTTCGCATAATGCCTGCGCAGCTTTGTCGTTGCGCAGGCTGACGCGACCGGTCCGTGCCAACACCACTTGATGTTGGCTCACCGGTTCGCGAACCGCGCAAATGTATAATGTCCCTCCAATCATTGGCTCGCCCAGACCTCTGAATCGTATAAAGCTTTCGACCGAACGTTTCCCCACTATCGACACTCGTGCGCCGCTCTGGCGTTCGGCCAACAGTGGATTGTTGCTGTCCATATGCCCCTTGCCGCTGATATCCAGAATGATTCGCCAGCCCTGGCTCCAGTCGCCATTGATGCCGTGAATCACCACGGCCTGGTTGCGGACGATGGCTTCGGTCCGGGCGGTGCGAATACCACTGAAAAGAGCCTGTGCCGCTTGCTCTCTTTGGTTCGACTCAATCAGCGTTGCGAACGCCGGAGTGACCAGATGTAGAACAATTCCTGTAATTGCCAGTCCCATGAGCAGTTCGATCAGGCTGAAGCCTTGTTGCCGCATGACATTTCCCTCCGTGGCGTGCTGTGGCTCGCGCAATCCCTGCGCGAGAAATGGCAACGCAAACGCACCGCGTCGCTCAAGTGTTGTGCTGCGCAAGAGCAGGTATAGCCGAAGGAAGCAGAAGGCCCCGATGGATCATCCTACAAAAGGTTTCACGCTGATCGAGTTGCTGGTTGCGATCGCGATCCTTCTGATTCTGCTGACTATAGCCGTCCCGGCGTTTACCCGCTCGACGCAAACAACCAGGGCTGATACTGAAATAGCTGACCTGCGACGAGCCTTGAATTTTGCCCGGCTCGAAGCCATCGATCGGGGCAATACCACACGGGTGCGCCCGACGGCCGGTAGGGATGTCTGGAGTGGGGAGCTGGCGATTTACGACGGTACTGGCGCTTTGGCCAATGTATTACGGGTTGTTCCTGCGATGAGCAGCGGCGCAACTCTGGCGCTAACCTCTGGCGTCACTGCCATCGATTTCAACAGTATGGGCGGATTGTCATCACCGTCCTCAGAGGTGGTGATCAGCTATGGACGGGGAGCACAAAGCAGGACGCTGACAGTGTGTTTGAACGGACGAATTCTATTGGGTGGAAGTTGCGGATGAGGGCATGGAGCAAATGCACGCAGGAGGGCATGACGCTGGTCGAAGTCCTGGTGGCGTTAGTCATTCTGGGAGTAGGGTTGCTGGGGGCAGCGGCGTTACAACTCAATGCGCTGAAGTACACGGACAGCGCGCGTATGACCAGTCAGGCCAGTTTCATTGCCTACGACATGATGGACCGCATTCGCGCCAATGCCACGGCGGACTACACCATTGCGCCGCCGGCTTCGGGCAATCCAGACGTTACCCGGGATCAGGACCTGTTTGACTTCAATGCCAACATTGTCAGTTCACTGGGTGCCAGTGCGACGGGCGGTGTCACCGTCATTCAGCATGTCTACACCATCACGATTACCTGGGACGACTCACGGGCTGCGAATGCTGCCGACTCGCGGCGCAGCTTTGTCCTGACCAGTCGCACGGCCATTGATCCGGTGGTGATCCCGTGAGTCGCCGCAGCAGAGGTTTTGGTCTGGTCGAGTTGCTGATCGCCCTGGCATTGAGCCTGATCGTGGTGCTGGGCGTGGTGCAGGTTTTCATCGCGGCCAAGAACACCTATCTCAGCCAGAATGCGGCCGCGAACATGCAGGAGGACGCACGTTTCGTGTTGAGCAAAGTGATTCAGGAAGTCCGCATGGTCGGGATGTTCGGTTGTCTGGAAACGATCACCGATTCAAGTGAGAAAGGTGATTTCCATGCCAGTCAGCTAACGCCGATTCGTTGGGACAACGGCGGCCGCAAGTTGACGCTGGTTACGGCGGATGTCGGCGGCAATGGCAGCAAGCCGGACTGGACCGTGCTTTCCGATTGTCGAACCCATTCGACGGCCTACAGTGAAGGTCGGACGCCAGTGGCAGGGCAACTGGCCTTTCCGATCCGGCGGCTGACTTACAGCTTCAGCAACAACCAACTACTGATGAAAGACGGGGCCGCAGCAGGCCAGGTATTGGTGGACAACGTCAGCGCTTTCGAAGTGAGCTTCGGCTTGGCCAGCACGGCCACTGATCTGGCTGCTTCCCGCTACAGCAGCAACCCCCCGGAGCCCGCGCTGATTCGTAGCGTTCGCCTGAGCCTGACCCTCTTCGATCCAAACCACCGGGTGAGTGATCAAACCTTCAACGTGGTTGCCGCTCTGCGCAACCGCTTGCCATGAGGGGGTACCAATGAATCGTGCTCCCAAGACGTATTACACCCAACGCGGCATGGCACTATTGGTCAGCCTGGTGTTCTTGCTCTTGCTGACGTTGATTGGCCTTTCATCGATACAGAGCGCCACCCTGCAGGAAAAAATGGCTGGTAGCGTCGTCTTGCGCAATCAGTCGTTTCAGAGTGCAGAAGCCGCATTGCGGGTCGGCGAGGGTACGGTGCAGCGGGACAGTTATGCGCTACCTGTTTGCAGTGGCATCGTTCAATGTGCACCACCGTCCGAGTCTTCGACGATTATCGCTGCCGGTTTCAACGCCTCTTCCGGCGTGACCTGGATTGCATCGGACAAAGGTTTTTATGGCGTGCAAAACATCGGTGTCAGCCGAAATGCGGTGAATGTGCCAATCAATACCCCGGCAACGTTGTATCGGGTAACGGCAGTCGGCATCGCGGGTCATTCGCGCAGTGTGGTGGAGAGCATCTATGCGAAATACTGAGCGACCTGTCAGGTTGTGGTCACAACTGTTCGCAGTCGTAGTCGCGCTTGACCTGTCGGTGTCGGCGCACGCTGCCACGCCACCGGATTCGCCGGCGCTGAACCGGCCAACCTGTCTGGCCAATGGCAACTGGTACGGTTTCTACCACAGCAATCAGGGGTTGAAAGCCGTCTGCCTGAAGCTGCCCGAGGCGATCAGCGTTAAGATGCTCGACAGCAACGCCGATGGCGTGGTCGACAACAGCGACACGCTATCCGATGGCGTGATCTTTATCGGCGAGCATTCGACCCAGGACGCCAGCGACAATGGCGGGGGCGTGAACGATTCAAGTGGCGACGGTACTGCGGGGATGGAAAAGACCGGCGGTAGCCGTCGCATCATGTGGCGACAAATACAGTGAGTGAGAATTGAGGCATGCGTAGTTCCAACCGCGGTTTTACCCTGATCGAAATCATGATCGTGATTGCGATCATCGGTATTGTCATGACCATTGCTGCCCCGAGTTTCACCGAGTACCTGAACAAGGGCCGTCGCGCAGAAGTGGCCGGTCTGCTCTCGGAGCAGGCGCAGATCCTGGAGCGCTTCTACTCGCAGAAAAATGCCTACACCGATGCGACGGGCCTCAGAGCCGGCAATGATTACTACAGCATCACACCGACCCTGACCGACCAGACCTTTCTGCTGACGGCGGTGCGCAAGGCTGACTCGAGCATGGCCACTGACAAGTGCGGTGATCTGACCATCACCAACACCGGTGTGCTCGGTATGGTCAACGCGAAATCCGGCCTGACCAGCAAAGACTGCTGGGGGCGCTGAGTTTCTTTTTCGGGTGCCTTTTGCACCCTCTGTCTATTTAACGATGGGATCAGAACATGACCAGGCAACAGCAAGTGGTGATTGTCGGCGGTGGGGTAATTGGATTGCTGACGGCCTTCAATCTCGCCTCCGAAGTGCAAAGCGTTGTGCTGCTGGATCGCTCGAGTGTCGGCCAGGAATCGTCCTGGGCTGGCGGCGGCATCGTTTCGCCGCTTTACCCGTGGCGCTACAGCCCGGCGGTCACCGAATTGGCTCACTGGTCCCAGGACTTTTATCCACAGCTGGGCGAGCGCTTGTTTGCCGCCACTGGCGTTGATCCTGAAGTACACACCACCGGTCTGTACTGGCTGGATCTGGAGGACGAGGCTGAAGCGCTGGCATGGGCCGCCCGGGAAAATCGTCCGCTTAGCGCGGTGGATATTTCGGCAGCACACGACGCCGTGCCGGTGCTGGGCAGTGGTTTTTCCCGGGCGATCTACATGGCCGACGTCGCCAACGTGCGTAATCCGCGCCTGGTGAAGTCACTCAAGGCCGCGTTGCTGGCGCTGCCGAACGTGACGATCCATGAGCAGTGCGAAGTCAGCGGATTTGTTCGTGACGGCAACAAAGTGGTCGGCGTACAGACCTCCACAGGTACTGTCCTGGGCGATCAAGTCGTCCTGACGGCGGGGGCCTGGAGCGGTGATTTGCTCAAGAGTCTTGATCTGACGCTACCGGTCGAGCCGGTGAAAGGGCAGATGATTCTCTACAAGTGTGCGGCGGATTTCCTGCCGAGCATGGTCCTGGCAAAGGGCCGTTATGCGATTCCCCGGCGCGATGGACACATACTGATCGGCAGTACGCTGGAGCATGAAGGCTTTGACAAGACGCCGACCGGGTCGGCACTGGAAAGCCTGAAGGCGTCTGCGGTGGAATTGATCCCGGCGCTGGCCGATGCCGAAGTGGTGGGGCATTGGGCCGGACTGCGCCCGGGATCACCCGAGGGCATTCCTTATATCGGCCCGGTGCCGGGGTTTGACGGCCTCTGGCTCAACTGCGGGCATTACCGTAACGGGCTGGTGCTGGCGCCGGCGTCATGCCAGCTGTTTGCCGACGTGATGCTGGGCCGTGCGCCGATTATCGATCCGGCGCCTTATGCGCCTGTCGGAAGACTTTGACAAGATCGCAGCCTGCGGCAGCTCCTACAGTAGGTACGCTCCGATGTAGGAGCTGCCGCAGGCTGCGATCTTTTTAAAGCATCAATCCAGTCCTAGCTTCTTGAGCCGGTAACGCATCGATCTGAATGAAAGGTTCAACCGTTGAGCCGCCGCTGTGCGGTTCCAGCGGGTTTCCTCCAGGGCCTGGAGCAGCAGTTGGCGTTCGACGTTTTCCAGATAGGTTTCCAGATTGTCGATCCGGGTCAGGTCCGGCACGCCACCTTCAGCCCCACAGTTGCCTTCAGCCAGGCGCAGGTCTCCGGCTTCGATCTGTTTGTTCTCACACAAGGTGTGCGCCCGTTCGAGCATGTTTTCCAGTTCCCGCACATTGCCCGGGAAGCGATAGCTTTTCAGCGCATCGAGGGCTTGGGGGTGGAGTCTCGCGGCAGGTTGACCGGTATCGGCGGCCAGACGCTTGAGTATGTGGCTGGCTAGCATTTCGATGTCATCACGACGCTCGCGCAAGGGCGGCACCGGGAGTTCGATCACGTTCAAACGGTAGTAAAGATCATGACGAAATCGTCCGGCGGCAACTTCGGCGCCAAGGTCCTTGTGCGTGGCGCAGAGAATGCGCACATCCACTGCCACTTCGTGCTGCCCGCCGACGCTGCGTACGGCTTTCTCCTGAATCGCGCGCAGCAGTTTGACTTGCATGGTCAGCGGCAGGTCAGCCACTTCGTCGAGGAGCAGGGTGCCGCCGTGAGCTGTCTGGAACAGACCGGGTTTGTCTTCGATGGCGCCGCTGAAACTGCCTTTGCGATGGCCGAAAAACTCGCTCTCCAACAGTTCCGAAGGAATCGCCGCGCAGTTGATCGCAATGAACGGTTGATTGGCGCGGGGGCTTTGATCATGGATCAGGCGCGCGACCAACTCCTTGCCGCTGCCGGATTCTCCGCTGATGTATACCGTCGCATGGCTGCTGGCCAGTTTGGTGATGTGTTTGCGCAGGTTGCGCATGGGCAATGAGTCGCCCAGCAAACATCGATCGATGCCGACCCCGCGGGCAGGAACCAGCAGGGCGCTGGTGACCAGCTCACGCAGGCGCGTAAGGTCCACCGGTTTGGTCAGGAAGTCGAATGCCCCGGCCTTGAGCACATTGATCGCGGTTTCGAGACTGGCATAAGCGGTGATCATTGCCACCTGGACCTGAGGGTGGCTTTGCTGGATGTGCTGCACCAACTCCAGGCCGGTACCATCCGGCAACTGCATGTCGGTCAGGCATAGATCGAAGGTTTCGCGTTTTAGCAGGAATTGCGCTTCGCCGATGTTGCGGGCGTTGAACGTCTCCAGTTTCATCCTTCCCAGGGTGATCTCCAGGAGTTCGCGAATGTCCGGTTCGTCATCGACGATCAAGACTTTTTGTCGTGGTCTCGTGTTCAACGTGGGGTTCGTCCGTGAGCATAGGTAATGCAAAAGCAGCCACTTTCCTGGCGTGCCTTGAAGTCTAGGCGGGACAGAATGCTTTCGCCCGGCTGGCCAGACCGATAAAGCCCCAGGCCCTTGATATGGGGGGCTGGGGCTTCATTATCGAGTATTTCCAGTGATTTCAGGTCGAGCCGTAGCGGCGACATTTGCTCGCGGCACAGCAAGTGGAGGACGTTTTCGATTACCCGGTTCATTCGCAGAGAGTGATCTTGAATAATCTGCGTCAGACGTCGATCGATGCCTTTCAGTTCCTTGGGGGCGCGCGATAGTTCTCAATCGGCCGCCATTTCGGGTGACGTATCAGTGGCCTCTGGAACCCTTGTCTTGCTCGAGATGAGCCTGGCTGCAATACCATTGCTGGTCGTGGCTCAGCGCGCGGTCACGGGGTAGGTGAACGCCGCAATGGGCACAACGGACCATGGGCGCCGCTTCCCGTTCGGCAGGGGGCTTGGGGGTGGAAGCCTGCCCTTTGAATTTGCGCCAGAACCATACTGCAGCGGCAATCAGGGCAATCCAGAACAATAAACGAAGCATGGTGAGCTGCTTTTTGATTGATGAAGCGGCAGTTTAGCCAAGGACCTGACAGGCGCACAGTGTAATAAAGCGCTGAAATAAAAAAGGGAGACTCGAAAGTCTCCCTTTTTGCACAACCCGAGGTGTCAGTCGAACACGCCGAAAGTCATGTAGCTGAACCACGAGCGGTCGCTGTTGTTGCCTTGCGCTTCGTGATTTTCTTCTTCGATCGCGTCGCCATTGCCGTCCTTAGGCTTGAGCTCGGCCGGGATCGCGTCCTTGGCGTCCTGGAACTGCCTCTGTACGTCCTGGTTGGCGCGGGTTTCGCCCGGTGGCAGTGGCGGACGGGACTCGATCAGGCCCAGGGTCGCCTTGCTCAGCCACGAACGGTTGTCGGCTTCGGCTACGGTCGGCACGAACTGACCGTCCACCAGCGTCGGGTGGTTCGGGTAGTTGAGCTTCAGGGTTTCCAGGCTGGTGGCAGCCAGTTCGTCCAGGTGCAGGCGCTGGTAGGCCTCGGTCATCACCGCCAGGCCGTCGCCGACCGAAGGGGTTTCCTGGAAGTTTTCCACCACGTAACGACCGCGGTTCGCAGCGGCGACATAGGCCTGGCGGGTCAGGTAGTAGTCGGCCACGTGAATTTCGTAGGCCGCCAGCAGGTTGCGCAGATAGATCATGCGCTGCTTGGCATCTGGTGCGTAACGGCTGTTCGGGAAGCGGCTGGTCAGCTGGGCGAACTCGTTATAGGAGTCGCGGGCGGCGCCCGGGTCACGCTTGGTCATGTCCAGCGGCAGGAAGCGCGCCAGCAGGCCGACGTCCTGGTCGAAAGAAGTCAGGCCCTTGAGGTAGTAGGCGTAATCGACGTTCGGATGCTGTGGGTGCAGACGAATGAAGCGTTCAGCAGCGGACTTGGCCGCTTCTGGCTCGGTGTTCTTGTAGTTGGCGTAGATGAGTTCGAGTTGCGCCTGATCGGCATAGCGACCGAACGGATAACGCGATTCCAGAGCCTTCAGCTTGGCGATGGCACTGGTGTAGCTACTGTTGTCCAGGTCATTTTGAGCCTGTTGGTACAGCTCGACTTCACTGAGGTTTTCGTCTACGACTTCCTTCGATGAGCAAGCAGCGGTCAATGCGAGGATGGCGATCAGCAGCAGGTGTTTCACTTGCATGGCGGCTTGCGTCCCTATGACGGCCGCTGTCTTGGGCGTGGCCGTCCTGTTATGATGAGCGCCCCGTTGAATAGCCTCGGGGCAAAAGACGCAGTATTTAACCACAAGCGCGCAGCCGAAACCAAAGGCTGTGCCGACGCCTAGTCTGAGCATGTCCGATAAAATTGAACTTCGCGCAGAGGTGCCGTCCGAATTGGGCGGCCAACGCCTCGATCAAGTCGCCGCACAATTATTCGCTGAGCACTCGCGCTCGCGCCTTTCCGCCTGGATCAAAGACGGCCGCCTGACTGTGGATGGGGCGGTTATCCGCCCGCGAGACATCGTCCACGGCGGCGCCATCCTTGAGTTGACTGCCGAGCAGGAAGCTCAGGGCGAATGGGTCGCTCAAGACATTGCCCTGGACATCGTCTACGAAGACGACGACATCCTGGTGATCAACAAACCTGCGGGCCTGGTGGTGCATCCGGCTGCCGGTCATGCCGACGGCACCCTGCTCAACGCCTTGCTGCACCACGTGCCGGACATCATCAATGTGCCCCGCGCCGGTATCGTGCATCGCCTGGACAAGGACACCACCGGTCTGATGGTGGTGGCCAAGACCATTCAAGCGCAGACGCAGCTGGTTACACAGTTGCAGAGCCGCAGCGTCAGCCGGATCTACGAGTGCATCGTGATCGGTGTGGTCACTGCCGGTGGCAAGATCAATGCGCCGATCGGTCGTCACGGCCAGCAACGCCAGCGCATGGCCGTGATGGAAGGTGGCAAGCAAGCCGTCAGCCATTACCGTGTGCTCGAGCGTTTCCGCTCCCACACCCATGTGCGGGTGAAGCTGGAAACCGGTCGTACGCACCAGATTCGCGTGCACATGGCGCACATCAACTACCCGTTGGTCGGAGATCCTGCCTACGGTGGTCGTTTCCGCATTCCGCCGGCCGCCAACCCGACCATGGTCGAATCCCTGAAAAACTTCCCGCGTCAGGCGCTGCATGCGCGTTTCCTGGAACTGGATCATCCGACCACCGGTAAGCGCATGAGCTGGGAATCGCCGTTGCCGGAAGATTTCGTCTGGTTGCTGACCCTGCTCAAGCAAGACCGCGAGGCGTTCATCGGATGAGTGACTGGCTGATTCCTGACTGGCCCGCGCCGGCCGGGGTCAAAGCCTGTGTGACCACCCGTGCGGGCGGCGTCAGTGTGGCGCCGTTCGACAGCCTCAACCTCGGCGATCACGTCGATGACAGCCCTGAAGCTGTTGCCGAGAATCGCCGTCGTCTTACCGATCACTTCTCCATTCAACCGGCCTGGCTGCAGCAGGTCCATGGCATTGTCGTGGCCCATGCCGACCCAAGCCAGGTAGTCACTGCCGATGCCAGTTGGACGTCGACACCCGGTATTGCCTGCGCGGCGATGACGGCCGATTGCCTGCCGGCATTGTTTTGCGACCGTGCCGGCACCCGCGTTGCGGCAGCCCATGCCGGTTGGCGCGGGTTGGCGGCAGGTGTGCTGGAAGCCACCCTCGACAGTCTGGCGGTGCCGCCTGCCGAGGTATTGGTCTGGCTCGGTCCGGCCATCGGCCCGCAAGCCTTTGAAGTCGGCCCGGAAGTACGCGAAACCTTTGTGCAGCAGTTGCCTCAAGCGGCAGACGCCTTTGTACCGAGCCAAAAACCCGGCAAGTTCATGGCCGACATCTATATGCTGGCCCGCTTGCGTCTGGCAGCTCGTGGTGTAACGGCTGTCTATGGTGGTGGTTTCTGCACCGTAACCGACCCTCACTTCTTTTCTTATCGCCGTGCGTCCCGCACCGGTCGATTCGCCTCCCTGATCTGGCTCGCCCGCTAAGCTTCCCTGACCTGCATCAACGTCACGAAGCTTGAAACTCCCAGAATCGACCACATCTATTGTGCTATCTGGCAGGTTTCTTCATTCAGGATGTTTTATAGGTCCGGCCTGCTCAAAAGGAAGGTGACCCATGCGTATAGACCGTTTAACCAGCAAATTGCAGTTAGCGTTGTCCGATGCCCAATCCCTGGCTGTCGGCCACGATCATCCGGCCATTGAGCCGGCGCACTTGATGCAAGCCTTGCTCGAACAGCAGGGCGGCTCGATCAAGCCCCTGCTGATGCAGGTGGGCTTCGACGTCAACAGCCTGCGTAAAGAGCTGACCAAAGAGCTCGACCAGCTACCAAAAATCCAGAATCCGACCGGCGACGTGAACATGTCGCAGGATCTGGCGCGCCTGCTCAATCAGGCTGATCGTCTGGCCCAACAGAAAGGCGACCAGTTCATCTCCAGCGAGCTGGTGCTGCTCGCCGCCATGGACGAGAACAGCAAGCTCGGCAAACTGTTGCTCGGCCAGGGCGTGAGCAAGAAAGCCCTGGAAAATGCGATCAACAACCTGCGCGGTGGTGAGGCCGTCAATGACCCTAACCACGAAGAAGCGCGACAGGCGCTGGATAAATACACGGTCGACCTGACCAAGCGCGCCGAAGACGGCAAGCTCGACCCGGTGATCGGCCGTGACGATGAAATTCGCCGGACCATCCAGGTGCTGCAACGTCGGACCAAGAACAACCCGGTGCTGATCGGTGAGCCTGGCGTGGGTAAAACCGCCATCGCCGAAGGACTGGCCCAGCGCATCATCAATGGTGAAGTGCCGGACGGTCTCAAGGGCAAGCGTCTGTTGTCCCTGGACATGGGGGCGCTGATTGCCGGTGCCAAGTATCGCGGTGAGTTCGAAGAGCGGCTCAAGGCATTGCTCAATGAACTGTCGAAGCAGGAAGGGCAGATCATTCTGTTCATCGACGAACTGCACACCATGGTCGGCGCCGGTAAAGGCGAGGGCTCGATGGATGCGGGCAACATGCTCAAGCCGGCCCTGGCCCGCGGTGAGCTGCACTGCGTAGGCGCCACCACGCTCAATGAGTACCGCCAATATATAGAGAAGGACGCCGCCCTCGAGCGACGTTTCCAGAAAGTGCTGGTGGATGAGCCGAGCGAAGAAGACACCATTGCCATCCTGCGTGGCCTCAAGGAGCGTTATGAGGTTCACCACAAGGTGGCGATCACCGACGGCGCGATCATTGCCGCAGCCAGGCTCAGTCATCGTTACATCACGGACCGACAGCTTCCGGACAAGGCCATCGACCTGATCGATGAGGCTGCCAGCCGCATCCGCATGGAGATCGACTCCAAGCCGGAAGTGCTGGACCGTCTGGAGCGTCGCCTGATTCAGCTGAAGGTGGAATCCCAGGCGCTGAAGAAAGAAAGCGACGACGCGGCGAAGAAGCGTCTGGAAAAATTGCAGGAAGAAATCGCTCGTCATGAGCGTGAATACTCGGATCTGGAAGAAATCTGGAATTCGGAGAAAGCCGAGGTTCAGGGTTCTGCGCAGATCCAGCAGAAAATCGAACAGTCCCGTCAGGAACTGGAAGCAGCCCGCCGTAAAGGCGACCTGAACCGCATGGCCGAGTTGCAGTACGGGGTGATCCCGGACCTGGAGCGCAGCCTGCAAATGGTCGACCAGCATGGCAAACCCGAAAACCAGTTGCTGCGCAGCAAGGTGACTGAAGAAGAGATCGCCGAAGTCGTGTCGAAGTGGACCGGTATTCCGGTGTCGAAGATGCTCGAAGGCGAGCGCGACAAACTGATGAAGATGGAAAGCCTGTTGCACCAGCGTGTGATCGGCCAGGACGAAGCGGTGGTTGCGGTTTCCAACGCTGTGCGGCGTTCCCGCGCCGGGTTGTCCGACCCGAATCGCCCGAGCGGCTCGTTCATGTTCCTTGGCCCGACTGGTGTCGGTAAAACCGAGCTGTGCAAGGCGCTGGCCGAATTCCTCTTTGATACTGAAGAGGCGATGGTGCGGATCGACATGTCCGAGTTCATGGAGAAACATTCCGTGGCTCGCCTGATCGGTGCGCCACCGGGCTACGTGGGCTATGAAGAGGGCGGTTACTTGACCGAGGCGGTGCGTCGCAAGCCGTATTCGGTGATCCTCATGGACGAAGTCGAGAAGGCGCACCCGGATGTGTTCAACATCTTGCTGCAAGTGCTCGAAGACGGTCGCCTGACCGACAGCCATGGTCGCACGGTGGATTTCAAGAACACCGTAATTGTCATGACCTCCAACCTGGGGTCGGTGCAGATCCAGGAACTGGTCGGTGATCGTGAGGCGCAGCGTGCAGCGGTGATGGATGCGATTTCCAGCCACTTCCGGCCGGAGTTCATCAACCGGGTCGACGAAGTGGTGATCTTCGAGCCATTGGCGCGAGATCAGATTGCCGGCATTACCGAGATCCAGTTGGGTCGTCTGCGCAGCCGCCTGACCGAGCGGGAGCTGAAGCTTGAGCTCAGCCCGGAAGCCATGGACAAGCTGATCGCGGTCGGTTACGACCCAGTGTATGGCGCACGGCCGCTCAAGCGCGCGATCCAGCGCTGGATCGAGAACCCGCTGGCGCAGCTGATCCTGTCCGGTCGATTCATGCCGGGCGATACCGCTCACGGTGTGGTGGAAAACGACGAAATCGTCTTCGTCTGATCCAAAGTGGCAGCAAAATCGAAAAGGCCTCGCATTGCGAGGCCTTTTTTTCGTTAGGCTGTTGAACTCAAAGGAAAATGCTTGTAAAGTGCGCCCCGCAGTAAGTCACCCGCCAGGGTTTCCGCTCCCCAAGCAGGAATCCAAAATAAGTTGCAAATCATTAACTTGAAAGCAATTTAGGGGGTTGACAGAGGTTCTGAAGATTGTAGAATAGCGCGCCTCAGACACACGAACGCAGCGATGCGAACGGGTCGAAGAGAACGCAGTAAAGCTTCAAAGTTGTAAATTGAAATGTGTAGTTCCGTGATAGCTCAGTCGGTAGAGCAAATGACTGTTAATCATTGGGTCCCAGGTTCGAGTCCTGGTCACGGAGCCAATTTCAAACCGGGGTATAGCGCAGTCCGGTAGCGCGCCTGCTTTGGGAGCAGGATGTCAGGAGTTCGAATCCCCTTACCCCGACCATTTTTGGGTCGTTAGCTCAGTTGGTAGAGCAGTTGGCTTTTAACCAATTGGTCGTAGGTTCGAATCCCACACGACCCACCATTTTTGAAACCAGTTAGCGCTGGAATCGAATCTTAAGATCAGAGGCCAAAAGCGCTGATCGAAGAAGGCGCCTTGCAAAGGTGCCTTTTTTTTACCGGGGTATAGCGCAGTCCGGTAGCGCGCCTGCTTTGGGAGCAGGATGTCAGGAGTTCGAATCCCCTTACCCCGACCATATTAAAAATCCTCGTATCGAAAGATACGGGGATTTTTTTTGCTTTCGAAAATACTGGGCGTGCCGCAAAACCCTGTGGGAGCGAGCTTGCTCGCGATGACGGTGTATCAGGCGACATTGATATCGACAGAAAGGACGCCATCGCGAGCAAGCTCGCTCCCACAGGTTTACATCAGTGCAGCTTGAGCCGTGGCTCAGTACCGCGCCCGATCTTGCTGCCCAGCATCAGCATCGCCGTGCGGAACGGCCCGTACAGCGCCATCTGGTGCATGCGGTACAGCGACACGTAGAACATCCGCGCCAGCCAGCCTTCGAGCATCACGCTGCCGGTGAGGTTGCCCATCAAGTTACCCACAGCCGAAAAACGCGACAGCGAGATCAGTGAGCCATAGTCGGTGTACTTGTACTCCGGCAGTGCCTTGCCTTCGATGCGCAGCTTCAGCGATTTGGCCAGCAACGAAGCCTGTTGGTGCGCGGCCTGGGCACGTGGCGGAACATTGCGGTCGCTGCCTGGTTGCGGGCAGGCGGCGCAGTCACCGAAGGCGAAAATGTTCTCGTCGCGGGTGGTTTGCAGGGTCGGCAGCACTTGCAGCTGATTGATGCGGTTGGTTTCCAGGCCATCGATGTCCTTGAGGAAACCCGGTGCGCGAATCCCCGCGGCCCAGACCTTCAGGCTAGCGTTGATCACTTTGCCGTCGGCGGTGATCAGGCTGTCGGCCGTCACTTCGCTCACCGCAGCATTGGTCATGACGTTGACCCCGAGTTTCTCCAGGGTTTTATGCACAGGTCCGCCAATCCGCTCTGGCAGCGCCGGCAGCACCCGTGGTCCGGCTTCGATCAGGGTGATGTGCATGTTTTCCGGTTTGATCCGGTCCAGGCCATAGGCTGCCAGTTCGTGGGCGGCGTTGTGCAGTTCGGCGGCCAGTTCGACTCCGGTGGCACCGGCGCCGACGATGGCCACGCTGATTTGCTCGATCGTATCGGTTTGACCGGCGTGAGCGCGCAAATAGTGATTGAGTAGTTGCTGGTGGAATCGCTCGGCCTGTTTGCGGGTGTCGAGGAACAGGCAGTGTTGCGCCGCACCCTGGGTGCCGAAATCGTTGGTGGTGCTGCCGACGGAGATCACCAGCGAGTCGTAAGGCACTTCGCGGGCCGGCACCAGCTCCAGACCGGATTCGTCATAGGTGGCGGCCAGCTGGATTTTTTTCTTCGCGCGATCGAGCCCGCTCATGCGCCCCAGCTGGAACTCGAAGTGGTTCCATTTGGCCTGGGCAACATAGTTGAGTTCGTCTTCGGAAGAGTTCAGAGAACCGGCCGCCACTTCGTGCAATAACGGTTTCCAGATGTGGGTCAGGTTCGCGTCGACCAGCATCACGCTGGCCGTACCGCGCTTGCCCAGAGTCTTACCCAGGCGGGTAGCCAACTCCAGGCCGCCGGCGCCGCCGCCGACAATGACAATACGATGGGACATAAGGATAACTCGCAAGGCTAAAGGAAATCGGTGTCAGTACCTTCGCGAGCGCAAGGCAGCTCATAACGTCAGGTAACTGATAAGTCGGCTCAACAGGCCCAGACCAATGGTCACTGCCAATACCAGTACAAGGAGCATCCACGGCCGGAAAGGCCGGCGCTCGACTTGGTGCTGGGACAACTGCAGGTACTCTTCGACATGCTTCTGGTCGTCGGGGTTCAGGCGGCTGGTCATATCGGGCCTCGTCAGGGGTAGACGTTGCTGAATGTGTAGAAGCTACAGGGAAATTATTCAGCTGTGAACGGAGCTTAGCTGCTGACCGGGAAAGGCTCGAGGCTCACAGGCTGATCCCGACGTCAAAAACAATGCTGCGCCCCAGGTTGCTGCGCAAGAAGTCCGGCGCATCCGGGTGAGCGAACAGCACGCGGGCGAATGTCGGCCCAACCAATGACAGCGAACGCCAGCCCTGGCGCAGGTATTCGGTCGGCGGCGGGAAATGGCTGTTGAGGTCCAGCACTTCGCGTTTGAGGCTGGCGAAGGCAATAATGTCCAGCTCACCCAGATCCATGCCGCGTTCTTTGTAGTTGTGCGCTTTTTTGCGCAAGGTCGGCGCCAATCGCAGCAAGAACTCGTTGGCGGGGATACGTCGTGGCTTGGCCTCGCGACGCACCAGTTGGCTCAGGGAGAACGCGCTACGTCGGCGTTGCAGTTCGTCGCGCCATTCATCATTGAGGCGCCGCCCCTCGTCGAGCACGAAGAACACCTCGAAACTGGCATCGCGAAACAACACATCCGGCGGCTCCCCGGCGGGGGCGAACTCGTCGGCGCGGTAGGGGATGTTCAAACCTTGCAGCAGGCGCTGGCAAACCCAACGCTCACGCTCCCATTTGCGGGCATTGGACAGGAACGCGTTGGCTTGCTCGGCCGCGATGGTCAGCAGGCGTAAATAATCTGAGTCATCCATAGGCCCAAGCTTAGCGTTCAAATGTGATCGCAAAGAAGACAATTTGTCGGAGAGGCTCAGTGCCTCCCGTTCCCATGCCCGTTTCAGGGCCCTGCACAAAATGGATAGTGGTCTGCGCGCACTGGCTATTGCCACGTATCGGGCGGCTCTACCCTCGTCTGTACGGACGTAAGCCGTGTTACCGCCGCTCTAAAAAAACAACAACAAGAGATATATGCCATGCGCAAGATCGACGTACATGAGGTTATCGACAACGCTCGCTTCAACCGCTTTCACTGGATGGTGCTGTTCTGGTGTGCCCTGATCATCATCTTCGACGGTTACGATCTGGTGATCTACGGCGTGGTCTTGCCGATGCTGATGAAAGAGTGGGGGCTCAGTCCTCTGCAAGCCGGTGCACTGGGCAGCTATGCACTGTTCGGCATGATGTTCGGCGCGCTGTTCTTCGGTCCGCTGTCGGACAGGATCGGCCGAAAAAAAGCCATCACGATCTGCGTGATGCTCTTCAGTGGTTTCACCGTGCTCAACGGTTTCGCCCGAAACCCCACCGAGTTCGGCCTCTGTCGCTTCATTGCCGGGCTCGGCATTGGCGGCGTGATGCCTAACGTCGTGGCGCTGATGAACGAGTACGCGCCAAAAAAAATCCGCAGCACGCTGGTCGCGATCATGTTCAGCGGTTACTCGGTGGGTGGCATGCTGTCCGCCGGGCTGGGCATCGTGCTGATCCCGAGCTTCGGCTGGCAGTCGGTGTTTTACGTGGCGGTCCTGCCGTTGCTGTTGTTGCCGCTGATCATGTATTTCCTGCCCGAATCGGTGGGCTTCATGTTGCGTCAGGGGCGTAATGAAGAGGCGCGCAATATTCTTCAGCGCATCGATCCGGCCTACGTCGCGCAAACGTCTGATCAATTGCACATGGCCGAAGTGAAAGGCACGGGCACCCCGGTGTTGCAGTTGTTCCGTGAAGGCCGTGCGCTGCGCACGCTGATGCTGTGGCTGGCGTTTTTCTGCTGTCTGTTGATGGTGTACGCGCTGAGTTCCTGGCTGCCGAAACTGATGGCCAATGCCGGTTACAGCCTGGGTTCGAGCCTGTCGTTCCTGCTGGTGTTGAACTTCGGGGCGATCTTCGGCGCGGTTGGTGGCGGGGTGCTGGGCGACAAACTCAACCTGCCGCGGGTGCTGTCGGTGTTTTTCGCCATGGCGGCGGTGTCGATAACCCTGTTGGGCTTCAACAGCCCGATGCCGGTGTTGTACTTGCTGATCGCCATTGCGGGTGCCACCACCATCGGCTCGCAGATTCTTTTGTACGCCTGCGCCGCACAGTTTTATTCCATGACGATTCGTTCTACCGGTCTGGGCTGGGCGTCGGGCATTGGGCGCAACGGGGCCATCGTCGGTCCGCTGCTGGGCGGTGCCTTGCTCGGGATCAGCCTGCCCCTGCAACTGAACTTCATGGCGTTTGCCTTGCCCGGTGCGGTGGCGGCCCTGGCCATGACCGTGTTCGCCATCAGCAGCCGACGCAGCGCTGCTGGCGTCAACCCAGCGTTGTCAGCGACCGGTGCCTGAATCATGAAAGCGTTTTTCCAGGACTTCTCGTTGTCAGCCGCCGTGGCTGGATTCATCGCCACGGTGATTTCCTATGCTGGCCCGTTGGTGATCATCTTTCAGGCGGCAGAAGCGGCACATCTTTCGCGGGAAGTGTTGTCGTCCTGGATCTGGGCGATCTCCATTGGCAGCGCCGTGCTCGGTATCGGTTTGAGCCTGCGCTACCGCGTTCCGGTGATCATCGCCTGGTCGGCGCCGGGCTCGGCGTTGCTGGTGACGCTGTTGCCGGACATCTCCATGGCAGAGGCGGTGGGGGCTTATCTGGTCAGCAGCCTGATCATTTTCGTGGTTGGCCTCTCGGGGGCTTTCGACCGGATCATCAGCAAGCTGCCCGCCGCCATCGCGGCGGCGATGCTGGCGGGGATCCTGTTCAGTTTCGGTACCGGCTTGTTCGTGTCGATGCAGCACAAGCCGTTGCTGGTCCTGGCGATGTTTGCCTGCTACCTGATCTGCAAGCGTGTGATGCCGCGTTATGCGGTGATGATGGTGCTGCTGGTGGGGTGTTCGATTGCCGCGTTCACCGGTGATTTGCATCGTGAAGCACTGGTGATCGGCCTGGCCACGCCGGTGTGGATCACGCCCGAGTTCAGCCTGGGCGCGATCCTGAACATCGCCTTGCCGCTGGTGATGGTGGCGCTGACCGGGCAGTTCGTGCCCGGCATGGCGGTGCTGCGCGCCAGTGGATATCCAACGCCGGCGAGCCCGATCATCGCCAGTAGCGCGCTGGGCACGGCACTGCTGGCACCGTTTGGTTGCCATGGACTGAATCTGGCGGCGATCACCGCGGCGATCTGCACCGGTCGCGAATCCCACGAAGATCCACGCAAACGCTACGTGGCCGGGGTCGTCGGCGGTCTGTGTTACCTGCTGTTCGGGATCTTCGGCGCCACGCTGGTTTCGCTTTTTTCCGCGTTCCCCAAAGAGCTGATCGCGGCGCTGGCCGGGCTGGCCTTGTTCGCCGCCATAGCCGGAGCGTTGACGGGCGCGATGGCTGTGTCGAGCGATCGTGAAGCCGCGCTGATGACCTTTCTGGTCACGGCTTCGGGCATGTCGTTGTTCGGTTTGTCCGCGGCGTTCTGGGGGCTGATTTTCGGCATGGTCACTCATGTGCTGTTGAGCGCCCGTCATCCCGTTCCCCGTCGCAAATCCACTGCAACTGAAGTCCTTCAACCAGTCGATCAATAACAATAAGAGAAAAACGATGAAACAGATTCTCCCAACAACCGGTTCGGCGTTGTCCCTGGCTGTCGTCTCGGGTTTTTCCACGGGGACGATGGCGGCTGAAACCGGCTTTGTCGAAGACACCACCGCGACGTTGCAGGCGCGCAATTACTACTTCAGCCGCGACTATTCCGACATCGTCGGCGCCAACCAGCAATCGAAGGCTGAAGAGTGGGCCCAGGGTTTCATCCTCAACGTGAAGTCCGGATACACCCAGGGCACCGTCGGGTTTGGGGTGGATGTCATCGGCTTGCTCGGCCTCAAGCTCGACAGCGCCCCGGACCGGACCAATACCGGTTTGCTGCCGGTGCAGAGCGACGGCCGCGCGGCGGACAACTACAGCCGCCTGGAAGGCGCGTTGAAGATGCGCTACTCCAAAACCGAGCTGAAAGTCGGTGAACTGCAACCCAATCTGCCGGTGTTGGCATTCAGCGATATTCGCCTGCTGCCACCGAGTTATCAGGGCGCAAGCATCACCTCCAACGAGATCAATGGCCTGACGGTGCAGGGTGGTCACTTGAGTTCAACCAGCCTGCGCAACGAGGCTGGCGACGAAAAGATGCAAGCGATGCTGGGTCACGTGCCGCAGCGCCAGGTCAGCAGTGACGGTTTCAATTTTGCCGGCGCTGATTATGTCTTCAACGACAAGCGCAGCTCGGTCAGCGCCTGGTACGGGCAACTGGAAGATATCTACAACCAGCGTTTTCTGGGTTTAAAGCACAGTGAGCCGGTGGGCGACTGGATCCTCGGCGCCAACCTCGGTTACTACGATTCGCGCGAGGACGGCAAAAAATTGCTGGGCAACATCGACAACCAGGCGTTCTTCTCGTTGCTGTCGGCCAAGCGTGGCGGCCATACGTTTTACGTCGGCTATCAGGGCATGTTCGGAGACAGTGCGTTCCCACGGGTGTTTGCCAACATCTCACCACTGGGCAACGAAGTGCCGACCTACGAGTTCGCCTTCACCGATGAGCGTTCCTGGCAGGCGCGCTACGACTACGACTTCGCGGCGCTCGGCGTACCGGGGCTGACCAGTACCGTGCGCTACATCAGCGGCAACAATGTCGATACCGGCAAGGGTTTTGAAGGCAAGGATCGCGAGCGTGACCTGGACATCGGCTATGTGCTGCAGAGCGGCAGCCTCAAAGGTTTGGGCATTCGCGTGCGCAATGCAATGGCGCGTTCCAACTACCGCAGTGATATCGACGAGAACCGCTTGATCATCAGCTACACGTGGACCTTGCTGTGAGCCCATTGATCACAGGTTGCTGGTGCAATCACCGATGACGTTGTAGGTCACGCGGTGGGTCTGGCCCTGATGATCGACATACTCCATGGTCGCCGGTACAACCCCGCACGCGGTCGCCGTGTCGGACACAGAAACCACCTTGGCGATGTCCAGTGGCTGCGCCGGGTTGTACAGGACCGCGAGGGGGTCGTTGTCAGCGGCCATGGCCGAGGTGGCGATGACGGTCAGCAACAGGCTGATCAACGTTTTCATGTTGGCGTGCTCCGTGTCGGTTTTGATGTCTGAATTTTAGTCTTTGCCACCGACGGATAAAGGGGCTAACGGCGGATGCAGCCTTACATAAAACGTAACAGTCATCGCCTGAGGGGGGCTTATGGATGTGCTTAACAACTTGCGTGTGTTCATCCGGGTGGTGGACTGCGCCAGTTTCACCGGGGCTGCTGATGCGCTGGATCTATCGACCGCGCAGGTATCCCGACTGGTGGCGGATCTGGAGGAACATGTACAGGCTCGACTGCTGCAACGCACCACGCGGCGCTTGAGTCTGACCGACGCCGGCGAGCGCTTCCTGCTGCGCAGCCGGCAAATCGTCGAAGCCATGGATGAGGCGACGGCCGAGGCCCGTGGCGCTCATATCAATCCGGCCGGACGCCTGCGGGTGCACAGCATGAACGGCCTGGGTGTGCTGCTCACGCCGTTGATCGCCCGCTACAGCGAGCTTTATCCCGATGTGGTGTTCGAGTTGACCTTGTCGCAGCGCAATCCCGATCCGCTGGAGGAGGGGCACGATGTGGTGATTTCGATAGCTCCCGAACTGGCCGACTCGCAAATGGTTGCGCAAGCCATCGGGCAGATCTACAGCGTGCCCTGTGCCTCCCCGGCTTACTTGCAACGCCGGGGTGTGCCGCAGCAGCCGCTGGCGCTGAGCGATCATCAATGCCTGCGCATGCTCGACCCGTTGTACGGCGATCAATGGCTTTTCCAGGACGAGCACGGCGAGCACGCCGTCAGCCCGGCCAAGACCTTTCAGTGCAATGTTGCCGAGTCGATGGTCAAGGCTTCGGAGGCGGGCATGGGCATCAGCCTGCTGCCGTTCTACACCGCGACGCGGCCCTTGAGCGACGGCACTTTGCTGCGCGTGCTACCTGCATGGCGCCTGCGCGAACGCAATGTGTATGCGTTGTATCCTTCGCGACGCTTTCTCGATGCCAAGGTGCGCACCTGGGTGGACTTTCTCAAGTCAGAGCTACCGAAGCTGTTCGCCGAACATGACGCGGTGATGAACGATCCGCGGCATTGGGCTTGAAGTCGAAGGGCAGGCGAGCGGCGGTGTAGACTGAGTGTCTGTTGTTCTTCGCCTGGGGGGCGCGCGTAGCCATGATCGGTGCAGAGTTGCTGTCATCGCAAACCCTTGCGGTCGGCTGGATAATCTATGTGCCGGTGTTGATCTGGGCAATCTGTCGCGCGCCGTGGGTTGAACTGTTCACCGACAGCCGTCGTCAGCATCTGCTGTTTGGAACAGTGTTTGCGCTGTTTCTGTTGTGGCTGGTGCGGCGCGACTTTGATACCGGCGTGTCTTACCACTTCATTGGCATGACAGCGGTGACACTACTGCTGGACTGGCCACTGGCGCTGGTGGGTGGCCTGGTGGCGCAAACGGGGCTGGTGTTGCTCGGCCGACAGGACCTGGCGGCGGTCGGGGTCAATGGCGCGCTGTTGATTGCGCTGCCGGTGCTGGTCACCGAGTGCTGCGCCATTCTGGTGGAGCGGGCGCAGCCGCGAAATCCCTTCGTGTATATCTTCGTTTCCGGATTCTTTGCCGCCGCGCTGTCGGCGTTGCTGTGCCTGCTGCTGGGGCTGTGGTTGCTGTGGTTCGATGAGCGTTTCGAGATGCCGTACTGGCTTGAGGATTTTGTCGGTTACCTGTGGCTGATCATCTTTCCCGAGGCGTTTATCAACGGCATGGTGGTCAGTGCACTGGTGGTGTTCTGCCCGGAATGGCTGGAGACGTTCAACCGCACCCGCTACCTCTCGGCACCCTGGAAAGACGACGATCCCAAGCCTTGATCCGGATCAAAGCTTGAAATCGCCGCGGTCGGAATCAATGACGCGGGTCGAAGTCGCCGCTGAACATCTCGTCCTCGGCGTCGGGGGGCACTGGAATCTTGTGTTCTTCGGACGCCCAGGCACCCAGGTCGATCAGTTTGCAGCGGTCGGAGCAGAATGGCCGGAACTTGCTCTCGGCGGTCCATTCCACGGGGGCGCCACAGGTTGGGCATTCGACGGTTGTTGGTTGGCTCATGACTGGCCTCCACGCAAAGAAAGATAAAAGTGATGCAGGCGTTCGACCTCGCTGTGCAACCAGGTAAGGTCGCGGTCATTGACCACGACGTCGTCGGCATGGCTCACGCGATCCTGGCGGCTGGACTGGGCCTTGAGGATCGCCTGGACTTGCTGTTCGCTGGTCTGGTCACGTTGCAGGGTGCGTTCGATCTGCAATTGTTCGGGGGCATCGATCACCAGCACCCGTTGGGTCATGGCGTATTGCCCGGACTCGATCAGCAGCGGCGAAACCAGAATCGCATAAGGCGATTTTGCCAGCGCCAGGTGGTGAGCGATCTCCTCGCCGATCAGCGGATGCAGGAGGGCCTCCAGCCAGCGGCGCTTTTCAGGCACTTCGAAGATCAATTTGCGTAGCGCAGCGCGGTCCAGTTGCCCGTCGGCCTGCAACACGACGGCGCCGAAGTGTTCGGCGATTTGTGCCAGTGCCGGGCGACCGGGTTCCACTACCCAGCGAGCGGCATGATCGGCGTCGACCACATGCACGCCCAGATCGATGAAGTGTTGGGCGGCCGCACTTTTGCCGCTGCCGATGCCGCCGGTCAGGCCGAGAATCCAGGGTTTTTCCACAGGGCTATTCATTTCAAACCGACAAACTGCCAATAGAGGTCGGTTATTTGACCACCCCAGAGCAACGCAATCCAGCCGGCAATGGCCAGATAGGGGCCGAAAGGGATCGGCGTCGAGGTTTTTGCATTGCGCAAGCGCAACATCATCAGCCCGATAATGGCACCCACCAGTGAGGACAGCAGGATGGTCAGCGGCAAAATCTGCCAGCCGCCCCAGGCGCCCAGCATCGCCAGCAGCTTGAAATCACCGTAGCCCATGCCTTCCTTGCCCGTGATCAGCTTGAATAGCCAGTACATCGACCACAGGACGGTGTAACCGGCTATCGCACCCCATAGCGCATCGTGCAACGACACGAACAGGCTGAAACTGTTGACGATCAACCCCAGCCATATCAACGGCAGCACCAGTACGTCCGGCAATATCTGATGATCGGCGTCGATCAGGCTCATCGCCAGTAAACCCCAGCTCAGGACCAGCATCAGGCCGGCCGGCCAACCGAAGCCGAAGTGCCAGGCAACAAACGCAGACAACAGCCCGCAGGCCAGTTCGGTCAACGGATAGCGCGGGCTGATTGCTGCCGCACAGGCTGAACAGCGGCCGCGCAAAAACACATAACTGAGCAACGGGATGTTTTCCCAGGCGCGGATTCGGTGACCGCAGTGCGGGCACTGGGAGTGGGGCAGCAACAGGTTGTAGGTCGGCAGCGGCGTTTCGCCAGGCAGCCCGAGAATGTCATGGGCCTGCTCACGCCAGTCGCGTTCGAGCATTTTCGGCAGGCGCCAGATCACGACATTGAGGAAACTGCCGACCAGCAGGCCGGTGATGCCTGCGAGAAGGACAAAGGCCAGCGGAGAGTGGATCAGAATTTCATTCAAGGGCATGTCAGATCGCTGAGCCAAGTTGGAAGATGGGCAGGTACATGGCAACTACCAGTCCACCGACGATAACACCCAGCACCACCATGATGAACGGTTCCATCAGGCTGGTAAGGTTATCGACCATGTTATCGACGTTGTCTTCGTAGAACCCCGCGACTTTGTCGAGCATAGCGTCCAGGGTGCCTGACTCTTCGCCGATGGCGGTCATCTGTATCGCCATGTTCGGAAAGACGCCGGAGGTACGCATGGCGAAATTCAATTGCATGCCGGTCGAAACATCTTGGCGGATGCGCAATACCGCGCGCTTGAACACGATATTGCCGGTTGCACCGGCCACTGATTCCAGGGCCTCCACCAGCGGTACACCCGCAGCGAAAGTGGTCGACAGTGTACGGGCGAATCGGGCCACGGCGGACTTGTGCATCAGGGTGCCCACCAGCGGCAGTTTCAGCAGCCAGGTGTCCATCCGGTCACGAAAGGCCGGGGATGTCTTGAGGGCGTGGCGCACACCGAAGGACATCGCGATAAGCGCACCAAGGACCGTCCACCACCACGCCTGCATGAATTGCGACAGGCCAATGACCATCACGGTGAAGGCCGGTAGTTCGGCGCCAAAGCCTTTGAACACCGACTCGAACTGCGGCACGACATTGACCAGCAGAATCCCGGTGACAATCGCCGCGACGAATACCACCACCAGCGGGTAGGTCATGGCTTTCCTGATCCTGGCCTTGAGGCTTTCGCTTTTTTCCTTGTAGGTCGCGACCCGCTCCAAAAGGGTGTCGAGGGCACCGGCCTGCTCGCCGGCATCCACAAGGTTGCAATACAGTTCATCGAAATACCGGGGCTTCTTGCGCAGGGCGGCGGCGAAGCTGTTGCCTGCCGCGACTTCCTGTTTCAGTTCGTCCACCAGCTTGCGCATGGCCGGATTGTCGAAGCCTTCGCCGATGATGTCGAAGGACTGCAACAACGGCACGCCGGCCTTCATCATCGTCGCCATTTGCCGGGTGAACAGGGCAATGTCCTGGGCCTTGATACGCTTGCCCATGTTGAAAATCGAGTGGTTTTTTCTGCGGACCTTGCCGGGACTGATGCCTTGCTTGCGCAGTTTCGCCTTGATCAGCGCCGGGTTTTGAGCGCTGAGCTCGCCGGTTACTTTTGTGCCTTTGCGGTCGATGCCTTCCCATGCATACACGCTGATTTTCGCTGCCTTGACCGCCATGTTCAGTCCTGGGTATTCCGATTGAATTGCTCTTATAGCCTAGTCAAGGGACGGGGCCAAACCCGAAAGAGTGAGGTGACAAAAAACGTCAGATAGTGCTGATCCTGGTAGTAGGTAAGCGCTTTGCGGCCATCACACCCCCTGCCAACAGGGGCTTCTGGCCTTGGCACAGGCTGTGCTGCCATGGGGCAGGTCATGAGCCTTCGACTCATGCATGGAGCTTGTACATGAACAATCAGAAAGGTTTTACCCTGATCGAGTTGCTCGTCGTGGTGGCGATCATCGGGATCCTGGCAACACTGGGCCTGCCGATGTATTCCAAGTATCAGGCTCGGGCCAAGGTCACGGCGGCGCTGGCCGAACTGACTGCAATGAAAGTGCCGTTCGAGGATGTGATCAGCCAGGGGGAAACCCCGACAATTGCCAATGTGGCGCCTGCCGGTGAGACATCGACCAACCACTGCGCCCTGTCTGTGACGGCTACAACGCCGGCGGGAGCGGGATCAATCGTTTGTACGTTGCACAATGCCCCGGGGGTGGTCCAGGGCAAAACCGTCACCCTGACACGGGACGAAGACAAAGGCTGGACATGTAAAAGCAGCGTTTCCAAGGATTACTTGCCTAAAGGGTGTTCCGGTTCTGCGGCATGAATTGCTGAATCAAGTCCCCGCTTTTGCGGGGATTTTCCTGTTTGTTGACCCGTCGTCAAAAGCCGCAGATAAAGCTTAGAAATTCAGCATCTTAGGAACTTTCCATAAACCCGCAACTTGCATGCAGTGTTCGTGCTTCTCGTGCATTTTGCATGATTCCGAAAATTGGCTAATTTTATAACTTATTGATTAATAAGGTTTTTAGCTCTGTTTCAAAGTTGGCACAGCGTTCGCAATATCCTTGGTAACCCTGCCGACAAGACACCCGGCAGACTTTCCGAAAAACAGGAGTTACTCGTATGAAGAAGTTCGCTATCACTGCCGCTGCTGCTACCGCGTTGACCCTGACCATGGCAAACGCGGCATTCGCCCAGACCACTCAAGCCACCCAGGCTCCAATGACCCTGGCGGCGGGTGAAATGACCAAGGCTACAGAAGCTACTTCCGATACCTGGATCACCACCAAAGTCAAAGCTGACCTGATGACTGAAAAAGGCATTCCAGGTAGCGACATCAAGGTTGAAACCAACAAAGGCGTGGTATCGCTGTCGTCGACCACCGCCGTGACCGATTCGCAAAAAGAAATGGCTGTGGCCATCACCAAGAAAATCAAAGGCGTCAAAGCGGTTTCCGCTGATGGCCTGAAAGCCGAGTAAGGCAAAGCTTCTCGCCTGGACCGGGAGAGGGCGCGACAGACGAGCCGAGTCATACGTCTGTTGCAACCTGAGTGTTCATGCGAACGGCCAAAGGATGTTGGCCACTACAGGCCCCGCGCACTTTTGCCGGGGCCTGTTCTATGTGTAGCGCCGCAAATCAATTTGTAGGAGCGAGCTCGCTCCCACATTGAAGAGTGTTCACATGAATAGGGGGTGGGTTCAGTTTCCGCGTTTACTGATGATCTGCTTCAGCCGATTACCTTCGAACCGCAAGTATTGATACATGCCGCCATTCGGTCCGTAGGTCCATTCCTCGACCTGAAACTCCTCGCGCCGATCAGCGCTGCGCTTGTAGCCCAGCAGATCGCGACTGACCGGTTCACCGCATTTCTGCAGGACCTCACTCGAGCGATCGCCGACGCTGATCAATTGGCTGCCACAGCGCAGGGTATCGGCCGCCCAGGCCTGACTGGCGGAGAGCGCCAGAACCAGGCCTGCCAGCCACCGAATCATCACTCGGCATCCAGATGCATTGGTGTTACCACGCGGCCGTCACTTTGCGCCTCGCCCAGATTGGCGTCGATGAAGTACACCCGGTCGTCTTCCAGCTGCGCCTTGTCGACCAGGTAATCCTTGATGCTGCTGGCGCGTTCCTGGCCCAGTTGACGCAACAGCACGTCGCTGGAGCTCCAGAACTTGATCACCTCGGCACGCATTTTCGCGGTGCGCTCTTCCTTGCCCAGGTCCTTCCATTCGCCAGGGGGCTGGGTTTTCAGGCGGGTGCGGTAGATACCTTCGAGCAGCGGGCCTTTTTCTCCGTCCGGCACTTCCAGCAACGAAGCCTGGGCCGGGACCTTGTCACCGCGGCGCTGGAGCATTTTGTAGTAGTTGTACTGGTATTCACGCTCCAGGCGTTGTTCGGCTATCAGCGGGCCATCGCTGCTCTGGGCGGCGGTGCCTTCGATTTCCAGGCGCAGGGCTGGGCGCTCCTTGAGCGCTTTGGACAGTTTGTCCAGGGCGCCTTCGGCATCCTTGCTCAGGTCGCTGGAACCCGCGGCGAAGGAAACACTACCCAGATCTTCCGCGCCACTTCCGTTGACCAGCCCGCCAATGAGCTTGAACGGTGCTGCCGCCGCTTTGACGATCAGGTTGCGCAGGGTCTGCCAGATAATCGGCATGACGCTGAACTGCGGGTTGTTCAGGTCGCCGCTGACCGGCAGTTCGATGGAGATCTTGCCGTCGACATCCTTGAGCAAGGCAATCGCCAGTTTCAGCGGCAGGCTCACGGCATCCGGGCTGTCGACTTTTTCACCCAGTTGCAGTTGTTCGACCACCACTTTGTTTTCAGCTTTGAGCTGGCCCTTGGTGATCTGGTAGTGCAGGTCGAGATTGAGCCGGCCCTTGCGGATACGGTAGCCGGCGAACTTGCCGGAGTAGGGCGTCAGCGTGGTCAGCTCCACGCGTTTGAAGCTGGTGGCGATGTCGAGGCTGGCCATCGGGTCGAACGGATTGACGGCGCCCTTGATGGTCACCGGCGCGTAGCGATCAACCTTGCCCTTGACGTCGACACCGGCCGGTTTCGGCTGGCGGCTGTCGATGGTGCCGATCTGCCCGTTGAGTTGCTGGATGGCGGTGGCGAAGTTCGGGGTCAGGCTGAAGTCGGCGAAGTTGGCCGAACCATCATTGATGAAAATGCCGCCGATGTGGATGCCCAACGGTTTTTCGTTGCTGGCCGGTTTGCTCGCCGCCGGTTTTGCCACGGAGTCCGCCGGTTGCGGAATCAGCAGGTCATCGATGTTGGTGGTGCGATCATCGTTGATCATGAAACGCGCGTAGGGCTGGAACAGGTTGATCTTGTCAATCGACAGGCTGTCCCCATGCTGATAGTTCAGGCCTTCGACCACGACCTGTTGCCACTTGAGGAAGTCGCGGGTTTTCAGGGTGTCCAGGGTATGCAACTGATCGACCTGGGCGCGGCCGGTGACGCTGAAGGCCAGAGGCTCACTGCTTTTCAGGTCGACCGCCAGATCGCTGCCGAGCATGCCGCTGCGCAGTTCCAGGCGAATGAACGGCGTGATGTAGGACTGGGCAACCCGCAGGTCGATGTCCCTGGTCTGGACCTTCAGTCTGGCGCTGACCGGGGCCAGGTTGACCTCGCCGTCGGCCGTGATCCTGCCTTGCTTGCCCACACCGGTATCGAGCTTGAGGGTAAAGGGTGAGCCGTTGAGGCTGTCGAAGTTTTGCAGGTCGAGGTTCAGCGGGCTCAGATCCAGGGCGACGGCGGGTTGTGCCTTGCGGTCGGCCAGATGCACCTGGTAATCGCGCAGCTGCACATCCTTGAGCAGCACCTGCCAGGGTTTGTCTGGCGCGGCCGGTTCAGGCTTCGGTGAATCTGCCGCCGCCGGAGCACTGACCGGTTCGGCATCCGCCTTGGCTTTGGCCGCGGGTTTGGACGGCTGGCTGGCGAACAGTTTCTGCCAATCGAGTTGGCCGTCTGATTCCAGCGCGGCCCAGGTTTCCAGTTTGTGGCTGCGGATCTTGCCGACCACCACTTGCTGTTTAGCCAGGTCCACGGTGGTTTCACTGACATCCAGGCGCTCAAGCTTTGCCAGCGGCCGGCCATCCGGCGCCTTGATCGCGAAGGGGGCGATGCTGACCGCTACATTATTCAGCAGCAGCTCGGTTTCCTTGGCCAGGCTGAATTTGTAGTCGGTACTGATGCTCATGACGCCGTTTTCGAGGTCCAGTGGCACGGCGTCGCGCACATAGGGCCAAAAGGCTTTCATCTTGCCATCGGTGATTTTCAGCTTACCTTCGGAGGCGATCGGGATCAGGCTGAAGTTACCGGTCCAGTCGATCTGTCCGCCGTTGGGGCCGACAGCCACCAAGGTCATGTCGGCGCTGTCATCGGGCAGGGTGCTGAGGTTCTTCAGCTCGAAATCGAGTGTGTCGTAGAGAAACTCGATGGGCTCGCTCGGCCGGGCATCTTCAAAGTGCACGGCGCCGCCGGCCAGTTTGATCCGCTCGATGCGCAGCGGAAACGGCTTGGCGTTCGGGTCGGCCGGTGTGGGTTCGCTCGCTGGCAGTTTGAACAGCCCCAGCAGATTGAGTTTGCCGTCCTTGCTGAACAGGATTTCGGTCTTGGGCTTGTCCAGTTCGACATCGGAGAGGTGCACCGCCTTGGTCCACAGGCTGTCGAATTGCAGATTGGCGTACAGGCGTTCGAAAGCGACCTGCTCCTTGCCGGGCTCGCCAATGTTCAAGCCCCAAAGGGTCAGTTCAAGGCTGAGCGGATTGAATTCGATCCGCTGGATCGTGGCGGGTGTGGTGGCGTAGTTGGTCAGTTGCTGGTTGGCAACGCGCAGCGCGACTCCCGGTAAAATCAGAAAGCCCAGCAAGCTGTAGAGGGCCAGAGCAGTCAACAAGGCGCCAATGGCGCGAATCAATCCTTTGTACATGTGTGGCTTCATCTGTCTGGATCGGAGTGCCTTGGAGTATGGCACGCGTTTCCGGTTCCCAAGTGATTGGCCTGATCAGGAAGTTTCAGATTTCTCCGACAACGATCAGAGCTGCAGAATCAGGGTTTTCAGTGGTGGTTGCTGATCCATCGACGGGAAGTCGGCACCTGGTTTCATCACGGTCCACTCACGCACCGGCCGCCCGGCCTTTTCTGCACAACGCAAAACCTGCTCGCGCCAGTCGTCCATGCTGACCTTTGCCAGGTTGTTGCAGCAGATCAGCACGCCGTTGTCGGCAGTGGTCAGCAAGGCCGGCTTGAGCAGGCTCTGGTAGTCGCGCAGCAGGTCGACGGTGCCGAATGCGCTCTTGGCCCAGGCCGGAGGGTCGAGCAGCACCAGATCGTACTGACGCTGTTCCAGGCGCTGATAGCTCGGCAGTTTTTGCCCACGGCGCTGACTGATCGGCAGGCCGGCCAGTTGGCGAATGGCCGGGAAGTAGTCGGACTGGATAAATTCCATGGTCGGTAACTGCGGGTTGAGTTGGCCGTTCTCCCGACCGACCGCCAGGTTGCCTTCGGCGAAGTCCAGGTTGCATACCTCGCGCGCACCACCGGCGGCAGCACTGAGGCCGACACCACAGGTGTAGGCGAACAGGTTCAGCACGCTTTTGTTTTTGCTGTGGTCCTTGACCCAGCCACGGGTGTTGCGCAGGTCGAGGAACAGCAGCGGGTCTTGTCCGGCATGACGACCCCGCACCCGATAGTTCAGGCCCCATTCGTGGCCGACCAGGTCTTGCAGGGCGGCTTCGTCGGCGCGGTAGACGATGTCTTCGCGATCGATGCGCGAGTTGCCACGGGAGCGGTCGTTGTAAACCAGCAGGGTGTCAAAACCCAGGTGCTGATTGATCGCTTCGTGCAATTGCAGCAGCGTTTCGCGCTCCAGCGGCTGGTGGAAACTTTGCACCAGCAATTGCGGGCCGTAGCGGTCGATGGTCAGGCCCCCGGCACCTTCCTGGCTGCCGTGGAACAGGCGATAGCAATCGGTGCCCTGGCCGTGCAGCTCCGCCAGCAGATCCTGGCGACGTTCGAGGGCGGCGCGCAGCGCCTGATTCAAGGAAGACATGCTGGGCGCCTTGCAGGAGAGAATTGGGCGCGGGAGTTTAACAGTTACTGAGCTTCAAGCTTCAAGCTTCAAGCTTCAAGCTTCAAGCATGCCGCTCTGAGCTTCAACTCAGCAATCCCATCCGCCGCTTGGCCCGCTGCACCGATCCATTACGCACCGCCCAGCGCAGCATCGGCGCGCTGTGATTGACGCTGGCACGGATCAGCTTGCGTTGCAGCGGGTTCTGGCTGACGCCGAGCATATCGCTGGCCCAGTCCGGCAGCAGATCGATCCCGGCCTGCATCATCAGACCGCCGAAAGGCTTGGCCAGGCGACTGGGGGAGGGGGCGTTCAGCAACAGGCGCAGGACTTCACGACTGCGCTCGTCGCACAGCAGTTGTGGACGGATGCGCTCAAGGTAGTCGGCAATTTCCTGCCGCGAACGGGGTACATCCCTGGCCCCGAGTCGCTCGGCGACCAGGGCGATTTCAGCGTAGTAGCGATCCTGATCGGCTGGGGACAGGTGCGGGTTGCGATAGCGTAAATGTGCAGCGAGGAAGTTGCTGACTTCCGCCACGTGCACCCACGTCAGCAACTCGGGATCGCTGGCGGCGTAGGCACGTCCGTCCGGTGCCGTACCCGTAATCTGCAAATGGATGGTGCGGACTTTTTCGATCAGCCAGTCGGCGTCCTGTCGAGATCCGAACGTGGTGCCGGAGATGAACTGCCCGGTGCGGCGCAAGCGACCGAGCATGTCTTCACGAAAGTTTGAATGGTCCCAAACCCCGGCCAATGCCAGCGGGTGCAGGGCCTGCAGCATCAGGGCGCTGATGCCTCCGATCAGCATGCTGCTGAAATCGCCATGGACTTGCCAGCTCACCGAGTCTGGCCCGAACAGCCCGGGGTCGCCCTTGGGGTTTTCCAGGTCGAGTTTGCCCAGGGACAAGCCGGTCAGGCTCATGATCTGGGTTTCGATGCGGGTGCGGATGAATTCCATGGTCACTCTGTAATTTTCTGTAGGAGCGAGCCTGCTCGCGATGGACTTCAACGGTAACGCGTTTCTCCTGAATGTACGCGGCGCGCTTGAGTTCATCGCGAGCAGGCTCGCTCCTGCAAAGGCCAGTACGTTATTGATTCAAGCGTTTGTCGATCAGGCCCTGCACCACGCTCGGGTCGGCCAGGGTCGAAGTATCACCCAGGCTGTCGAGTTCATTGCAGGCGATCTTGCGCAGAATGCGCCGCATGATCTTGCCTGAGCGGGTTTTCGGCAAGGCCGGCGCCCACTGGATCAAGTCCGGTTTGGCGAAACTGCCAATTTCCTGGCTGACCAGGGCCAGCAATTCTTTCTTCAGTTCATCGTTGGTTTCGACGCCGTTCATGGGCGTGACGAAGACATAGATGCCCTGGCCCTTGATGTCGTGGGGGTAACCGACTGCAGCGGCTTCGGCGATGCTCTCGTGCAGCACCAGGGCGCTTTCCACTTCGGCGGTGCCGATGCGGTGGCCGGACACGTTGATCACATCGTCGATGCGCCCGGTGATCCAGTAGTCGCCGTCTTCATCGCGCCGTGCGCCGTCGCCGGTGAAGTAGTAGCCGGGGTAGGGTTTGAAATAGGTGTCGACCATTCGTTGCGGGTCGCGGTAGACGCTGCGGATCTGCGCCGGCCAGCTGGACTTTAAGGCGAGTACGCCGCTGCCGGCGCCTTTGATTTCCTTGCCCTGCTCGTCGAGCAATACCGGCTGCACGCCGAACATCGGTTGTGTCGCACAACCGGGTTTGATCCGCTGGGCACTGACCAGCGGGCTGAGCATGATGCCGCCGGTTTCGGTCTGCCACCAGGTATCGACGATCGGGCAGCGCTCTTCGCCGACCTCATGGAAGTACCACTCCCACGCTTCCGGATTGATCGGCTCGCCGACCGTACCGAGTAGCCTGATGCTGGCGCGGGATGTTTGTTTCAGCGGTTCGGGACCTTCACGCATCAGCGCGCGCAGCGCCGTCGGGGCGGTGTAGAAAATATTCACTTTGTGCTTGTCGATCACCTGCCAGAAGCGCGAGGTACTCGGGTAGCTCGGCACGCCTTCGAAGATCAGCGTGGTCGCACCGTTGGCCAGCGGACCGTAGACGATGTAGCTGTGGCCAGTGACCCAGCCGACGTCGGCGGTGCACCAGAAGACTTCACCGTCGCGGTAGTCCAGCACGTACTTGAAAGTCATCGCTGCTTGCAGCAGGTAGCCGCCGGTGGTGTGCAGCACGCCTTTGGGTTTGCCGGTGCTGCCGGAGGTGTAGAGGATGAACAGCGGGTCTTCGGCGTCCATTGGCTCGGGTGGGCAATCGGCGCTGGCATCGCGCAGGGCCTGCTGATACTTGATGTCCCGTCCTTCGATCCAGTTCACCGGCCCATTAGTGCGCTCGACCACCAGCACGGTGCTCACGTTCGGGCAGCTTTGCAGCGCCTTGTCGACGTTCTGCTTGAGCGGCACGACCTTGCCGCCTCGCACGCCTTCGTCCGCGGTAATCACGGTGCGGCAGTCGGCGTCGAGAATACGGTCACGCAACGAGTCCGGGGAGAAGCCGCCGAACACCACCGAGTGCACCGCGCCGATGCGGGTACAGGCAAGCATGGCGTAGGCCGCTTCGGGAATCATCGGCATGTAGATGCACACGCGGTCGCCTTTTTTCACGCCACGGCTTTTCAGCACGTTGGCCAGGCGGCAGACGCTTTCATGCAGTTTTTTGTAGGTAATGGAGGTGGAGTCGGCAGGGTCGTCGCCTTCCCAGATGATGGCGACCTGATCGCCGCGTTTTTCCAGGTGCCGGTCGATGCAGTTGTAGCTGACGTTCAATTTCGCACCGGCAAACCAGCTGGCCTCACCGGTCTTCAGGTCGTAGCGTTGGACGGTTTGCCACGGTGCGCTCCAGTCGAGGAAGCGGGTGGCCTGTTCGGCCCAGAAAGTGCTGGGGTGTTCGACGGATTCGCGATACAGGCGCTGATAGTCGTCTTGACTCAATTGTGCAGCCCGGCGGACGGCATCGGCTTTGGGGAACGTGCTGATATCGAACATGACGGTTCCTTATTCTTGTTTTGCGACAAAGATAAAGATGCGCCGAGAGGTCAATGGGTTCAAGTCAGATGCAAAACAACTGTGGGAGCGAGCCTGCTCGCGAAAGCGTTGGGTCAATCAACAACAACGTTGACTGACAAACGCCTTTGCCCAGCTCTTTGCCCAGCTCCACACCCCACTGGTCGAAGGCATTGATGCCCCAGATCACGCTTTGCACGAAAACTTTGTGTTCGTACATCGCCACCAGAGCGCCGAGGCGACGCGGGCTGATGCGTTCGACCACCAGAGTGTTGCTCGGACGGTTGCCCGGGATCACTTTGTGCGGCGCGAGCTTTTGCACATCGTCTTCGCTCATGCCTTTGTCGCGCAGTTCGGCTTCGGCCTCAGGCAGGGTCTTGCCGAGCATCAGTGCCTGGCTCTGCGACAGGCAGTTGGCGTACAGCCACTGGTGGTGGTCGGACACCGGGTTGAAGCTGACGATCGGCACGATGAAGTCGGCCGGGATCAGTTGGGTGCCCTGGTGCAGCAACTGGTGGTAGGCGTGCTGACCGTTGCAGCCAACGCCGCCCCAGATCACCGGCCCGGTGTCGGTGGACACTGGCTTGCCGTCCTGGCGCACGCTCTTGCCGTTGGATTCCATGTCCAGCTGTTGCAGGTGCTTGGTGATGTTACGCAGGTAGTGATCGTACGGCAGGATCGCGTGGCTTTGCGCGCCCCAGAAGTTGCCGTACCACACACCGAGCAAGGCCAGCAGCACTGGCATGTTCTGTTCGAACGGTGCGCTCTGGAAGTGCTGGTCCATGGTGTAGGCACCGGACAGCAATTCCTTGAAGTTGGACATGCCGATGGCCAGGGCAATCGGCAAACCGATGGCCGACCACAGCGAGTAGCGTCCGCCGACCCAGTCCCACATCGGGAAGATGTTCTCTTCGCGGATGCCGAACGCTACCGCGGCGGCGTTGTTGCTCGATACCGCGATGAAGTGGCGATACAGCTCGGCTTCCGAACCACCCTGGGCCAGGTACCAGGCACGGGCAGCCTGGGCGTTCTTCAGGGTTTCGAGGGTGTTGAAGGATTTCGACGAGACGATGAACAGCGTGGTCTCGGCGCGCAGCTTCATGGTCAGTTCGTGGAACTCGCTGCCGTCGATGTTCGCCAGGTAATGACAGCGCACGCCTTTCTGGGCGTAGGACAGCAGCGCTTCGGACACCAGCTCAGGGCCGAGGAACGAGCCGCCGATGCCGATGTTCACCACGTCGGTGATCGGCTTCTCGGTGTAACCGCGCCACAGACCATCGTGGATACGGCCGACGAGGTCGGTGATCTGGTTCAGCACCTTGTGCACTTCCGGCATCACGTTGACGCCGTTGACCGACAGCTTGTCGCCAACCGGGCGGCGCAGGGCGGTGTGCAGGGCTGGACGGCCCTCGGAAGCGTTGACGATTTCGCCGTCGAACAGCGATTTGATTGCGCCCTTGAGGTCGACTTCGTTGGCCAGGCCCACCAGCAGATTGCGGGTCTCGGCGTTGATCAGGTTTTTCGAATAGTCGAGAAACAGACCGCAGCTGCTGAGGGTGAATTGAGTAAAGCGCTGCGGGTCGGCGTTGAATGCCTCCCGCATGCTGAAATCCTGCATGGCTTGGCGGTGGTCATTCAGCGCTTGCCAGGCGGGCAGAGCGGTAACGTCGTGAGGAGTGCGGTAATACGCCATCGCTGCGGGTTTCCTTTTTACTTGAACGGCCTTTTGAACACTAAAAAGCCCGGAGCGCTGCGGGTGAGCGTCCGGTCAACTGCGTCGACACGATTTTGCGGCGCAGGGCGAATACAGTAACTCCCGCGCTGCGATCTGTCTTGATTTTGTCTGACCCGTTCCCGGTACTTTTTTGTACATCGAACAGGGAACGGTCCGACAAACGGAAGGGATATGAGCTTCGGCTCGATCAGGCGACCTGAACCGGAATGGCGTTGCTGGTGTGGCTCAGCTCATTGCCCGGCGCCATGTAGAGCATGCGCGGCTTGAAGTTGAGCAGTTCGGCTTCACTGTAATGAGCGTAAGCGCAGATGATTACGCGATCACCGACCTTGGCCTTGTGCGCGGCGGCGCCGTTGACCGAGATCATGCGCGAACCTTCTTCGCCACGAATGGCGTAGGTGGTGAAGCGCTCGCCGTTGTCGACGTTGTAGATCTGGATCTGTTCGTACTCACGGATGCCGGACAGGTCCAGCCATTCACCGTCGATGGCGCAGGAGCCTTCGTAATCGAGTACAGCGTGGGTGACTTCGGCGCGATGCAGCTTGGCTTTGAGCATGATGGCGTGCATGAGTATTTCCCAGGTCGGAATCGAACGGCGGGCAGTTTGCCCGAAGGGGTTGCGGGCGGCAATACAGTCTGTTCGGGCGCAGCGGCCCTCTGTGGGAGCGAGCTTGCTCGCGATGAGGGCCTGACATTCAACAGGTGTGTTGTCTGACAGTCCGCTATCGTCGGATCGCCGCCCGGAGCAAGCTCGCTCCTACAGGGTTTTTCGGTGTTTAGTTTGGCGCTTCGAGGTTCAGGTGCAGGTTGTCGATCAACCGCGTCGTACCGAGGAACGCCGCCACCAGAATCACCAGGTCACGATCCTGCGCCGTCGCCGGGCGCAGGGTCAGAGCATGGCGGATTTCCAGATAGTCAGGGCGCAGGCCGGCTGTTTCGAGCTGTTTGATCTGCGTGCCGATCAGCGCCGGGTAGTCGCGTTCACCCTGCTTGATCGCCTCGCCGATCGCTTTCAGCGTGCGATAGACCACCGGTGCGACAGCACGTTGCTCTTCGTTGAGAAAACCGTTGCGCGACGACAGCGCCAGGCCATCGGTTGCGCGAACAGTGGGCTCACCGATGATCTGGATCGGCATGTTCAGGTCATGTACCAGCGCGCGAATCACCGCCAGTTGCTGGAAGTCTTTCTCGCCGAAAATCGCCAGGTCCGGCTGGACCATGTTGAACAGCTTGCTGACCACCGTCGCCACGCCTTCGAAATGCCCCGGCCGGCTGGCGCCACACAGGCCCTCGGACAATTGCGGGACGCTGACGCGGGTCTGGCCGGCCATGCCGTCGGGATACATTTCTTCAACAGTGGGGGCAAACAACAAATGGCAACCGGCCTGGAGTAGTTTTTCCTGGTCGGCGGCGAGGGTGCGCGGGTATTTGTCGAGGTCTTCGCCAGCACCGAATTGCAGCGGGTTGACGAAAACGCTCGCAACCACGAAGTCCGCCCGCTGGGAGGCTTTGGTCACCAACGCCACGTGGCCGCTGTGCAGGTTGCCCATGGTCGGCACGAAGGCGATGCGCTTGCCTTCGCTACGGGCACGGGCCACGGCGGCCCGCAGTTCGCGTACGGTTTTTACGGTGTTCATGCAGAGAATCCGTGTTCGATCCCAGGGAAGGTCGCCGCTTTGACTTCAGTCACGTAGGCATTCAGTGCAGCTTCAATGCTGGTTTGGCCAGTCATGAAATTTTTTACGAATTTTGGCATGCGGCCGGTAATGGACAGCCCCAGCATGTCGTGCAGAACCAGCACCTGGCCGTCGGTGCGATTGCCGGCGCCAATACCAATCACCGGAATCTTCACCGCCTGGGTGATTTCTTCCGCCAGTTCGCTCGGGACGCACTCGAGCAGCAGCATTGCCGCGCCAGCCTGTTCCAGGGCGATCGCGTCGGCACGCATCTGCCGCGCCTGGTTTTCATTGCGACCCTGGACCTTGTAGCCGCCAAGGATATTCACCGATTGCGGCGTCAGGCCCATGTGCGCGCAGACAGGGATGCCGCGCTCGGCCAGCAGGCGGATCGAATCGGCCAGCCACAACGCTCCTTCAACCTTGACCATGTGCGCGCCGGCCTGCATCAACAGGGCGCTGTTGGTCATGGCTTGCTCGGTAGTGGCGTAGGCCATGAAAGGCAGGTCGGCGAGAATCAAGGCATCGCTGTTACCGCGTTTGACGGCAGCCACGTGGTAAGCCATTTCTGCGGTGGTGACAGGCAAGGTGCTGTCGTGTCCCTGCAAAACCATGCCGAGGGAGTCGCCCACCAGCAGCACTTCGACGCCGGCCTGATTGCAGGCATGGGCGAAGGTCGCGTCGTAGCAGGTCAGCATGGTGATCTTTTCACCTTTTTGCTTCAGACCTTGCAGGGTGGTCAGGGTGATGGCTGGCATGAAAAGTTCCTCATTCAGGCGCTGTGGAAACTACTGCGAGTAACGCGCGTGATTCTTCGTTAAATACAGGCGCACGCTCTTTCGTCGTGCTTTTAAGGCCTGGATTGCGCCCTTGAACGCCGTGTTGGCGGCAGCGGGACGCCTATAGTCGTGAGGAGAACGAGGGAAGTCAATTGCGTGTGTTACCGCATTGTTACGGGTAGGGTGTTACCGGGGTAACTGATGCGATTCAGCAGCAGATCTTGTGCGCGACACAAAACCAATGTGGGAGCGGGTCAATTTTGGGGCAGGCGTTCCAGGCCGACGAACGGGCATGTCTTGAGCAGTTCGGCCAAGGTCCGGCCATCGGCCAGGCGCAGATCCGCAGGTGCCAATTCCGCCAGCGGATACAACACAAAGGCCCGTTCCTGCATGTGGTAATGGGGAACCTTGAGGCGCGGTTCGTCGATCAGGCGATCACCGAACAGCAAGATGTCGAGGTCCAGCGTGCGCGGTCCCCAGCGCTCAAGGCGCTCGCGACCCTGGCCGTTTTCGATGGCCTGCAAAGCATCCAGCAGTTCAAGCGGCGCCAGCGTGCTGTCGAGAGCGGCCACCGCATTGGTGTAGCGCGGTTGTCCGGGAAGCAGTGAGTCACTTTGATAAAACGCAGAAACTCCGACCAGCGCCGTTTGCGGCAAATGCGCCAGCGCCTCGACGGCGCTGCGCAATTGTTCGGCGGGGTCAGCCAGGTTGCTGCCCATGCCGATGTAGATGCGTTCCATGGATTACTCGCCCGTGGTGCTCGAAGCGCCGGCGGCGCGTTTGCGCTTGGAACCACCGCTGCGGCGACGCTTGCGCGGCGCGCCGGTGCCTTCGTCCTTGCCGCTGAGGTCGCGAATCATGTCGCGGCGCTCACTTTCGTTGGCGTCCTGATAGTCCGTCCACCATTCGCCCAGGCCATCGGTCTGCTCGCCGGCGCTTTCGCGTAGCAGCAGGAAGTCGTAGCCAGCGCGGAAACGCGGGTTGTCCAGCAGCAGATCGGCACGCTTGCCGCTGCGGCGGGGCAGGCGTTCCTGCATGTCCCAGATCTCGCGGATCGGCATGGTGAAGCGTTTCGGAATCGCGATGCGCTGGCACTGTTCGGCAATCAGCTCGTGCGCCGCTTCCTGCATTGCCGGAATCGGCGGCATGCCACGCTCCTGCAGGCGCAGGACGCGGGCCGGCAGGGCAGGCCAGAGCAGGGCTGCAAACAGGAACGCCGGGGTGACCGGTTTGTTCTGCTTGATCCGCAGGTCGGTATTGATCAGGGCTTCGCTGATCAGGGTGTGGGTGTACGTCGGGTTGTATTCCAGTGCTTCGGCGCTGGCTGGGAACAGTGGATCGAACAACTGCAGGTCGACCAGCATCTCAAACGTATCGGCGGCATGGCCGGAGAGGAACAGCTTGAGCACCTCTTCGAACAGGCGGGCCGACGGGATCTCGCGCAGCATCGGCGCCAGGCCGCGGATCGGCAGGGCGCTGTGTTTTTCGATGCCGAAGTTCAGCTTGGCGGCGAAACGCACGGCCCGCAGCATCCGTACCGGGTCTTCCTGGTAGCGTTGCGTCGGATCGCCGATCAGGCGGATCAGGTGATTACGGATGTCGTGTACGCCGTTGGCGTAGTCGAGGATGCGTTCGCTGACCGGATCGTAATACAAGGCATTGATGGTGAAGTCGCGACGTTGCGCGTCTTCTTCCAGAGTGCCGTAAACGTTATCGCGCAAGATGCGCCCGCTTTCGTTGCGCGAAGACTGATTGCTGTCTTCCTCGTCTTCGTTTTGCGGGTGATTGGCACGGAAGGTCGCGACTTCGATGATTTCGCGGCCAAAGTGGATGTGCACCAGCTTGAACCGGCGCCCGATGATTCGCGCGTTACGGAATTCGGCCCGTACCTGTTCCGGTGTGGCGCTGGTGGCAACGTCGAAATCTTTCGGTGTGATACCCAGCAGCATGTCGCGCACGCAACCGCCCACCAGGTAAGCCTGATAACCGGCGCTCTGCAGGCGTTCAACGATATTCACCGCGTAACGGCTGAATTGCGCCTTCTGCAGCGAGTGTTGGCCGCTGTTGAGCACTTCAGGCGTGCTGCGAATGTGTTGCGTAGGACGCTTGGGAGTACGGAATGACTGGAACAGCTTCTTCAGCATGGGATGCACTGTTTGAAGGAATATTCGGCCATAACAGAAGAATGACCGCATGATGGGCGGGGATTCTAGCATTTAGTCGGGGGATGGTGTAGGACACAGCAGATATGAGCTGTAGGCCGCAGGCTTCAAGGCCCGAGCGAGCCGATTTGCGGGGATTTGCGAATCGCGGAAACCACAAGGGGAGCCGAAGCTCCCCAAGAAGTAGTTGCATGCTCTATTTTTATTTTTGGTTTCGGGCTTCTTGTTTTTGTTGAGTGCCCTCGCCATGAAGCTTTCCTTCATGACCCTCCCAATCGGGAGTCAAGAGCAAACGGATTGCTTTGGTCGCTGAATTGCAGTGATCTTTCGATCCAACCAGTACAGGCTCTGTCTTAAGACAGTTTTTGTTGTTCTCGGCCTGGTCGTGGGGCAAGCCCCAAATACAACGCCTCTCCAAAAGAATCAGTTAGCTGCGCCTCTCGCCGTCTTGTTTTTATTGTGCGTGAGTCGATTCGTCTTATTTTTATTGTCTTGTGCATTGCTTGTTATTGTTCTTGTACCAAACATATAGCAGGGTGCGTGCCAACTTTTGCGAAACCCAATAAAACAAGGGGTTAGGCCGGTCGGCAGGCATTTCGAGGGCCAAAAAAAGCCGGGGCTTCGTTACCGTAAGCCCCGGCTTCTGTTACGTGAAAAAGCTGAGGTAACAGTTTTTTCAGAAAGTCACGTGTTACCCGCACATGAGACAGGTGAGGTTCAGCTTTCGCTGGCCACCCCGGTCTTGCGCCGCGGGATGCCCAGGCGCTGACGGCGCTCCCACAGGCATTTGCGGCTGACCCCGAGCTTGCGGGCCAGCTCGGTTTCGGTCATGTGGTCCTGATGCTCGAGGACGAAATGCTGAAAGTAGTCTTCCAGGGAGAGGTCTTCGGTCGGTTCGTGGTTGCTGTTACTGGCGTTGCCGTTGCCCTGTTGTGGCGGCAGGCCAATGAACTCGTCGTCTTCCAGGTCGCCCAGTTCGATGTCGATGCCCAGCAGCTCGGCGGAAATTTCCGGGCTTTCGCACAGGATAACGGCGCGCTCGACGGCGTTTTCCAGTTCACGAACGTTGCCCGGCCAGGAGTAGTGACGAATGGCTTGCTCGGCATCCGCGGCGAACTTCAGGTCGGTGCGGTTGATTCGCGCACTTTGCCGCGCCAGGAAGGCGTTGGCGATTTCGTTGACGTCTGCACCGCGTTCGCGCAGGGCTGGCAGTTTCAGCGCGATAACGTGGAGGCGGTAATACAAGTCTTCGCGGAACTGGCCGATCTTTGCCAGGCTCTTGAGGTCGCGGTGTGTCGCGGCGATCAGGCGCACATCGACTTTTTGCGACTGCACCGAGCCAACGCGACGAATTTCGCCTTCTTGCAATACGCGCAGCAAGCGAGCCTGGGCTTCCAGTGGCAGTTCACCGATTTCGTCGAGGAACAAGGTGCCGCCGTCCGCTGCTTCCACCAGGCCGGCGCGCCCGGCGCTGGCGCCGGTAAATGCGCCTTTTTCGTGGCCGAACAGTTCGGATTCGATCAGGCTTTCAGGAATGGCCGCGCAGTTCACCGATATCATTGGTGCCTTGGCGCGTTTGGACAGGTTGTGCAGGGCGCGCGCCACCAGTTCTTTACCGGTACCCGATTCGCCCTGGATCAGAACGTTGGAGTCGGTCGGCGCGACTTTGCGGATCTTGCCGTACAGGTCCTGCATCGGTGGGCACGAGCCAATAATGCCGATTTCACCGTTGCTGTTGTCGGTACCGGATTTCACCGCGCCGTTGGCGGCTTTGCCGGCAACCGCTTCACCACCGGCTTGTGCCGTTTGTCGGTCACGCAGGATTCGTGCGGCGGCTTGCAGCATTTCGTCGTGGTCGAATGGCTTGGCAATGTAATCCACCGCGCCCATTTTCATCGAATCGACCGCCGAGCGCAGGCTGGCATAGCTGGTCATGATCAGCACCGGCGTGCCCTGGGCGAGCTTGATCAACTCCGTGCCAGGCGCGCCCGGCAGGCGCAGGTCACTGACGATCAGATCGAACGAGGGAATGGTGAAGCGTTCTTGTGCTTCCTGCACTGAACCGGCTTCGCTGACCTGGTACTGGTTACGTTCCAGCAGGCGGCGCAAGGCGGAGCGGATGATGGTTTCGTCTTCGACGATCAAAATGTGCGGCATTGATTCGATACTCTCGACGGTCTCAGTTCACAGCGGACGTCGCTTCGACATGACGCGGCAAGGTAACCCTGATTCGGGTGCCGCGTTGGCTTTGAACATCAGCCGGGCTGTCGATGGTGATTTGTCCATAATGCTCTTCAACGATGGAATAGACCAGTGCAAGGCCCAGACCGGTGCCTTCGCCAGGGTCCTTGGTGGTGAAGAAAGGTTCGAACAATCGGTCCATGATGCTCGACGGAATACCGCTGCCTTCGTCTTCCACGATCAGATCGACCGTGTGTTCGCCGGCTTCGCTCTTGACCCGTACCGCACTGCCGGGAGGCGAGGCGTCACGGGCGTTTGAAAGCAGATTGATCAATACCTGGGCCAGCCGTTGCGGGTCGCCTTCGACCCAGTGTTCGGGGTCGCACAGGTTGTAGAACTGCACTTCGAAATTGCGTCGGTTCAGGGCCAGCAGGCCGATGGCATCCTGAGCCACTTCGGCCAGACAGACGGGCTCGTCGCTGTGCTGATGGCTGCCGGCATGGGCAAAGCTCATCAGCGACTGGACAATGCGCGATACGCGTTTGGTCTGTTCGAGAATCTGCCCGCTGATTTCCTTCAGCTCGCCGTCTTCTTCACGTTCTTCGCGCAGATTCTGCGCCAGGCACGCGATACCGGTGATCGGGTTGCCGATTTCATGGGCCACGCCGGCCGCCAGGCGACCGATGCTGGCCAGGCGCTCGGAGTGCACCAGTTTGTCCTCGAGCATCTGGGTTTCGGTCAAGTCTTCCACCAGCAACACCAGGCCACTGTTGCCCGGCGCGAGGGGCTCGTCGATCGCCGCTTTGTGCAGGTTCAGCCAGCGGGTCTGGCCGTCGAGGGCCAGATGCTGTTTGTGCAAGTGTTCGTCCGGCAGATTGATGAAGCCTTGCAGCAGTTCTTTCCATGGATCGGCAATGGTGCTCAGGCGCGAACCGACCACGCGCTGCGCGGCGATGCCGGTCAGTTCCTCCATGGCCTTGTTCCACATGAGGATTTCCTGATCCTTGGCCAGTGAGCACACGCCCATCGGCAATTCCTGCAGGGTCTGGCGGTGGTAGCGGCGCAGGGCATCGAGTTCGGCGGCCAGGCCGGTCAGGCGCGAGTGGTAGTCCTCGAGGCGACTTTCGATGAAGTGAATGTCTTCGGTAACGTAGTTTTCACCGCCAGCCTTGTACGGCAGGAAGGTTTCGACCATGTCCTGGGCCACGCTCGGGCCCATCAGGCCGGAGAGGTTGGCTTCGATGCGGTCACGCAAGCGGCGCAGGGCATACGGTCGGCGCTCGTCGAATGGCAGATAGAGATCGCGCAGGGCCTGCTCGACTTCTTTCTGTGCCGCTTTTGCACCCAGCGGCTTGGCCAGTTGCGTGGCGAATTCCTGGGGCGAGGCGGCGTGCAGTTCCCGGCGTTGCGGGCGGCGCACGTTGTCCACGGCGCAGGCTTCGGCGGCGCTGGCCTCTTCGGTGCTGGCGTTGGTGAACAGCGAGATCAGGGTAAACATCAGCACGTTGGCTGCCAGCGAGGCAATCGCCGCCATGTGCCAACTGGTGTCGTCCAGCACATAGATCATGTTCAGCAGCGGAATGTAGAAGCCTTGCAGGTTGCCAACCAGCGGCAACAACATGGTCACCAGCCACACCAGTATCCCCGCCAGCAAGCCGGCGATGAAGCCGCGACGGTTGGCGGTCGGCCAATACAGGACCGAGAGCACGCCCGGCAGGAACTGCAACGTGGCGACGAAAGCGACGATGCCGAGGTTGGCCAGGTCCTGCTCGGCACCGAGCATCAGGTAGAAGCCGTAGCCGGCCATGATGATCGCGACAATCAGCGCCCGGCGGGTCCACTTCAGCCAGCGGTAGATGTTGCCTTCGGCTGGTGGCTGATAAAGCGGCAGCACCAGATGGTTCAAGGCCATCCCGGACAGCGCCAGCGTGGTGACAATGATCAGGCCGCTGGCGGCAGACAGCCCGCCGACATAGGCCAGCAACGCCAAAGCCTTGCTGTTGGCGGCGATGCCGATGCCCAGGGTGAAGTATTCCGGATTGGTGGTAGCGCCCAGTTTCAAGCCGGCCCAGAGAATCAGCGGCACCGCCAGGCTCATCAGCAGCAGGAACAGCGGCAGGCCCCAGCTCGCACTGACCAGCGAACGCGGGTTGAGGTTCTCGGTAAAGGTCATGTGATACATGTGCGGCATCACGATCGCCGAGGCGAAGAACACCAGCAACAGCGTACGCCACGGGCCTTCCTGCAAAGGCGTGTGCAGGGCAGCGAGCGCGGTCTGGTTTTGCAGCAGCCAAAGCTCAAGCTGTTGCGGGCCGTCGAACACGCCGTAAAGCGCATACAGCCCGACACCGCCGAGGGCGATCAGCTTGATCACCGACTCGAAGGCAATTGCGAACACTAGGCCTTCATGCTTTTCGCGGGTGGCAATGTGGCGGGAGCCGAAGAAAATCGTGAACAGCGTAATCAATGCGCAGAAGCTCAGGGCCACGCGATGCTGCACCGGCTCGCGAGTGAGGATGCCGATGGAGTCGGCGACCGCCTGAATCTGCAAGGCCAGAAGCGGCAATACGCCGATCAGCATGAAAATCGTGGTCAGCGCTCCGGCCCAGGTGCTGCGGAAGCGGAAGGCAAACAGGTCCGCCAGCGACGACAGTTGATAAGTACGGGTGATCTTCAGGATCGGGTAGAGCAGCACCGGCGCCAGCAGGAATGCCCCGGAAACGCCCAGGTAGCTGGACAGAAAACCGTAGCCGTACTGATAGGCCAGGCCCACGGTGCCGTAAAACGCCCAGGCACTGGCGTAGACGCCCAGTGACAGGGTGTAAGTCAGCGGGTGGCGAATGATCGCCCGGGGGATCATGCCCCGTTCACTGATCCAGGCCACACCGAACAGCACCGCGAGGTACGCGGCACTGATCAGGATCATCTGGGTCAGGCTAAAGCTCATCGGCATCTTTTTGGCTCTGCAGGATGAAAGTCACGACGATCAGAATCAGCCAGAGCAGATAAGGGCGATACCAGGCGCCAGTGGCGTCGATCCACCAATCCATGATGGCCGGGGAAAACAGGTAAATCCCCACTACCAAAAGCAGGACCAAGCGATAGATGTACATCCCGGCCTCTCTTTTTTATGCGCGTGCCCGAAAACGTGCGGCGATGGTAACGGATGGGCGCGCCACTGCAAGTGCGATCACAATAGCTGTGCCTCGGGCAGGCTCAGTGTGCGCGGGATCAGCGAGGCATCCCAGTGGGCAATGCCCCAATTCAGCACTTCCCGTGGCGTTGCGTAAGTCAGTTCGGTTCTCGGGTTCTGTCCCAGTGCGCGCAGCGCCCGCAGCAATAGCAACGTTGCCTGATCCTCGGTCAACGGCGGCGAGCGGTAGGACTTACCAAGTTTATTGCCATCAGGCTGAGTAATCAGCGGGATATGCAGATAACGCGGCTGCGGCAGGCCTAGCAGTTCTTGCAGGTAGAGCTGGCGGGGGGTGGAATCGAGCAGATCGGCGCCCCTCACGATATCAGTGATGCCTTGCCAGGCATCGTCCAGGACCACGGCCAATTGATAGGCGTAGAGGCCATCGCGGCGGCGAATCACGAAGTCGCCGACTTCCCGGCCCAGATGCTGGCGGTATTCGCCTTGCACCCGGTCGATGAAGTGGTACTCCAGCTCCGGAACGCGCAGGCGGATGGCGGCATCGTCGGTGCCATGGCCGGCATTGCGGCACAGCCCCGGATAAATTCCGTGATACGGCTCTAGCTGTTTGCGCGAACAGGTGCAGGCATAGGCCAGGCCATGATTGAACAGGCGATTGAGTACCTCGGCGTAGGCATCGTGCCGCTCGCTTTGGCGAACCAGGTCGCCATCCCACTCGAAGCCATAGCTTTCCAGGGCCTTGAGAATGGCCGCCTGGGCGCCGGGTTCCTCGCGGGGCGGATCAAGGTCTTCCATGCGCATCAGCCAGCGTCCGCCGACCGAGCGCGCGTCAAGGTAGGAGGCCAGTGCGGCGACCAGCGAGCCGAAGTGCAGATGGCCGCTAGGGGTGGGGGCGAAGCGCCCGATGTAAGGGGTGTTGGCGGTCATGGATGCATTTAAAGCCAAAAAAACATCAGAAACAAAAACGGAGCGTTCGCACGCTCCGTTCTTCGTTCAAGTCGCAATTATTTGCCGACTTGCTTTTCCTTGATTTCCGCCAGGGTCTTGCAGTCGATGCACAGGTCGGCGGTAGGGCGCGCTTCGAGACGCTTGACGCCGATCTCGATGCCGCAGGATTCACACCAGCCGTACTCTTCGTCTTCGATCAACTGAAGTGTCTTGTCGATCTTCTTGATCAACTTGCGTTCACGGTCGCGGGCACGCAGTTCGAGGGCGAATTCCTCTTCCTGGCTGGCACGGTCTGCCGGATCAGGGAAGTTGGCCGCTTCGTCCTTCATGTGGTCCACGGTCTTGTCGACACCTTCCATCAGCTCTTTTTTCCACTGATTCAGGACCTTGGTGAAGTGCTTGCGCATGGGCTCGCCCATGTACTCTTCGCCGGCTTTCTGAACATAGGGCTCGAAGCCGCTGATTGCCTGGTTTTGCTGCTTTGCTTGGGTGGACATGAAATAGACCGCCTCTACTCTTGTAATCCATCTGCGCAGGATTGCTCCATCACCGGCACCTGCCGGCCCTGCGGCTGCAAGCGGGCGAACTTACCAGATCAACTCGGGCCGCGCTACTCCCGGATATCGAGCTCGCGGCACATGGTGCTTGCAAATGATGACAAACCGTTGTCTGGTGGCTCTGGAACCCTGCTCAATTATTGATTTTAGTCAAACCTTGCGCGCGCGCTTGAGTCGTTTGTGATCGGGGTTACAAGGCCTCTGACCGCTTTAGGTTCTCGCTCGTTCCTGCGCTTGGGTAGAATCGGTTTTTTTTCCGTTGAAGGAAGGCCAATGGCTCAGCCCTACAGTGCCCGCAGTCGCGCGATCGAACCTTTCCATGTCATGGCGTTGTTGGCGCGGGCCAATGAATTGCAGGCCGCCGGCCACGATGTGATTCACCTGGAAATCGGCGAGCCGGACTTCACCACCGCCGAACCGATCATCCAGGCCGGCCAGGCTGCTCTGGCGGCAGGGCGGACCCGTTACACCGCCGCGCGCGGCATTCCGGAGTTGCGTGAAGCCATTTCGGGCTTTTATCAGCAGCGTTACGGTTTGAACATCGACCCGCGGCGCATACTCATCACGCCTGGCGGGTCCGGCGCGTTGCTGCTGGCCAGCGCTTTGCTGGTCGACCCCGGTAAACACTGGCTGCTGGCAGACCCGGGCTACCCGTGTAACCGGCACTTCCTGCGACTGGTCGAAGGTGCGGCGCAATTGGTGCCGGTCGGTCCGGATGTGCGTTATCAATTGACGCCTGGTCTGATCGAGCGTTATTGGGACCACGACAGCGTCGGCGCATTGGTGGCGTCGCCAGCCAATCCGACCGGCACGATCCTGACCCGCGACGAGCTGGCGAAGCTGTCTGACGCGATCAAGGAGCGCCACGGTCATCTGGTGGTCGACGAGATTTATCACGGCCTGACCTATGGCACCGATGCGGCCAGCGTGCTGGAAGTCGACGACAGTGCATTCGTTCTGAACAGTTTTTCGAAGTACTTCGGGATGACCGGTTGGCGGCTGGGATGGCTGGTGGCCCCCGACGCTGCCGTCGGTGAGCTGGAAAAGCTCGCCCAGAACCTCTACATCAGTGCTCCAAGCATGGCGCAGCACGCTGCACTGGCCTGTTTCGAGCCGGCCACCATCAGTATTCTCGAAGAGCGTCGCGCCGAATTTGGCCGGCGTCGGGATTACCTGCTGCCAGCCTTGCGAGAATTGGGCTTCGGCATTGCCGTGGAGCCGGAAGGGGCGTTCTACTTGTACGCCGATATCAGCAAGTTCGGCGGCGATGCCTTCGCGTTCTGTAAGCATTTTCTCGAGACCGAACACGTGGCATTCACCCCGGGGCTGGATTTCGGGCGTTATCAGGCCGGGCATCATGTGCGGTTTGCCTATACGCAGAATCTCGAGCGTTTGCAGGAAGCGGTCGAGCGCATTGCCCGTGGGTTGCGGAGCTGGCAAGGCTGATGCGTTTTCATCCTCCCCTCGAAGAAGGGCGCCTGATCCGACGTTATAAGCGTTTTCTCGCCGATATCGAAACCGTTGGCGGCGAGTTGCTGACCATTCACTGTCCGAACACAGGCTCGATGCTCAATTGTCAGGTCGAAGGCGGCCAGGTCTGGTTCAGTCGCTCCAACGACCCGAAACGCAAGTTGCCCGGCACCTGGGAGATCGGTGAAACCCCGCAAGGGCGGCTGTTTTGCGTGAACACCGCCCGCGCCAATGGTTTGATCGAAGAGGCGTTACGAGCGGGCGTCATCACCGAACTGAACGGTTTTACCGGGCTCAAGCGCGAAGTGGCTTATGGTCAGGAAAACAGTCGTATCGATTTCCGTCTTGATTATCCCGACGGGCCGGCCTACGTCGAAGTCAAAAGCGTGACCCTGGGCTTCGACGGAACGGCGGTGGCGGCGTTTCCCGATGCAGTCACCCAACGTGGCGCCAAGCATCTGCGGGAGCTGGCGCACTTGGCCAGGGACGGTATTCGCGCGGTGCAGTTGTACTGTGTTTGCCTGACCGATATCGAGGCCGTGCGCCCGGCGCAGGAAATCGATCCGGCTTATGCGCAGGCCTTGCGTGAGGCGATTGCCTGTGGGGTCGAGGTGTTGGCTTACGGTGTGCGGTTGAGCCACGAAGAAATGCTGGTCGACCGGCGTCTGGACGTGTTGCCGGGTGGCTAAAGGCTGATCCAGATCCCTTGTTCATCCTCGCGGCAGGTCACGCTGGTCAAGGCTTGCCCCGCGCAAGGGCCGGCGACGCATTCGCCGTCTTCGATCAGGAACAGTGCGCCATGGGTGGCGCACTGGATCAGGCTGCTGCTGGGGTCGAGAAACTGGTCGGGGTGCCACTCCAGGGCGACACCCCGGTGCGGGCAGCGATTGATGTAGACGTAAACCTGCCCGCTACGGCGCACCGCAAAAAACTTCTGGCCATCGATGTCGAACCCGCGGCTGCTGTCGTTGGCCAGCTCGGCACCTGCGCAAAGCAACTTCATGTCTATCCTCGGTCCCGCAGCTCGTCACCGGATATGTCCGAGCTTGGCGGTTAAATGCTAACAATTATCAAGTGGCCGTCTTGCCCGTCGGGTACAGGTGCCTACCGCCGAGGATACTTGGCCTGCTCATTCGATGCCCGGGAAACCTTCAAAGGAAGCTGTTTATGCGCCTGACCACCCGCGTCACCGTGATCTGCATGGAGCATCCATCTCCGGATCCGGTCAGTACTTTTCCACCGGCAAAAAAAGACCCGGCAAGAGCCGGGTCAAATAACCGTGATTAGCCTGATGAGGAGATAATCTGAGAGTCCGAACCAAGGGCTTTTCAGAATATCGACCAGTCTCGCGACCAGTTGTGATAATCATATCGATTCTCATTACCAAGTCAACCGCTGTTTTTTGATTTCTTTACGATTCGCCGAATTTACGTCTGCAGGCCTCGTAATCATTGGGTTGCAGGTTGCAAAGCTGCAGAAGTACTTGCGGGATCAATTCTTGTGGCGTGAAGAGATGGCTTCCAGCTGTTTATTCAACGCTTCCTTGCGCTCGGCAGGAATGTCGTTCCAGTGAACGTCCATCAGGGCGCCTTCGATTGCGTACAACAACACCTTGGACGCCCGAAAACCGCGCGTACGCACGGCCCGGTAAGCATCCACCGCCCCGAGGCGACGCAAGTCCGACGCGCTATGGATGCCCACGGCATGCAACCATTGCGCTGACGTCTTGCCGAGATTCTTCAGGTGTTGCAGTTCATCATTCATCAAGCCTCCTTGCGATGGCCGAATGGAGAGCGTGGGCAATCTTCTGAGGAGTGTAGCCATCAGTAGGAAAAGCGTGTTTGTTTGCTCGTTTTCGACGCAAATGCTTCTAAGAGAAGAGTATTGGCAGAGCGTGAAAAGTCCGCGAGCGCGGGAGGAAGAGGCTGGGGGAAGAATCAGGATTACGGGTGAGCATCCCCTTAGTCCAGCGCAACGGGCGTGCTGGACGTGTCAGTCCGCGACGTCGATCAGCGGGTGCGATAGCGCAGTCGTGTGCCGAAGTTCATCGACATCAGGATTTCGTCGGCACTGAGCTCCACCGGAAAGTAGGCACCGGAGATTTGCGCATGGGCCAGGCTCGCGCCTTCCAGGTTTGCTTTGCGAAAATCGATGCCGCGCAAGTCGGCGGAACGGAAGTAGGCATCGCTGAAATCCACGCCGTCAGCATTCAGTTCGCGCAGGTCCAACCCCCGGAAGTCTCCACTCACCATGTCGATGGGGCCATCCTTGGGGCGTTCACTGTTGAAGCCTCTGATGTCGTCTTTGTGCAGCAGGGCATAAAGCGGTGTGTCGAGAAGTTTCGGCTGGCTCATGTCGCATCACCTGAAGGTTTTATGACGCCAGTATAGTGCCACTATTTGACAGCCGTGAAACCGGCGCAGGCTTCACGGCTGAAATACTTCCTTACAGGCCCGGAAGACGCTGGCGAATTTGCGCGACAACGGTATCGAGCGTCCCGCTTTCATTGGTCTGGACACGCTTGCTGCAGAGGATTTCTGCGGCCGTCAGCGCTTCACGGCTGGCTTGTTGGGCTTCGATAACGGCCAGGGTGGCGTCAGACGGGTCTTTTTTGTCTGCCTGGCGCATGGCCAGCCAGCTTTCGATCACGGCCTGTGGCGCATTGCAGTCGAGGATCAGGAAGGGTGCGCCCGTGGCTTCGGCAACCTTCGCAGCACTGTCACGCTGATCACGCTTGAGGTAGGTGGCGTCGACCACTACCGGGAAGCCTGCGCGCAGAATGACATCGGCGATTTCGTGCAGGCGGGCATAGGTCGTCGCGCTGGCGTCGGCGCTATAGATGCCGGCCTGTACGTCATTCTCGACGGTTTGCTCGCCGAACAGGCGCTTGCGCTCGACATCGGAGCGCAGGCGGATCGCGCCCAGGGCTTCGACCAGACGCATGGCGACATGGCTCTTGCCAACGGCAGAAACGCCGTGGGTAATGGCCATGAAGCGTGAAGGAATGGTGCTGTAGCTTTCCGCCAGGTTGGCGTAGTTGCGGTACTGGCGCAGGGTCGTGGCGCGCTGCACCGCAGTGGCTTCGGCCGGCATGCTGAACAGCGCAACCTTGGCGCGAACCAGTGCGCGGTAGGCTTTATAGAAGTTCAGCAGTTCGAGACCGCGATAGTCACCGGTCAGCTCCAGGTACTGGCTGATGAAGCGACGCGCCAGGCACTTCAGGCCGCGATCTTCCAGGTCCATCGCCAGGAAGCCGGTGTCGGCATAAACGTCGGTAAAGCGAAACGGTTCGTTGAATTCGATGCAGTCGAAGATCACGACCTTGCCATCGATCACAGTTGCGTTGCCCAAGTGGATATCACCGTGGCATTCACGAATGAAACCTTCGGCCTTGCGCTGGGCAAACAGCGGTTTGAGGCGCTCGAAGCAGCTTTCGGCCCAGGCTTGCAGGGCGTCGAGTTGCAACAGGTCGGCTTTGTCGCTGAGGAACGGACGGATCTGTTCGAAGTTCTGCCGCACCGGCGCCATGACGCTGTCCGGTGTGCCGGCTTCGTGCTCGGCTGGCACTTTCGGTGCGCTCAGGTGGAAGCGGGCGATTTGCTCGGCCATCTCGTCGATGTGCGCGGTGGTCAGTTCGCCATTGGCTTGAAGGGTGCTGAGCAAGCCGTTTTGCGGGAACTGGCGCATTTTCAGTACATATTCGATGGCCGGGCCTTCGCCACCCAGTTGCGGAACCTCGGCGCTACCGGTGACGGGCAGCACTTCGAGGTACAAATCGTCGGTCAGGCGCTGGTTCAGGCGCAGCTCTTCAGCGCAAAAGTGTTCGCGAGCCTCAAGGCTGGTGAAGTCGAGAAAACCGAAATTGACCGGCTTCTTCACTTTATAGGCGTAGGGGCCGGTGAGCAGTACCCAGGAAATATGAGTCTCGATGACCTGGAATCCCTCTACAGGATGCGGGTAGAGGGCAGGGTTTTGCAGGGCGGCGATCAGGGACTGGCTCACAGGCGATCCTTCAGAGTCTGGGAAATTCAAGGCCGTCATTATGGCCGCAAGTCCGCTCGACGCAAACCTCGGAGCGCTCCTGTTGAGGATGAATAAAGTGCGTATAATCCGCCGCCATGACTCGTACTCGAACTCCCCGCACCCCAAAAAAACCACCCTCCAGGGGCCTGCGCCCGTGGCTGGGCTGGGCCATTAAACTCAGTCTGGTAGGCCTGGTAGTGCTGGCCGGATTCGCCGTTTACCTTGATGCGATCGTCCAGGAGAAGTTCTCCGGCAAGCGCTGGACCATCCCGGCCAAGGTTTACGCGCGCCCGCTCGAGCTGTTCGTCGGACAAAAGTTGAGCCGGGATGATTTCCTGACCGAACTCGATGCCTTGGGCTATCGCCGGGAAAGCGTGGCCAATGGTCCGGGTGCGGCGTCGGTCAACGGCAATACCGTTGATCTGAACACCCGTGGCTTCCAGTTCTATGAAGGCATGGAGCAAGCGCAACCGGTACGGGTGCGTTTCTCCGGCGATTACGTGGCCGAGTTGTCGGGAGCACAAGGGTCGAAACTGTCGGTGGTGCGCCTGGAACCGCTGCTGATCGGCGGTCTGTACCCGAAAAACCTCGAAGACCGGATTCTGATCAAGATCGATCAGGTGCCGCCATACTTGCTGGAAACGCTGGTGGCTGTCGAGGATCGCGATTTTTATCACCACTTTGGTGTTTCGCCGAAGTCGATCGCCCGGGCGATCTGGGTCAACGGTTCGTCCGGGCGCATGCGTCAGGGCGGCAGTACCCTGACTCAGCAGTTGGTGAAAAACTTCTACCTGACCAACGAGCGCAGCCTGAGCCGCAAGCTCACCGAAGCGATGATGGCGCTGCTGCTTGAGCTGCATTACGACAAGCGCGAAATCCTTGAGGCTTACCTCAACGAAGTGTTTATCGGACAGGACGGTCAGCGCGCGGTGCACGGTTTCGGTCTGGCCAGTCAGTTCTTCTTCAGTCAGCCACTGGCCGAGCTCAAGCTGCATCAAGTCGCACTGCTGGTGGGGATGGTCAAAGGGCCTTCGTCCTATAACCCCCGTCGTTATCCGGAGCGTGCCCTTGAACGGCGCAACCTGGTACTCGATGTGCTGCAAGAGCAAGGCGTTGCTACTGCCGAGCAGGTTGAGGCAGCGAAGAAAATGCCGCTGGGCGTGACCAAGCGCGGCAGCCTGGCGGACAGCTCGTTCCCCGGCTTCCTCGATCTGGTCAAGCGTCAGTTGCGCGAAGACTATCGCGACGAAGACTTGACCGAAGAAGGTCTGCGGATCTTCACCAGTTTCGACCCAATCCTGCAGATGAAGGCTGAAGCTTCGGTCAACGACACCTTCAAGCGTCTGGCGGGGCGCAAGGGTTCCGATGACGTCGAAGCGGCAATGGTCGTGACCAACCCGGAGACCGGTGAAGTGCAGGCCATGATCGGCAGTCGCCAGGCCAGTTTTGCCGGGTTCAACCGGGCGCTGGACGCTGTGCGGCCGATCGGCTCGTTGATCAAGCCGGCGGTTTATTTGACCGCGCTGGAGAAACCGAGCCAGTACACATTGACCAGTTGGCTGTCGGACGAATCCTTTTCGGTCAAAGGCGCGGATGGTCAGGTCTGGAAACCGCAGAACTATGATCGTCGTTCTCACGGTACGGTGTTCCTCTATCAAGGCCTGGCGCATTCCTACAACCTGTCGACCGCGCGTCTCGGTTTGGCGGTAGGGGTGCCGAACGTCCTGAAGACGGTGGCGCGCCTGGGTGTGACTCGTGAATTTCCGGCCTTCCCGTCGATGTTGCTCGGCGCTGGCGGCATGACGCCAATCGAAGTGGCGACCATGTACCAGACTCTCGCCAACGGCGGCTTCAACACGCCGATGCGCGGGATTCGTAGCGTGCTGACCGCCGAGGGCGAGCCGCTCAAGCGTTATCCGTTCCAGATTCAGCAGCGTTTCGATCCGGCCTCCATTTACCTGATCCAGAGCGCCATGCAGCGGGTGATGCGTGAAGGTACCGGCAGCTCGGTTTATAACGTGTTGCCAAGGACCCTGACCCTGGCAGGTAAAACCGGCACCAGTAACGACTCGCGGGACAGTTGGTTTGCCGGTTTCAGCCAGGACTTGCTAGCGGTGGTCTGGCTGGGTCGCGACGACAACGGCAAGACGCCATTCACCGGCGCCACCGGGGCCCTGCAGGTCTGGACCAGTTTCATGCGCAAGGCCGACCCGTTGCCGCTGGACATGCCGCAGCCGGATAATATCGTTCAGGCCTGGGTTGATTCGCGAACCGGGCAAGGTTCTGACGCCGGTTGCCCGGGTGCCGTGCAGATGCCGTATATTCGCGGCAGCGAACCGCCTCCCGGCGCCGCTTGCGGTGGTGAAAACCCTGCAGAGTCGGTGATGGACTGGGTCAAAGGCTGGATGAATTAAGCAAAGAGGGTTTCAAGTGAACAAGTGGTTGATTCCAGCGGTTGCCGCCGTAGCTTTGCTCAGCGGTTGTTCTAGCGTACAACGTGGCTCGATTCCGGTCGTGGATTCCGGCACCGCCGTGTCCAACAGTGAGCGGATCTCGGCCAATGGCGGTTTCCGCCAGACGACCGTCAAGCGCCCTGTACAAGGGCAGCCGAAGGCCCAGGCGATTCCGCAAGGTGACAGCGGCGTCGTGGTGATGGTGCCAGGCGCTGCAACGACTTCAACGCCGATCAGCACCACGCCGATTACCCCGGGTCCGATCACACCAGGGCCGATTGACACGTCGCCGGTCCAATCGGCGCCGATCAATCAGGGCAGCTACAGCATGCCGTCGTCGCCAAGCGGGATTCCATCGGCCAGTTCGGGCGGGCTTTCGGCCGACGAGCAGCTGGACGGCCCCGTATTGGCTTTGCTGACCACCGCTCAACAGCAACAGGCGAGCGGTGATCTCAATGGTGCCTCCTCCAGCCTCGAACGCGCCCAGCGCGTTGCTCCGCGTGAACCACAGGTGCTTTACCGTCTGGCACTGGTGCGGATGGCTCAAGGCGATGCGGCCCAGGCCGAGCAGTTCGCTCGCCGTGGGCTGACCCTTGCCAATGGCCGTCCAGCCCTTCAGGCCAACATGTGGGAGCTGATTGGTCAGGCGCGCGAAAAGCAGGGTGACTCCCAGGGCGCGGCATTGGCTCGTCAGAAGGCCAAGGTAACGCTGTGATGGATGCGCGCTTTCTGAAAATCGCCGATCAACTGTTGTTGATCGAGCGCGAGTTGCGGGTGCAAGGATGGTGGGATGAAGTCTCGCCATCTGCTGAAGCGCTTTCCAGTGTCGAGCCGTTTTCGGTCGATACACTGGATTTCGAGCAATGGCTGCAATGGATCTTCCTGCCACGCATGAAGATGATCCTTGAGCAGGATTTGCCGCTACCCAATGCTTCGGGCATTCAGGAAATGGCCGAAATGGTCTTTGCCGGACGCAATGTCCAGGGCAAGGATCGGCAGTTACAGGTGCTGCTCAAAGAATTCGATCAACTGATCACCGCGTCCCGCTGAGCCAGAAGCTGCCAGCGTCCGCTGGCAGTTGTTCACAATATCTCTCTATTTTGTCCGCCGCTGCAGGGTAAGTGCATTCGCGTGCCAATTTTTTGCTAAAAGTTGCGCAATCGAAGCTAACACAGGGCTGATTTACGGGTTTTTTCTTGCGTTCTCATGTGCTTAGTAGAATAAAGCACATAGACGACTTGACTTGCGAAGGACGAAACAGAAGAATCCAAAGTCCGCTGTACAGGGACTGCCAGAAGCAGACCCTCTCAGCAGATCATGAGGCGCATATCCGCGTCGACCTGTTACACCCGCAACGCGTTACCTCGCGCTGGGTGGGAAAGCCCCGCAACACTTGGGACGATCCCAATACTTGCTCAGTCAGTGCTGACGTAGTCGGCGACCACCGTCGCTCATGCTCTGCCGAGAAGTAAACCTATTAAGACCCGTCCCATTTTTCGTGGGCGGTATTCTGGCGTTTTAGAGGTGAGCAACGTGGAGCTTTTATCTGGCGGTGAGATGCTCGTCCGCTTCTTGCGTGACGAAGGCGTCAAATATATCTACGGGTACCCGGGTGGTGCTCTTCTTCATGTTTACGATGCCCTGTTCAAAGAACCGGAAGTGACCCACATCCTGGTTCGTCATGAGCAAGCGGCTACCCATATGGCTGACGGCTACGCCCGTGCCACCGGTAAAGCCGGTGTGGTACTGGTGACTTCCGGTCCTGGCGCAACAAACGCCATCACCGGTATCGCCACCGCCTACATGGACTCCATTCCGATGGTGATCATTTCCGGCCAGGTGCCTAGCACCATGGTGGGTACCGATGCGTTCCAGGAAACCGACATGATCGGTATCTCCCGGCCGATCGTGAAGCACAGCTTCATGATCAAGCACGCGTCGGAAATCCCGGAAGTCATGAAGAAGGCGTTCTACCTGGCGCAATCCGGTCGTCCTGGTCCGGTCGTTGTCGATATCCCGAAAGACATGACCAACCCGGCCGAGAAGTTCGAATACGTCTTCCCGAAAAAAGCCAAGCTGCGTTCATACAGCCCGGCTGTTCGCGGTCACTCCGGTCAAATTCGCAAGGCGGCAGAAATGCTCCTGGCGGCCAAGCGCCCAGTGTTGTACTCGGGCGGCGGCGTGATCCTCGGCGGTGGTTCCGCACCACTGACCGAACTGGCGAAGATGCTCAACCTGCCAGTGACCAATACCCTGATGGGCCTCGGTGGCTATCCTGGCACCGACCGTCAGTTCATCGGCATGCTCGGCATGCACGGCAGCTACACCGCCAACCTGGCGATGCATCATGCTGACGTGATCCTCGCTGTCGGCGCACGTTTCGACGACCGTGTCATCAATGGCGCGTCGAAGTTCTGCCCGAACGCCAAGATCATTCATATCGACATCGACCCGGCTTCGATCTCCAAGACGATCAAGGCCGACGTGCCTATCGTTGGTCCGGTTGAGAGTGTCCTGACCGAAATGGTCGCGATCCTCAAGGAAATCGGCGAGACCCCGAACAAGGAGTCCGTTGCCAGCTGGTGGAAGCAGGTTGACGAGTGGCGTGGTGATCGCGGCCTGTTCCCTTACGACAAGGGCGACGGCAGTGTCATCAAGCCGCAGACCGTAATCGAAACCCTGTGCGAAGTGACCAAGGGCGACGCCTTTGTGACCTCCGACGTGGGCCAGCACCAGATGTTTGCTGCGCAGTACTACAAGTTCAACAAGCCGAACCGCTGGATCAACTCCGGTGGTCTGGGCACCATGGGCTTCGGTTTCCCGGCGGCCATGGGCATTCAGTTGAGCTATCCGGATGCCGACGTCGCCTGTGTGACGGGTGAAGGCAGTATCCAGATGAACATCCAGGAACTGTCCACCTGCCTGCAGTACGGTTTGCCGGTGAAAATCGTCATCCTGAACAACGGCGTTCTGGGTATGGTTCGCCAGTGGCAAGACATGAGCTACGGCAGCCGTCACTCGCACTCCTACATGGAGTCGTTGCCTGACTTCGTCAAGCTGGCAGAAGCCTATGGTCACGTTGGCGTGCGCATCACTGAATCGAAAGATTTGAAGTCGAAGATGGAAGAAGCGTTCGCCATGAAAGATCGCCTGGTGGTGATCGATATTTCGGTCGATACCAGCGAGCACGTCTACCCGATGCAGATCAAAGACGGCTCCATGCGCGATATGTGGCTGAGCAAGACGGAGCGTACCTAATCATGCGGCACATTATTTCCTTGCTTCTGGAAAACGAACCCGGCGCTCTGTCTCGTGTGGTTGGCCTGTTCTCGCAGCGCAACTACAACATCGAAAGTCTGACCGTGGCCCCAACCGAAGACCCGACCCTGTCGCGTCTGACGCTGACCACGGTTGGTCATGATGAGGTCATCGAGCAGATCACCAAGAACCTGAACAAGCTGATCGAAGTGGTAAAACTGGTCGACCTGTCGGAGAGTGCTCACATCGAGCGCGAACTGATGCTGGTCAAGGTCAAGGCCACCGGCGCCCAGCGTGCCGAGATCAAGCGCACTACCGATATTTACCGTGGACAGATCGTCGATGTCAGCGCCAGCGTGTATACCGTTCAACTGACCGGTACCAGCGACAAGCTCGACAGCTTCATTCAGTCCATTGGCACCGCATCGATTCTGGAAACCGTCCGTAGTGGCGTGACCGGCATTGCCCGCGGCGACAAAGTACTCAGCATCTAAACCAAATTAGCGAACGGCCTGAACGGCCTGATATAGGGGAAATTCATGAAAGTTTTCTACGATAAAGACTGCGACCTGTCGATCATCCAGGGCAAGAAAGTTGCCATCATCGGTTACGGTTCCCAAGGCCACGCTCAAGCGTGCAACCTGAAAGATTCCGGCGTTGACGTGACTGTCGGCCTGCGTAAAGGTTCGGCTACCGTTGCCAAGGCTGAGGCCCATGGCCTGAAAGTGACCGACGTTGCTTCCGCTGTTGCAGCTGCTGACCTGGTCATGATCCTGACTCCGGACGAATTCCAGTCCTCCCTGTACAAGAATGAAATCGAGCCGAACATCAAGAAAGGCGCCACCCTGGCCTTCTCCCACGGCTTCGCGATCCACTACAACCAGGTTGTACCGCGCGCTGACCTCGACGTGATCATGATCGCGCCGAAGGCTCCAGGCCACACCGTACGTTCCGAGTTCGTGAAGGGCGGCGGTATCCCTGACCTGATCGCTATCTACCAGGACGCCTCGGGCAACGCTAAAAACGTAGCACTGTCCTACGCTGCCGGCGTTGGCGGTGGTCGTACCGGCATCATCGAAACCACTTTCAAGGACGAGACTGAAACCGACCTGTTCGGCGAACAAGCCGTTCTGTGCGGCGGTACCGTTGAGCTGGTCAAAGCCGGTTTCGAAACCCTGGTTGAAGCTGGCTACGCGCCGGAAATGGCTTACTTTGAGTGCCTGCACGAACTGAAGCTGATCGTTGACCTCATGTACGAAGGCGGTATCGCCAACATGAACTACTCGATCTCCAACAACGCCGAATACGGCGAGTACGTGACCGGTCCAGAAGTGATCAACGCCGAATCCCGTCAGGCCATGCGCAACGCCCTGAAACGTATTCAGGACGGCGAATACGCCAAGATGTTCATCAGCGAAGGCGCTACCGGCTATCCTTCGATGACCGCCAAGCGTCGTAACAACGCCGCTCACGGTATCGAAATCATCGGCGAGCAACTGCGCTCCATGATGCCGTGGATCGGTGCCAACAAGATCGTCGACAAAGCCAAAAACTAAGTCACGCGCTTGTACGAAAAACGCGGCTTAGGCCGCGTTTTTTCGTTTGGGAGGCCGGTTCTGGTATAAAGCTGCATCGTTTGCGGCCGAACCGTCGTCCCAGACACCAGTCCAAACTTTCCACCCGTTGCAAGGTAATGTCCATGAGCGAACGCCCCGAAGAGCCAAACCAGGCTTCTGACGCCGAAAGCCTGCTGCCCATCGATGAACATGTCGAGGAAGGGCATGACGCGGAAGGTCGTAAAGTCCGGCATCGTGGTATCTATCTTCTGCCGAATCTGTTCACCACTGCGAACCTGTTCGCAGGGTTCTATTCCATCATCAACTCGATGAGTGCCCAGGCGGCCCTGAGTGCTGGTGACTCGGCCAATGCGAGCAAGTATTTCGCGTTTGCGGCCATCGCGATCTTCGTCGCCATGGTGCTCGATGGCCTTGATGGCCGCGTAGCCCGTATGACCAATACCCAGAGCGCCTTTGGTGCCGAGTACGACTCGCTGTCGGACATGGTTGCTTTTGGTGTCGCCCCGGCATTGCTGGCCTTCGGTTGGGCCTTGGGTGATATGGGCAAGGTCGGCTGGATGGTCGCCTTCATCTATGTGGCGGGCGCGGCATTGCGTCTCGCACGCTTCAATACGCAGGTCGGTACAGCGGACAAGCGCTACTTCATCGGTCTGGCCAGTCCCGCCGCTGCGGGTGTGGTTGCAGGTATCGTTTGGGCGTTCAGCGATTACGGCATCCAGGGTTCCAAGATGTCCTTCCTGGTTGCACTGATGGTGGCGGCGGCCGGCATGCTGATGGTCAGCAACATCAAGTACAACAGCTTCAAGGAGCTGGACCTGAAGGGGCGAGTGCCTTTCGTGGCGATTCTCGCCGTGGTGCTGGTGTTCGCAGTGGTGTTCAGTGACCCGCCGCGCATCCTGCTGCTGGTGTTTCTCGCCTATGCAGCCTCTGGCCCGGTTCAATACCTGTTACGTCTTCGCCGTAACAAGAGCGCGTAATTTCCCTCATACTCCGCAGTCTATGGGTGCATCTGTCCTCCAAAGCTGCGGAGTAACCATGCTGATCAAAGTCTCCAGAGCGTCCGACTGCCACGAGTCGGACGTCACGCCTGAATCACTCTATCTAACTCGACGCAATGTGCTCGGCGCCACGGTTGCCGGCTTCGCTCTGGGCAGCCTGCCGCAATGGGCCAGCGCTGGCGATGCTGCGCGTTACCCGGATGTCGAGCCCGGCAAGGCGCCTGCCTGGTTCAGCGAAAAACTTCCGGCTACCCAGTGGGGTGCGGTCAGCGTCAAGGATGAGGCAATCACACCCTTCAAGGATGCGACCCACTACAACAACTTCTATGAGTTCGGCACCGAGAAAGGTGATCCGGCTGCCAATGCCGGCACGCTGAAGACGGAGCCGTGGTCGGTGGTGGTGGATGGGGAGGTGGGCAAGCCTGGGCGGTATGCGATCGAAGACTTCATGAAACCGTATCAGCTGGAGGAGCGAATCTACCGTTTGCGCTGTGTGGAGGCCTGGTCGATGGTCATTCCCTGGATCGGTTTTCCCCTCTCGGCCTTGCTCAAGGAGGTCGAGCCGACCTCGAAAGCCAGATTCATCCGCTTCGAAACCCTGCAGGATCCCAAAAGCATGCCGGGGCAGCGCTCCGGTTTTGCCTTGATCGACTGGCCATATATAGAGGGGCTGCGTCTGGATGAGGCGATGAACCCGTTGGCGATTCTTGCGGTAGGCATGTACGGGCGAGAATTGCCTAATCAGAACGGCGCGCCGTTGCGTTTGGTGGTGCCCTGGAAATATGGCTTCAAGAGCATCAAGTCCATTGTGCGCATCAGTCTGGTCAGCGAGCAGCTGAAAACCACCTGGCAGAGCATTGCTGCGGATGAATATGGCTTTTATGCGAACGTGAATCCCACTGTTGATCATCCTCGCTGGACTCAGGCTCGTGAACGCCGCCTGCCCAGTGGCTTGTTCAAGCCCAATATACGTGACACGCAAATGTTCAACGGCTATTCAGAGGAAGTCGCCTCTCTATATACGGGGCTCGACCTGAGGAAGAACTACTGATGTGCTATCCGTTTTGGCGTATCGGTGTCTTTGTCGTGGTGCTGGTGTGGCCGCTGCTGTGGTTGTATCAGGCCTGGGAAGATGTTCTCGGGCCGGATCCGGGCAAGGTACTGGTCGACCGGCTGGGTTTGGGGGCGCTTGTTCTGCTGCTCGTAATCTTGAGCTTGACGCCGTTGCAGAAACTCACCGGTTGGGCGGGGTGGAATGCCGTGCGGCGGCAGTTGGGATTGTGGTGCTTTGCCTATGTGCTGCTCCACCTCAGTAGTTATTGTGCATTCATTCTCGGTTTTGACTGGTCGCAGCTGGGTGTCGAGTTGCGCAAGCGGCCTTACATTATTGTCGGGGTGTTGGGTTTTCTTGGTTTGCTGGCATTGTCAGTGACTTCCAATCGATACAGTCAGCGACGATTGGGTTCCCGCTGGAAGAAGTTGCATCGCCTGGCGTATGTCATTCTCGGGCTTGGATTACTGCATATGCTCTGGATTGTGCGCGCCGACCTGAAGGAGTGGGCGATTTATGCCTCTATAGGTGCATTGCTGTTAGTGCTGCGGCTACCGCCTTTGGCTCGTCGAATCCCGCGTCTAATGGCTAAAAAGGGCTCTTCCGCCAAAAAGGCGTAAATAGTGGTTGACGGCAGATTCCAGGTGTCTATAATTCGCCCCACTTCCGGCGCAGTCGAAACGGAAAACTCCTTGGTAAACAACGAGTTACTCGGTTTTCGACAGCAGGTGCTTCAGTTCATCGAAGCCAAAAGGGAGTTGAAAAAGAGGTGTTGA